>CAZFFW010000014.1:0-52856 GCA_964518125.1 uncultured Porifericola sp.
TACCTTTTTTGAGGTAATGCGCCGGATGGTTGCACACCTGCTTAAGGGCGATGATGAGCTTGAAAACCAGCCCCTGCCGCTCTATGCCTTGTTTCTGTTCCATCTGCTGCATCACTTCGTCCACCACATTCTGGTAGAGAGCGGCCTGTTCTTTGGAGAGCTGACAATATTCGTCGGTGCTTACTTTTTCGGGCAGGTCGCTGATGATGCTTTTGTCAGATTTGAGCCTGCGCAGGATAAAGGGCGAAGTAGCCTTCTGAAAATGCTGCAGTCGCTCCTGGTCCTGCTCTACCTCAATGGGGTAAGCCACCTCCTTTTGGAAGCGCTTCTGCGGACCCAGGTAGCCTTTGTTAGAAAAATCCATGATGCTCCAGTACTCGCTGAGGCGGTTTTCTACCGGCGTGCCGCTCATGGCGATGCGCACATCCGACTTGATCTTCTTGATGGCTTTGGTCTGGGCCGTACCGGGATTCTTGATATTCTGCGCCTCATCAATCACCAGGGTGTACCACTTTTGCTTCGCCAAATCTTTCTGGTCACTGCGGGCGATGCCGTAGGTGGTGAGCAGGATGTCAAAACCGTCTTCTGGCAACTTACGCTTGCTGCCGTGGTAGATGAAAGACTGCAGGCTTTTGGCAAAGCGGCTGATCTCCTTTTCCCAGTTGGTGAGCAAGGTGGTCGGCACCACCACCAGGGCTTTCTTTTTGTCCAGGTAACCTTCTTCCTTAAACTTGAGCAGGGTAGCGATGACCTGCAGGGTTTTGCCCAGCCCCATATCATCGGCGATGATGCTGCCGAAGCCGATGCGGCTGTTTTTGTACATCCAGGCATAGCCGCGGAGCTGGTAAGGACGCAGTTGGGCATCCAATCCCTGCGGCAGCGAGATAGCTTCGGGTTCCAGCAGCGATTTCAACTGCTTCTTTAATTTAGGCGTAAGCTTCACTTTCGCGCCATCGTAGGTCTCAGTAAGGGCTACCTGCATGAGCTGACTCCCTTTCAGTTCGGGCGGATTTTCCAGCTTGTCCAGCAGCTTGCGTACCTCCTCCGAATCCAGGTGGACATACTGATCGCGCAGCTTGACGATACCGCTGGCCCCTTTTACGAGTTGGGCAAATTCTTCGGGCGAAATGTGCACATCGCCCAGGGCTACTTTCCACTGGTAGCGCAGCAGTTCGTCCATGCTCAGGAAGTGTTTTTCTATGCCTTTTTCCTCGGCATCCAGTTGCATGGAGAGCTGCGGACGGATCAGCTTGTGCAGGCTTTTGGGCAGAAGAATACGGATGTTGAGCAGCCGCAGTACCGGCAGTATGCGGAAAAAGATGGGTACAAACTCGCTTCCGTTGACCTGCAGGTTTTTCTTGCCCCGGCTGCTGAGCATGGGAGCCGCCTGCGGAAAATAGTTGAGTAATATGGCTACATCCTGCATAAAGGCAGCCCGTACTTTGCTCAAGGATTTTTCAGTAAAGACTTTTTCCAGCGGCCAGGGCGGCTGCTCCGATTTTCTGTCCTCCACCCAAAGTTCAATCCGGAAGCCTTCTTCCTCTTCCTCCACCCTGATGAGCGGGCTTACGCTTCTTTCCGTCAGGTGAAAATGCTTGAGCCAGAGGTAAATCGTCACCGGTAGTTCCTTTTCCTCAAAACCAAGGCTGCTCAGGGTCTGTCCTTCCAGAAAAGCCACATTGACGGCATCAGCCTGGTCGTACTTATCGGTATGGGCATGCTGCACCAGGTGACTGAGAAAAGCAGAAAGCAGAAAAGTGGCCTGCTCCTGCTGCGAAAAAAAGCGGGTGCCTTTGCCGGGTAGTTCCAGCTGCAGCAGTTCGGCAGGCAGGTGGCGCGACAGGTTTTCCATCACCTCTTTGACCTCTTCTTTCAGGTAGGCAGGCAGCCAGCGGATGCTGTGAAAACTGGGCTCCAGCTGGTAAATCTGGGGCACGGTAGCACCCTGCCTGAGCAGCACCAGCGCCGTCCGATGTGCCAGAGAAACGGCCTGCAGGGATGGGGCAAACTGGCTCATTGCTTCAGGATCAATGGTCTCCAGCCAGCGGAACAGGCTGTCCAGCGGGTGGGTTTTACCATGAGAAAAAGTGAATGTGCCATCGGCGGTATCAAAATGAATCGCTCCCACCTGTAGTTGTGTATCCAGGCGAAAATGCAGCTGCCTGACCGAAGCCGGGTGCAGGCCTGCATCAGATTGAGAAGCCTCTTTCTTCTCACTGCTTTGTCCCAGGGTTTCCAGCGCCTTTTTGGCTTCTTTGCCGCACCTTTTGAGATGCTTTTCCAGTATATCTTTGAAATCTTTGCCGGGATAAAAAAGCGGATTAGGGCTCAGCAATGACATCAGCTCTTCGTGCACATCGGGTAGGGCTGAAAGATCCGGCTGAAGCAGGTCTTCATCATCCTCCCGCGAAAAAGGCTTTTTCGCCAGGGAACTGATCAGCTGCGGCAGGGAAGGGATTTCCTCCTCCACCGAGCGGGAGGTGAGCATTCCCATTTCTTCCAGTTGTGACAGCAAATCCTGCCCGTGCATCTCAAACACCAGGAAAGGGTTCTTATCAATCTCATTGGCAATGAGGTAGATCACCGCCGCGATGTGCTTGCAGGGCATGGCATAGTCCGGGCAGGAGCAACTGGCCTTCATATCATTCCAGGAACGGGGAAAAAGCTGGATATGATTTCGTTCCAGCACCTGTGCCAGGTCGGGCGGCAGCTTACGGGCCAGCAGGCTGGAGAGAAAGACCGGATTTTCGGTGATGGCCTCCATTACTTCCTGCTGCTCAGTTTTGGAGAAAGCCGGCAGGTGCACACTTACTTTATAGGGTTTGGGTCGGCTACCATCTACCAGGGCAGTAATGTCCGTTGTCTTTATGCTGATATCGTGCGCCTTGCCGTTGCGAGCATAGGACTTGCCCCGGGGCAGACGGTTGCTGTAGTCTATGTTTGATAGAGCGTTGAGCCATTGCTTGCCCCACCAGGTAATGCCAAATTGCTTGATCAAAACGAATAAAGTTAAAAGTACTCAGTCAGACTTAGATAGAAAAATAAGCTGAAAATTGCCAGATCAGCTGTTGGATTTTTTGATACGCTCTACCTGTTCAGCAGAAAGGCCGGTGTACTGCATAACTTTTTCGGGCGGTGCACCATTGCTGAGCATCAGTCCGAAGACCGGATCCCTGATATATTTTTCTTCAAACTCAAACTCAGACATAAGCGCAACGATTTTTGTAAAAATACAGCTTCAAACGTGATTTACCAGATTCAGTAGAGAACATTCCTGACTGTCACGAAAGCAAACACTCAGTGTCACGAAAACGATACAACTTTAATAATTTGCAGAGAACGATTCGTAATTAACTTACTGACTTTCAGCATTTTATAAAAATAAAGCTTAATTGGCGGGAAATTAGCCTCCTTATAGAAGAATTTATAAATTATCAGCTGCCATGATAAGGAGTTACTTCAAAATAGCCCTGCGCAACCTGCGAAAGCGCCCTTTTTATGCAGGTATCAATGTACTTGGACTCGCCGTAGGTATGGCTTGCACCATGCTCATTACGGTATATATCGTGCAGGAACTGAGCTACGACCGCTTCCATGAGAAGGCCGATCGGATCTATCGCCTCACTTCCCACCTTGATATGGGTGAAACTAAATATGACGCTGCTGCGGTAAGCCCGGCAGTGGCTGGCCCATTCAGCGAAGAGTTGCCTGCGGTTGAAAAGGTGGTAAGAATGGCTACTTTTGACAATAAGGTATTCAAGAACGGCGACATCACTATCAAAGAGGATAAAGTACTGGCTGCCGACCCGGATTTTTTCAACATCTTCTCTTTCCCCTTGCTCGTAGGCGACCCGGAAAAAGTACTTCAGGAGCCCAATTCAGTGGTGATGACGCGTGCTGCCTCTGGCAAATTTTTTCAGGAGGACAACCCGGTAGGCCAAAGCCTGCTCATAGATGGTAAGCCCTTTTTGCTCACCGGCATCATGGAACCGATTCCTGAGGCTTCCCACTTCCACTTTGACATTGTTTATTCCTTTCTGTCTGAGCCTCGGAGTAAAGTAGAAAACTGGGGTAATATCAATACCGCAACTTACTTACTCTTGCGGGAGGGTGCCTCCATAGAGGAAGTGAATGCTTCTTTTGTCCCCATGTTGAAGAAATACATGAAAGAGTATGAGCAGTTTCAGGAGTTGGGCTATTCTATCGCAATGGCCTCACAGGCACTGACGGATATTCACCTACATTCTCACCTCATGGGAGAGTTTGAGGCCAACGGAAATATCAGGTATCTCTACATTTTCGGCGCCATTGCCCTTTTTATCCTGCTCATTGCCTGTATCAACTTCATGAACCTGTCTACCGCACGTTCGGCTGACCGGGCCAAAGAGGTAGGCGTGCGTAAAACCATGGGCTCTGCCCGCATGCCCCTGGTTCGGCAATTCATGGCAGAGTCGCTGCTCATCAGCCTGCTATCGGTGCTGCTTGCTTTGGGTCTTACTGAATTACTGAGGCTCCCTTTTAGCCAGATGGCCGCCCGGGAGATGGTTTTACCTTTTACTTCCTGGTGGTTTCTACCGGCGGTTCTGTTGTTGAGCCTGACGGTAGGCCTGCTGGCGGGCAGTTACCCGGCCTTTTACCTCACCCGCTTTAATCCTTCCCAGGTGTTGCGGGGCCGGATCGCTTCCGGCAGTAAGAATACCTGGCTGCGCAATTCGCTGGTAATCTTCCAGTTTGTGATCTCCATTTCGCTCATCGTCTGCACCCTGATGGTGAATGAGCAGTTGCAGTTTGTCAGAAACAAAGAGCTGGGCTTCAGCAAAGAGAATGTACTGGTACTCAGCAATGGTAAGTCTCTGGGGGCAAATCGTGAGGCATTCTACAATACTATGAACGGAGTGGCCGAAGTGGAGGCTGTGAGTTTCAGCGATGTGGCTCCTTTTGGAGAATATGACGGTACCGTTTTCATTCCTCCGGTAGCCAGCGAGGATGGCAGCGGCACTACCTACCGGGATGAGAATGCCATTATCATGAGCTATATGAGAGTTAGTTATGACTACCTGCCCGCTATGGGTATAAAATTGAAGGAAGGCCGAAACTTCTCTCGGGAGATCGCTGGCGATTCGGCCAACTACGCAATCATTCTCAACGAAAAAGCTGCTAAGAGACTGGCGCTGCAGCAGACAATAGGTAACAAAATCATGATAGACGGCGACCGGATTGCCGAAATAGTCGGAGTGGTGGAAGACTATCATTTTAAATCTCTCCATAGCGAAGTAGAGCCTCTGGTGCTGGTGCTGTCCAACTACCAGAATTATGCACAGATCAAACTGCGCTCGGATGATCTGCCCCGTACCCTGGCTACGATTGAGGCGCAGTGGAAGCAGTATACCGATGGCATGCCCCTGGAATATACCTTCCTGGACGAAGATTTTGATGCCCTCTTCCGGGCCGACCAGCGCGTAGGGATGATCTTCGGTGGGTTTACCTCCCTGGCCATTTTGATCGCCTGCCTGGGACTGCTGGCCCTGGCCGCCTTCATGGCTGAGCAGCGTACCAAAGAGATCGGCGTACGCAAGGTAATGGGTGCCTCCGTCCGGCAAATCGTGCTGCTACTGACCAGAGATTTCACCAGGCTGGTGCTCATCGCTTTTGTGATAGCTGTACCCCTGGCCTACTATGCTGTGCAGCAGTGGCTCAAAGACTTCGCCTATCGGATAGATATTGGTTTGGCTTCGTTCGTCATTTCCGGTATCCTGGCCCTAATGGTCGCCTGGTTGACCGTCAGCTGGCAGTCTTACAAAGCCGCGGTGGCTAATCCGGTGAAATCTCTTAGAAATGAATGAAGATTGGCTGAATCCTGGCTATTGATCATAAGGAAAACTTATTCAATCAAAAATCAACTGTGATCTATATGTTAACTACCGTACCCACTGAACCAATGAACCTTGAAGATGATCAGGTTGAAGGAGTGATTTCAAAAATTTTGGCGTGCGCCGCAGAAGTACATAGAGGTCTCGGAAGTGGTTTACAGGATATTATTTATCACAGAGCCTTTTCTATGGAATTGCATCAGGCTGGGTTGATTCATAGCAGAAAATTCAGCGCCCCAATCCTGTACAGGGACGAACATATTGGTACACAACGAACAGATTTTTTGATTGAAGATACTGTGATGGTAGAAATCAAAGTTGTTCCCAAACTGGATGAATTACATCAGCTTAAAGCAATGGATTACCTGCATCAGTATTATATGGTGGAGGGGTTAATGCTCAATTTTGGTACACCTTCTTTAACTTTTAACAGAGTGATGAAACCAGAAAGAAAAATATCATAGTCATCGTTCGTTCATATTATAGTTAAGCCATGCTACACAACTATCTCAAAATAGCCCTGCGCAATCTGCAAAAGCACCCTTTCTACACCAGTATCAATGTATTGGGGCTGGCAGTAGGCATGGCCTGCGCCCTGCTGATTACGGTATATATCGTGCAGGAACTGAGTTACGACCGCTTCCATGAAAAGGCGGATCGTATCCACCGGCTGGCTACGCATGTGAAGATCGGAGAAACCGAGTTTACCGGGGCAGCGGTAAGTGCTGCAGTAGCACAAACCCTGCTGGATGAGGTTCCGGAGGTAGAAATGGCAGTACGCATGACGCAGCGAGATAACATCTTGTTTCGTAGGGATGATATCGTGCTCAAAGAAGACAAGGTGCTGGCTGCTGACCCTGACTTCTTCCGAATGTTCAGCTTTACACTCGCGCAGGGCGACCCGGCTACGGTACTGCAGGAACCCAGTTCGGTGGTGATGACGCAAGAGGCAGCCCGGCGCTACTTTGGCAATAAAGCCCCGCTGGGTGGCCAAATCACTATCAATGACAAAATCTATGCGCTTACGGGTATCATGAACCCGGTACCGAAAAACTCTCACATGCAGTTTGAGATCGTCTATTCTTACCTGTCAGAACCGGACAGTAAAAATGAAGGATGGGGAGAAATTAATGCAGCCACCTATTTCCTGATGCATGAGCAAACCCGAGTCGCTGCGGTGGATGAACAACTTACGCCATTGCTGAAAAAGTATTTCGGTGAGTACGAGCTCTTCCAGGAACTGGGCTACACGGTGGAGATTTTCAGCCAGCCTATGACTGACATTCACCTGCATTCGCACCTGCGTGGTGAGTTTGAACCCAACGCTGATATCAAATACCTCTACATATTTGGCGCTATCGCTCTTTTCATCCTGCTGATCGCCTGTGTCAACTTTATGAACCTGGCGACGGCACGTTCAACTGATCGTGCCCGTGAAGTAGGCATCCGCAAGACGATGGGGTCAGATAGGGGAAGGCTGGTTCGTCAGTTCCTGGGCGAGTCGCTGATGATGAGCCTTTTCTCGACTTTCCTGGCACTAGGGTTAGCCGAACTCCTGCGTATCCCCTTCAACTGGATTGCCGAAACCCAAATACAGCTTCCATTGCTGACTTACTGGTTTCTGCCGGGGGTGCTTTTCCTGGGAATTCTTACCGGTCTGCTGGCTGGCAGCTATCCGGCCCTTTACCTCACCCGTTTTCGTCCGGCCCAGGTACTGAGAGGGCGACTGGCAGGTGGAGCAAAGAACACCCTGCTACGCAATTCACTGGTGGTTTTTCAGTTTGTCATCTCTATCGCACTCATCGTCTGCACGCTGCTGGTGTACGAGCAGTTGTCTTTTGTGAGGAATAAGGAACTGGGTTTTGACAAAGAAAATCTGCTTGTATTGAACAACGGCGGTGCTTTGGGGAAGTCGGCAGAAGCTTTTACCCATACACTGCGTGGACTCAGCGAGGTAAAGAACCTAAGTTTTACCAATGTATCGCCCATGGCCGGCTACGATGGGACCATTTTCATACCTGCCGTGGCGGATGACAGCCTGGGTGGCATGACCTTCCGGGACGATGAAGCCCAGGTGCTGAACAACCTGATGGTTAGCTACGATTACCTGCCCACCATGGGCATCAAACTGAAGGAAGGACGAAATTTCTCAAGAGAGATAGCCGCTGACTCAGCCAACTATGCCATTATCCTCAATGAACAGGCGGTCAGAGCGCTGGGCTTACAGAATCCGCTGGGTAGCCAGGTGATGGTCGCCAGCGAATATGAGGCGATAGTAGTAGGTGTGGTGGAAGATTTCCACTACGAATCGCTACACAGCCAGGTGGAGCCCCTGGTACTGACCCTGTCCGACCGGCAGGACTATCTGGAAATCAGCATAGCTTCAGATGATCTGCCACAGACAATCGTGCGTATTGACGAACTTTGGCGGGCGCATACCGGCGGACTTCCGTTGGACTATAGCTTCCTGGATGAGGACTTTGACGCCCTCTTCCGGGCCGACCAGCGGGTGGGCATGATCTTCGGAGGCTTTACTTCCCTGGCCATACTCATCGCCTGTCTCGGACTCCTGGCCCTGGCGGCCTTCATGGCCGAGCAGCGTACTAAGGAGATTGGCGTACGCAAAGTGATGGGTGCCTCCGTCCGGCACATCGTACTCCTGCTGACCAAAGATTTCACCAGGCTGGTGCTGATCGCCTTTGTAGTAGCCGTGCCCCTGGCTTACTTTGCCGTACAGCAGTGGCTCAAGGATTTTGCTTACAGAATTGATATCGGTATGGTTTCTTTTATCGTTTCCGGTGTGCTGGCCCTGCTGGTGGCCTGGCTCACGGTAAGTTGGCAATCCTACAAAGCCGCTGTGGCCGATCCGGTGAAGAGTCTGAGGAGTGAATAAGAATAGATAATGATCGTTAGAAAAAGATAGAAAAAATATGATCAGGAATTACTTGAAAATAGCGATACGAACTTTTCAAAGACAAAAATTTTATTCGGTACTGACTGTGATGGGGCTGGCCATTGGGATGGCAAGTGCGTTGTTAATCGCACTATTCATCTACGGAGAACTGCGTTACGATCGCTTCCACGAGAAAGCTAACCGTCTGTACCGGGTGAACCTGGACTACAACTGGAACGGTGAAGAAGGTATCGGTGCTGCTACGCCTCCCCCGGTAGCCGGTCTGTTGATGGCTGATTATCCCGAGGTAGAAGCCGCCACCCGTCTTTATCCTGAGAGTAATACAGTGGTCAGGTACGGAGATGAAGCCTTTGATGAAGATAAAATACTGGCGGTAGACAGCAACTTCTTCAGCCTGTTTGACTTTCCGCTGCTGGCTGGTGATCCAACTACTGCACTGGCTGAGCCTAATACCATTGTGCTGACAGAAAGTACGGCGAATCGTTACTTTGGTCAGGATGAGCCGCTTGGCAAGACGCTGTTATTGTGGGAAAACCGACAGGTACCCTATCTGGTTAGCGGTGTGGTAGCAGATCCCCCTGCTCACTCGCATATTCAGTTTGATATGCTCATCACGCTGGAAAAGCATCACGTCATCAGCCGCTTCTCCTGGAGTTGGATTTACTGCCAGTTTGCCACGTATGCTCTGCTGCGTGAAGATGCTGATGTCGCAGCTTTGGAAAGTAAAATGCCGAAGATGGTGGCTACGCATGGAGCGGAGGTAATGGAGCACTTCATTAGCACTTCGTACGAAGATTTTATTGCGAGCGGCGGTCGCTGGTTTTTTACTTTTCAGCCCTTAACGGAGGTGTACCTGCATTCGGTGGATAAAGGGAACCTGGTGGGGCCGCTGGGAGATGGTAAGTACGTCACCATTTTTGCTGTGGTAGCACTGCTGGTGCTCAGTATTGCCTGTATTAACTTCGTCAACCTGGCTACCGCCCGGGCTACGCAGCGGAGCAAAGAAGTAGGTATCCGTAAAACGCTGGGTGGGCGTTTGGCGCAACTGAGAGGGCAGTTCCTGACAGAAGCTGTACTGTATACGCTGCTTTCGCTGGTGCTGGCATTGGGTATGGCTGAGCTTTTCAGAACGCTGTTGCAGCCGCTCATGCAGATCAGTATTCCCCCTCTGAGCGCTGCTACCGTCGGCCTGGCCCTGTTGATGGCACTTGTAGTAGGTGCGCTATCCGGGGCCTACCCGGCCCTGTACTTATCCTCTTTTGCACCGGCCAAAGTGTTGAAGGGGCATAAAGACAAAAAAGGTGGTAGCGGAGCTTTACGTCAGAGCCTGGTGGTGGTACAGTTTGCTGTCTCCACGCTACTGATCATCTGCACGCTGCTGGTATACCGTCAGCTGGGCTATGTGCAAAACGTAAAACTAGGCTTTGACAAAGAAAATGTACTGGTCATCAACTATGCGGAACGGCTCAATGCCAGTTTGCCTGTCTTCCGTCAGCAACTGGCTGCCCATACCGACATCCTGGATGTTTCTTTGGCTACCTCGGTACCGGGTCAGTCTTACTTCACCGATTTTTACGATTGGGAAGGTGCGGAGGAAAAGAATCACATGCTTTCTTCCCTGCAGGGCGATTATCACCTGCTATCTACCCTGGGAATGGAAATGGCTGAAGGACGCTATTTCTCCCGTGATTTCCCGACAGATACGGCCGGAGTTATCCTGAATGAAACCGCAGTGCAAGAGCTACAACTGGAGAATCCCATCGGGCAGAAGCTGACCTATCCGGGAGCCAGTAACAATGCGAACCGGGAATTTAAAGTGCTGGGTGTTGTTAAGGATTTTCATATGAGTTCGCTGCACAACCCAATGATGCCTTTTGCAATTTTCCTGTACCACCCCAGCAATTATTACCAGGACAACCACCGCCTGGTGTTGCGAGTTGCACCGGGAAAAGCCCAGGAGGTTCTTCAAACTGTAGAAGCAAGCTGGCAGCAGTACAGTGATGGTTCGCCACTGGCCTACGCCTTCCTGGACCAGGAATATGACGATCTCTTTCAGAGTGAGCAGCGACTGGGGCGCCTGTTCAGTCTATTTACCGGGATGACAATCTTTATCGCCTGCCTGGGATTACTGGGGCTGGTCGCCTATGCCGTCAGCCAGCGTACCAAAGAAATTGGTATCCGTAAGGTGATGGGAGCCTCCGCCGGACAGATTACACGAAAGCTCGTCTTCAGCTTTGTCAAACTGGTGATGATCGCCTTTGTGCTGGCAGTCCCGGCGGCTTACCTGCTGATGCGGGAGTGGCTGCAGCAGTTCGCATACCGTACCACCATAGATCCCGGAATTTTTCTGCAGAGTGGCGTAATCATTCTCCTGATCGCCGCCCTTACCATCAGTTGGCAATCCTACAAAGCCGCTGTGGCCGATCCGGTGAAGAGTTTGAGGAGTGAATGACAATAGATAGTGATCGTTAGAAAAAGACGGAAGAAACATGATTAGGAATTACCTCACAATAGCCTATCGTAATCTACTCAAGCATCGTTTTTATTCGCTGATCAACATATGGGGGCTGGCCATAGGTTTGTCATCCTGCCTGCTGATTTCGCTGTATGTGGTGGAAGAACTGAGCTATGATGATTTTCATGAAGATGCGGAGCGGATGTACCGGGTCAGAAACAAGTTTACTGCCGGCGAAAAGGATTTTGACATGGAAGATGTGGCCCCCGCCCTGGTGAATGGTATCCGGGATATGATACCTCAGGCAGAAAAAACAATCCGCCTTGAGCATCCCAATCCCTACATTTTCAAGAAGGAAAACGAGATTCTGAATGAAGTGACGACCATTCGCTCGGATTCTAATTTTTTCAGTTTCTTCGGCTTTGAGCTACTGGCCGGCGATCCTGCTTCGGTGCTGGCTACACCCCGCAGCCTGGTGCTGAGCAAAGAAGTAGCCGATGTATATTTTGGGAAGCCTGATGCCGGTAATGATGACGCGCATCCGGCCCTGGGAAAGCGGCTGGCCTACGAGGGAGAAGATTATACGATCACAGGAATTGCCGAAGAAGTTCCCTCCAACAGTCACCTGCAGTTTGATGCCGTGATGAGTAACCTGGAAAGCCAGATCATACAAGACCGGCAGAATTTCTGGCTGCCGGCGGGCTTCATGACCTATATGGTGCTGCAGGAAAATACCGAGCCTGAGTCGCTTAAAGCCGATTTCCTGTCGATGGAGCAAAGATATGTCTGGCCACTCATGGAAGAGCGCCTGGGAACACCAAGAGCGATTCTGGAGGAGCGGCAGCAGGAACTGGGGCATTACCTTGTACCGGTGACCGATATTCACCTGATCACCGATGGCTATCTGAAGTATGTGTATATTCTTTCTGCCATTGGCATTTTCCTGGTGCTGATCGCCTGCATCAACTACATGAACCTGGCCACGGCAAGGTCTGCCAAAAGAGCGAGGGAAGTAGGCATCCGTAAAGCGCTGGGTACCACCAAAACCAGCCTGATTGGGCAGTTTATGAGTGAATCCTTCCTGATCACCCTACTGGCGATGATACTGGCATTGGGCCTCACCGAACTAATGCGTATTCCCTTTAACCGCCTGAGTGGCAAGGCCCTCTCGATGAACCTGCTGCAGGAGCCGCTCTGGTTCCCTGCCATCTTAGGGCTTACCCTGATAATAAGCGTACTGGCAGGAATTTATCCGTCTTTTTACCTTTCTCTCTTCAAGCCTGCCGAAGTGCTGAAAGGTAAGATCGTCAGGAGCAGCCGCAGCAAACTCAGGAACGGGCTGGTCATTTTTCAGTTTGGCATTTCCGCTACCCTGATCATCTGTGCTTTGCTGGTCTACCAGCAACTGCTGTACATGCAGGGTAAGGATGTAGGCTTTGAAAAGGAAAATGTGGTGCTGATCCCCAATGCCTTTAGTCTGGAAAACCCGGAAACTTTCCGTCAGTCGCTGCTGCAGCACAGCCAGGTTGAGGCCGTCAGTTTCAGCACGACTTCGCCGGGAGATGTTTTTGATGCCATGACCACCCTGCGCAAAGAAGGCAGTGAAGAAAAGTACCAGGCTAAAGTACTGGGTGCCGATTATGCTTTTGAGGAGGTTTTTGACCTGCAACTGCTGCAGGGGCGATGGATAAAGGAGAAGCCCGGTGCCGAAAAAGAAGCGGTGCTCAATGAAAGTGCTGCCCGGCAGTTTAAGGAAGGTATTTTAGGCAGCACCGTAGAAACCTTTCATGGCGAGAAGATGAAGATCGTTGGCATTGTCAAAGACTTTAACTTTGAGCACCTCAGCCATGATATCGTGCCGCTGATCATTACGGACAATACTGAAGGCTGGTCCTACTATGCCTCGGTACGTATCAGGCCGGGAGATATGCAGCATACGCTTGAGGTGATAGAGAGCAGTTGGAAGGAGCATAACCGGGAGGCTTTGTTCACCTACACATTTCTTGATCGTAAGTTTAACGACCTTTTCAAAACCGAGCAGCGGCTGAGCGTATTTGTGGCAGTGTTTACGGGCATCATTATCTTCATAGCCAGCATCGGCCTCCTGGGACTGATTGCTTATATGGCTGAGCAGCGCACCAAAGAGATCGGGGTTCGCAAAGTAATGGGAGCGTCGGTCAGTGATATTATGCTGATGCTTTCAGGGAGTTTCACTCGCCTGATCATGCTGGCCTTTGTACTGGCGGTACCGCTGGCTTATCTGCTGATAGAGCAGTGGCTCAGCGATTTTGCTTATCGTATAGATGTAGCCGCCTGGCCTTTTGCCCTGGCCGGAGGCATCCTGTTTATCCTGGCCTGGCTGACCGTCAGTTGGCAGTCCGTCAGAGCGGCGAGAGCTAATCCGGTGGATTCGCTAAGAAGTGAATGACTGATGATCAGTGAAGAAATCAGCAACCATCAGTCATTAATCGTTATTCGTTAGGTAAGCAGGTTGCCATCATCGTCCCACTGGGCGATTTCTTCCCGCTTGCTCTGGTCTACACATTTGGCCAGCCATGCTTCTTCGTATGCCATTCCATGTTTTTTGAGCACATCTTCGGGTACGCCATCCCAGATATTGGGGCGGTTGCCCTGGTAGCCCAGGTCTTCTATTCCCATCTTGGAGGTATAATAGCCGGTAAGGGTCAGATTCCGCATGGTATTGAAAAAATCTACACCCTGCGCTACTTCCGGACTGGCTTTATCGGGATAAGCGATTTCATCCAGCAATGCCTTCTGCTGGCTTCCGCTACACTGGACGAAGGGTGTACCAAACTTGCGGTTCGCCCGGTTGTTCAGCCACATCAGCCCTCCGCGTATCGGGGTCTGGTAAGTAGTGATATCCTTGACAATGAAGCCGATAAATTCATGTACACCTGCATCGGTAGCAGAGCCTGCGCTGTCACTAGCCGGCAGGATCAGGTCGCAGAGCGTAGCAATGGTAGTCAGTTCTGCTTCGTTAAAGAATTCTGCCTCAAAGAGCTTCTGGTCCCGTGCTTTTTCTTCATCGGTACGTCCGTAAGCACCGGGAGCAGCGGCAGGCGGGTTGCCTACTGCGGTTTCCTGTGGTGCACAGCCGTTGATGATCAGCCCCCCGGCTAGCGAGCCGAGTAGCATGGATTTCATGGATTCTCTTCTGTCCATAATATGGTTGGATTAAATATTTTGCTTTTTGAATTGGTCAATGATATAGTCTGAAGTCTTCCAGGAAAGAGCCAGTATGGTCCAGGTAGGGTTTTTGTCGGCCTGAGAAACGAAGGGGCCGCCATCCACTACAAACACATTTTTGGCTTCGTGTAGCTGCTGATTTTTGTTCACCACAGAAGTTTTGGGATCATTACCCATGCGGGTAGTGCCTACTTCGTGGATGATCCTGCCCGGAGCGGCCAGGCCGTAATCCTTGTCTTTGCCGGGAGTTTCGCCCATCACTGTGGCGCCCATGGCATGGAAGATCTCCTCGAAGGTCTGG
The DNA here is from genome assembly GCA_964518125.1 of uncultured Porifericola sp. Taxonomy (GTDB): domain Bacteria; phylum Bacteroidota; class Bacteroidia; order Cytophagales; family Cyclobacteriaceae; genus Catalinimonas. Next base: position 14,748 of record CAZFFW010000014.1, read on the forward strand.
TGCATGTGCTTAGCCTGCAGACGCTCATGATCCGACCAGGTGTAGTGGAAACGCAGTACCGGGATGCCCCACTCATCTACAACATTGGGATCAATTTCGCAATAGTTGTCTTTCCGGGCAATACATTCGCCACGCCCTGAAACACCGATGAAAGCACCGTAAAACCTCTTCACATCTTCCCTAAGTTTATTGCCGTAGCCACCGGTCTGCTCACCGATAAATTTATTCATCTCAGTAACGCCACTGCCGAAGCCATAAGATGGCATACCCATACCTCCTCCAACTTCTATGTGGTAGCCTCTGGCAAAATCCAGGTTTTTGTTGTCAAGCCACCAGGGGCTGTATATGTGCATTCCACTTACGCCGTCTTCATTATAGATTTTCCGATCCATGAGCTCAGGCACAAAGGCTCTTCTGCTGCTTCCTGTAGAATCGTGCAGATACTTGCCTACGATATCTGATCCATTGCCCAGACCGTTGGGATGCTGTGCACTTTTAGAATTCATCAGGATACGGGCAGAGCTACAGGCAGAAGCAGCCAGTACTACAGTACGCCCTTTCAGTTGATACTCCTGACGGTCTTCTTTGTTGATATAAGAAACCCCGGTGGCGATGCCTTCACTATTGGTAGTCACTTCTCTGACTACTGAATTTACGAAGAGGTCTACTTTTCCGGTTTTCTGGGCAGGAAAGACCAGCGAAGTCCCGGAAGAAAAATCTGCTTTTGCAGAGCATGCTCTTCCGCATTGTCCGCAATAGAAGCATACACCTCTGTCTTTGTTGATACGCTTGGTGAGCATGGACTTGCGGGCAGGGATTACCGCCACGCCTGCTTTCCTTGCGGCCTTGATATAGTAAAGCTCATGCAAACGGGGTTTGGGTGCAGGGAGAAAATAACCGTCCGGTTCATTCCGCATCTTCTCTTTGCTTCCAAAAACACCTATCAGTTTGTCTACCTTGTCATAATAAGGACTGATGTCATCGTAGCTGATAGGCCAGTTGTCACTGAGCCCGTCCAGGTCTTTCCTTCTGAAATCGTCAGGGCCAAATCTGAGAGATATTCTGCCCCAGTGGTTGGTTCTGCCGCCCAGCATGTGTGCACGGAACCAGTCGAACTTTGTCCCCTCTGCTCTGGTGTAAGGTTCGCCATCAATTTCCCAGCCACCGTAGGCGGCATCAAAATCGCCAAAAGCCCGGGTAGTGCCGGCTCCCCGTCGGGGAGATTCCCAGGGCCATTTGAGTTGGGTCATCTGGGCCGGATCAGTAGGGTCAAAGGAGGGGCCAGCCTCTACTATGGCAATGTTCAGCCCGGCTTCCGCCAGAATTTTAGCGGACATTCCTCCCCCCGCGCCTGAGCCAACAATGATGGCATCATAGACTTTGGATGATTCAATGATTTGCATTAAACGAGTGTTAGGTTGTGTGAATTAGTACTTGAGGTGCATAAGGATGTGCGGTCAACTGCCCCGGTTTTTCCTTATTCTTTTAAGTAAGTAGGAATTTAACTAAAATCTAAATTTTCCGCCCAAAACTTTTGGCTAGTGCGTAAAATATCCTGTCGGGAGTGTGCCGATTAGCATCCTGATCCTGCTGCAGCTGGTCTTTTACTGATCCTGATACCTCAAGAAAATATAAAGCGTTTTTCAGGTGTATGGTAAAAAAGAAGAGGCTGTCTCTCGCGAAACAGCCTCTCTTTCAGGAAATTATTCTAATCTTTCTAATAGAATTTGTAGCGCTTGTCTTCAATTTCGGCAAATTCACGAACGGCTTCGGCGATATTGAAACCGGTACGCTGGGTAGCCTGCTGACGCAACTGATCTTTATAGCTGGAGTAGTCGGCAATCTCAGGAGCCTCGGTGATAGCCTCCAGTTGAATGATCACAACGCCATTCTCACCCTGAATAGGCTCAGAAACATCGCCTGTATTAAGGGCAAATGCTTTTCCTACTGCCTTGGGAGCAAAGCCTACATTGGGAAGGGTATTACTGCTCATGTTCAGGTCGCTACTGCTGTAAACATTGGCATCAGGACCAAAAGCAGAAGCAATTTCTTCCAGCGACCCGGACAGTCCCTGTAGTTTATCTACAATCTGCTCGCCTTTAATTTCAGCCTTCACTTTGGCTTCTACTTCAGCGCGTACATCTTCCAGTTGGGCGGTTCCCTCTTCGGTTCTATCGGTAAGTACGGCTATTACATAGCCTTCATCCAGTTCAAATACCGGGGATATATCGCCCAGTGTAGCGTCATTATACGCCCAGCGCACAATCTGGCGGGCATCACCCAGGCCGCGAATAGTCTGGGCGGTACTGCTGATGTTTTCGGCAGTATTTACGTTCAGCGATTCTTCCTGTGCCTGGCTAGTGAAGCTTTCCACATCACTTACCGAGCTGGCAAAAAAGTCTGCCTGGCGGTAAGCCTGATCGCGGGTAGCATCACTGGGATACAACTCACGGGCCACTGAAGCAATCTTGTATACCTGATCAGTAGGGGCTTCGGTGACAGTGATGATATGGTAACCATATTCTGTCTCGATCAGGCGGGGTATCAGGCCTGCTTCATTTCTGGAGAAAATAGCATCTTCAAATGCTGCTACCATACGTCCTTCAGGGAACCAGCCCAGGTCACCACCACGGGAAGCGGTAACGTCCTCACTGTACTGACGCGCCAGTTCGGCAAAGTCAGCACCATTTCTCAGCTGGTTGAGTACATCCTGTGCCTGCTGACGGGCCTCAGCACCCTGGTCATCTGTTTTGAAAAGAATGTGGCTGGCCTTGGCGTAGGATACTGTGTCTTCAGTTGCTTCGGACACTTTGTACATGGTGTAGAGTCCGTTGCTGGCAAAAGGGCCGTAGATTTCACCTTCCTGCAGGTCAATATCCTGGAGCTGAGCCGGAAGCTGTCCGGGAGCATAGGTTCTGTAGGGCTGGCCAGTACCGTCGGTGTTGATGGCAGCAAAAGATGAGTCATTGGCCGCGCTGGCAAAATTTTCTTTCAGATCATCCAGTTCCTGCATAAAGTAAGTAGAGTCTTCAGCAGAAGGTGCTACCGAGAAGTTGACATAACGAATGCTACGGCCTTCTTCTACCTTAAACTCATCAGCATGGGCATCCAGGTAATCTCTCAGTTGGGAGTCAGTGACGCTGATAGCTGTATCGCTGATAGCGTAAAAAGGAACGTAGAGATACTTTACTTCAGCGATTGTGTTTTCAGCAGCGTATTGCTTTTGAGCTTCCTGGGTAGTTACATAATCAGTGTAGGCCATCAGATTGTCGTACTTGATTCTTCTGCGGCCTGTTCTGAGGTTATTTTCAAAAACCTGCCAGGCTACCTGCTGCTGAGGAGGCAACTGAGGGAGTGTCTGCAGATAGTTGAGTACCTGCTCCCGGCTGAACTCTCCTGTTTCAGGATTAGTGAAGGCCTGGCGGATTTCAGGGGTAATATTGTTGCCCTGCACCATGTCTACCAGCTCTTCTTCGGTGACATTGATGCCCAGTTCTTCAAACTGCTGGGTAAAAGCAATTTCGGCAATGAGCTTATCCCAGGCCTGCTGGCGGATAGACATCATTTCTCTTTCGGAGGGGTTGCGCCCGGTATTGACAGTAAAGTTATACTTTACTTCTTCAATCGCCTGCTGGTACTCCTGTATGGAAATATCCTGTCCGGCGATTTCTCCGACATTTGCATCTTCCCGGCCAAAGAAGCCAGAGCTGGACGTGAACACATCCGCTGCAATAAATAGGAAAAGACCTAGCGCAACAAAACCTACCACTAGTGCCGTCCTCTCACGAATCTTACTGATTAATGCCATTGTATGTTATACTTTATAAAAGAAGTTCAAAATAAATGTTTTCGCCCCTAATTTCAAAGTTCAACACCGACTGAAAGTCGATGATTCCCTGTCGAAACAAACTCTTTTTCAGGCAGATCGAGTTCCTCAGCCTTCCTGTCGCTTGTGGTTGATGGTTACCTTTACATTGTCAATTCTGTTTTCACGCATAGACATGACCGTAAATATGAAAGGGCTGGAAGTGATTACATTCCCTGTAGAAGGTATTTCGCCGGTAATAGACAATATATAGCCTCCCAGCGTATCATAATCTCCGGAAGGTATCACCCAGTTGAATTTTTCGTTAAGGTAGTCAATTTCATGTCGGGCACTGATCAGGAAGTTATTTTCATCCAGTTGGGTTTCTACCCAGTCTTCCACATCGTGCTCATCCTGTATGTCGCCGAATATTTCTTCTATGATATCCTCCATACTGACGATGCCGGCAGTACCGCCAAATTCATCTACCACCAGGGCCAGGCTTTTGTGCTCGGTGATGAACTGTATCATCAGTTCATTTGCCGGTATGGTCTCAGGTACAATGATAATGGGCGTCAGTATCTGGTTGATGGATTTTGGTTTTTTGAACAGTTCAAGGGAATGGCAGTAGCCGATGACCTCGTCAATAGATTCCTTATAGACGATGATCTTGGAGTGGCCACTCTGCATAAAAGCTTCCTTAAGCTCTTCCATCTCATCCTCTATGTCTACGGCTACTACCTCGGTACGCGGGATCATACATTCTCTTACCTTGACAGTTTTGAACTCCAGGGCATTGCTGAAAATTTTGGTATCTACCCTCGGATTGTTTTGCTGGGTGTTCCGGCGGTTGCTTTCCTGCAGCACCTCATCGCTGAGGGTATTCTTGATATAATTGTTCAGATCCGTAAGTCCAAAAACCGGCTTGTCTTCCCTGTATTTAAATCCCAGTACATGGATAATTACAAATTGGGCTACCTTATCTATGATCCACACTATTGGATACATGATATAGTAAATTACTGTCATGGGAATGGCAAAAACTGACAGCAAGCCGTTGGGGTCAATCAGGAAGGTGCTCTTTGGTGTAAACTCAGCTACTACCAGCACCAGCATGGTAGCCAGTATAGTCTGCAGGAACAGTACCGTACCATCATTATTAACTACTTCAGGCAGGTTGGCAGCCAGCCAGGGGTCCAGCAGATTTGCCATGAAAATGCCGTAAAGTACCAGCGCAATATTATTCCCAACCAGTGTGGTGCCTATGAAGCGGGATGGTTTCTGTATGAAATGTGATAGTAGTCTGCCCGAAAGGGCTCCCTGTTTGCTGGCAAGTTCTATCCTTAGCTTATCTGCCGAGATGAATGCAATCTCAATTCCTGAAAAGAAGGCAGAAAACAAAAGGCATATAATTACTACGGTAATACTATAATAGTCCATACAATAAATTATAGCTTAATGTCTTAACACTAAGCTCAAAGTACAAAAGTATGAGATTCCTCTTACTTTGATCGTCTTTTCCTTCTGTTTTTCTGTTTATTTTCTTCCTTTTTATTTTCCTGCTGCTGTTTTTTACGGCGGACCCGATACCAGAACAGTAACAGCAGGGAAGTCATATAAAAAACATAAGCGTTGGCCACCCCTGCCTCCACCGACTCAGTACTGACGATGGTCTGGTGTACACCGATAATAAAAAAAGCAACGCTTAGCGAGAGAAGAATCGCATCAATGAGTTTCATGGTCAGTTGTTTTCCTGTTCACTTAATGAAAATGTGCCTTTGGGCTTAAGTATCTGATAACTGTTGAATGACTCATCAGAAGTAAGCCCTTCTCCCATCAGGATTTCATCTCCGCTGGTGATCTCTACATAGCGGTCAGTATGGATTTCACGTTTGTTGGGCTCCCAGTAGAGCACTTCGGTTTCCAGTTTCTCGTCCGACTTGTAGTTCTGTACCACCACATCACCGGTAGCGGTATATTTATTTTCCTGCTTGTTAAAGTATCCATGGTTGGCTTTGATAGAAGAGCTTCTAATCTCATCCTCATCAAAAAACTCAATATATACCCCCTCCGGAAACTCCCGGTCACCGCTTTCAAACTCCATCTGCCGGTCGGCAGTGAGCCGTATCCTGACTACTGCAGAGTCGCTGTAAAACAGCTCTACGTCAGTGGCTTCCATTACCGGCCCGTCGTATTCTTTAAAATCGTCAGGGTTCTGGCTATCATCTGCACAGGCAGCTAATATCAGGACAGTCCCTAATAAAAGCATCATCTGTCGTATCATCTTATTCGTTCATTTGGCATATCATAGCAGGTATACCGGATTTTGAGGGAAATAGTTATATGAAAAAAGCCATCCGCTCAGGCGGATGGCTAATAGGGAAGGAATGTCGTTAAGACGTTTAGTCTCTGGTCTGGATGGTAACACTTTCACCTATCCAGCATCCCACATTAATCTGGTCACCCACTTTATGGTTGAAGGTAAATACTTCTTCCTTGGAAGGGAACTGGGCTTTGGCATTCGCCATAGCTGAGGCGTTGCCAGCTCTTTTGTACATTTCGTAAGCAGCTATATAAACCGCGCGGTCTTTTACCGGGTCTTCTCCGGCTTTACACTCAGGGCCGCTTGAAAAGTACAGGTTTCCCACCATGGTGTAAGCTTTTTCAGCTTCTTCCTGGCTTAATGAGGCAGCCTCCAGCGCATACTTACGGGCAGTAGGTTTATCGCCTTCTTTCTGGCTTATACTTGCCAGGTCCATATAGAATTCAGCTTTCTGTGCGTCGTCAGTAGATAGCTCAATGGCTTTATTATACCATTCTTTGGCGGCTTCCATATCTTCAGCCTGCAGCTTGCGGGAAGCAATTGTTTTTGCCAGACCGGCATTAGGCTCCTTGTTAAAAGTGGCCTCAGCCGCTGTAATGAAGAAATCTTCACCGGTACAGGAAGATGCCAGAGAGAGTGCAATGATCTTCTTGGCCAGGTCCAGGTCATCAGGGTTCTCTTCCAGTTTAGGGACCATCTTCTCCGCAATGTAGTCGCAGCTTACAGTAACTGTAGAAGTAAAGATCGCATCAATCTTTTCCTGCTGGTCAGCATACTTATCGGCATTTTTGCCAGCATCGATATTATTCTGAGCTATTTCGCTGAGTTGGTCGTAGATTTCAATGACTTTTTCAGCTTCAAATTTACCTCTTTCGTACTGCGTTTTGGCAATACTCATCATGGGTGTGATGTTGTAATAGGAAAAGTTGTCGCCACTGACCTCAATCGCCTTGTTGTAGATGTCATAGAGCTGGTCATACGCCTCTTTGTCACGATACATCAGGCTCATAGCAGTGCTGGCCTTACGGTTCATCACATTGGATTCATCACCAAAGTATTCAATTCTCAGGTCGTACATTTCCAGCGCCTTGTCGATGTATTCCTGCTTCTTTTGCTGGTCTTTAGATTTCTTGGCTAATTCTTCGAAGATATCAGCACCGTTAATATAGATAGAGTTATTGAGGTCGGGCGCATTCTCGAGAAGCCAGGTAAGAGGAGGTATTGATGCCTCGTAATTACCAGCCTTCTTAAAGTCAGTGTACAGTACAACTTTTTCCTCAGCGGTTGCTTTGTCCTCAGGCCAGTTCCAAACGCCTTGTGCTTTTACGGCTGTTGTAAATAACATGAGCAGAAGGCAGGCCGACCAGAATGATTTTTGATTCAGCATAAAATTCATGATTCCTTCTTTATTGGTGAACAGATTAAGTTTAAATGTCTAAGCTATCAGGGTCATAAGTGACTGATAATCAAAGCTTAAAACAACTATCAGTTTGTAAAGTTCAGTCTATTGCGAGATTGTTAACAGTTAGTTATTCTCGTAAACACACTGAAAAGTTACGCGCACTTTATTGACGAAAATACAAAAATAAGGCCGAAAACTTACAAAATCAAAATTAATATCGCTAAAAGCACTAAATAAAGTCCTATTTTTTCCCAAAACTGTAAATAAACACAGATTTGCTGCTATTAATTAGTAAAGAATTTATTTAGGAGTAACATTTCTGCCAAAAAAAAGTTGGAAAAAAGCTGTCTGCATCAGTCAAACTTTCTTCGTACAAACCAGCGGTCATTAAAGCTGATACCGAGGGCTGCCTTGAAATAATTTTCCCGGATAAGATCATTGTCAGTAGTGCCTCGTACGCCGGCTTCAAGTGCCAGGTTCATGCTCGAGAAGTTATTCATGGGAAGGGTAAAGCCAACGTTGACACCCAGATCCCTGATTTGTGTGTCATTGACGTGAAAAGGAGTCAAATTGTACCGGAAGCCGGCGCGGTAAGTGATTCGTTTCAGATAGCTGCTGATAGAGGTGACATCTGGTATGATTTGTCCGCCTATCGCCAGCGTGTAGCCATTCTGAAGTCCGTCGTTAGAACGGCCTGCAGTTGATTCTGATTCCTGGAAAGCCCCGAAGTCAGACCATTGCTGCATCGTAAAGTCTACCCCTACGGTATAGGCCAGGTACTTATCTAAAGCGATGCCTATACCCAGTTTTTGTGGTAGTACGGCTGTACCCTGCTGGTCAAAAATGATGGTATCATTACTGATGACCTGCCCGTTAGGGTCATTATTTTCAAAATTGACACTTCTGCTGGCGCTGAGAGTGGTCTGTGGCTGATAAACCATGCCCAGATTAAGGCTGGTACTTTCTCCTGTTTTAAGGGAATAATGCAGGGCCGGCTCGATCAGCAAGCCTCTGTAGTATATATTGTCGGTGTAGGATGTGATCAGGTTAAGATCATCGCCAGTAAGGGGCAGTACTTTTAGCTCTTCGTTGATGGCACCAAATAAGTAGGAGGTTTTCAGGCCTACTGCCAGCCCTTTAAACAGCCTGACGCCATGTGAAAAGTTGACCCGGGAGAGGCCGCCGCTCCCTTCCTGGGTAAGGTTAGCGATTTCATTTTTGTTGTCTATGTTGCGGGTCTCGGTAATATTATAGCTGACGTTGGAGTAGGGGGCAATGCCAATACTGGTAGTCCAGCGGTTGTTGATAATCGGAAAGGCAAATACGCCATAGGCAAAGCTACCGCCCCAGCCGGACGCTCTTGCGCCGGATTTGGCCATATCCTTGTATTCTACCTGAAAGCCTGCATCAAAGCCACTTAGGCTATTCTGATACAGCAGGGCCGGGTTGATGTTATTGATATGCAGGCCATTGCCATTGGCTAGCCCGATACCGCCCATACCAGCATTGTGCATCAGGGCCGGTCCGGCAATGTTGCCCAATCCCTGTGAAGAATAAGGGGTGGTAGCTGTTTGTGCGTAAGCCAGGCCACTACCCATCAGCAGCAAAAGGCAGGTGAATAAATAATTACGATACATTATGTTCTAGAATTCTGTTAAGTCCTATCAAAATCAACTCAGGCACATGCTGGTGTGCCGCTTGCAGGTGCTTACTAAGTAGCGCAGCGTCTCCTCCGCATATTACAACCCGCAAATGTCCGAATTTGTCCTCATACATCCGAATCATTTGCGTGATTTCTGCCACTGTACCATAAAGGGCCCCGCTCTGCAGGGCGGTATGCGTGTTGTAGCCCCGCAGTGGTATATGCGGTTCACTTTCCTCCTGTATTTCCACTAACGGTAAACGGGCGGTAAAAGTGTGCATAGCCTTACAGCGCATCTGTAATCCCGGAGAAATGGAGCCGCCATAATAGCCAGCCTCCTTGTCCAGTAGATCATAGGTGATGCAGGTGCCCGCATCAATTGCCAATGACTGTTCCCCGGGGAATAATGACATCATACCCGCTACCGCAGCAATACGGTCGGTGCCGAGGGTGTGGGGAGTCTGGTACAGATTCTGAAAAGGCAGGGGTAATGCTGCATCCAGCAGAAAATAGTTTTTATGCTGCCTCACCGCTTCCAGTAGTGCTGATGGCAAATCCGATACAGATGAGGCCAGTACTGCATCATATTGACGGGTTTGCAGCATTTCTACGGCATCGCTTTTGGGAATGCGGGGCTTGATGTCCAGTAGTTTACCAGCTTCAAAAATGCCAGCTTTGGCGTATGAGTTTCCTATATCCAATACTAAATTCATCGAAAATATAGCCTGTTTGTCAAATTTAAATTCAAAAACTTTACGATTATACTATATTTGCTCATATCTGTTTTTTTATTGTGTACATATGACGGAATGGGTTGATCCCATGATTTTGGGTTTTTTAGTAAAACCTGTACTTTAACGCAACGACACAAACTAACCATACTAGATGAGCAAGGGCGCGTTTACTCTATTTACTACTTCTCTACTACTACTGTTACTCTCTTTCAATACTGTTAAGGCTAATAAAGTTACTGAATACCAGGATCAGCCGTTAGCTTCCTATACTATCGGAGCAGTTGCCTACCATCCCCAGCAGGACCATAGTACAGATGAGCACTCCCCGTCTGCCGGTGAAGAACTGGCAGAGGAGGTAGAAGAACACACCAGTGCGGCGGGCTGGACAGTAATTCCCTTTGTACTACTGCTTTTGATGATCGCTACCGGTCCGTTGTTTTATGAGCATTTCTGGCATAAGAACTATCCGATTATTGCGGTGCTGCTGGCAGTAACGGTCGTATCTTACTATGTTTTTATTTTGGATAACCAGCATGAGCCGGTACATGCCATGGCGGAATATATGCAGTTTATTGCACTGCTGTCTTCCTTATATATAGCTTCCGGGGGAATCCTGATCAAAGTAGATAAGAAGGCTACCCCTATGGCCAATTCTATCCTGCTGATTATCGGCTCAGTTATCGCCAACCTGATCGGTACCACTGGTGCTTCTATGCTGCTGATCAGGCCTTTTATACGACTCAACAAAAACCGCATCAAGCCTTACCATATTGTTTTCTTTATATTCATGGTAAGTAATATAGGGGGAGCGCTTACCCCCATCGGCGATCCTCCGCTCTTCCTGGGTTTCCTGCGGGGCGTGCCTTTTTTCTGGACCCTCGAGCACAACCTGGTCGAGTGGGTCGCTGCCCTGATCATCATTGTTGTAATTTTTTACATCATTGACATGCGTAACAAGCCGGAGAACGGACAGGATGAGGAACTTACGACTTATACCAATAAAATTTCGCTGATCGGCACACGTAATTTCCTGTGGCTGGCCATTGTCATTGCTGCGGTATTTGTGGATCCCAACAAATTTGACTTCGTACCGGGAATAGAGTATCACGGAGCTACTTTCTCTTTTGTGCGCGAAATGATCATGTTTGCCGTGGCTTACCTTTCCTTCCGCTTTGCCAGTAAAGAAGCCATCAAAGGAAATGACTTCAGTTTTGAACCAATCCGGGAAGTAGCATTTATCTTCATCGGTATCTTCGGCACCATGATGCCTGCCCTACAGTTGGTAGGTGACTTTGCCCGTTCTGAGGCCGGTGCCGCACTTATCACCCACAATACCCTATACTGGGGTACAGGTGTACTGTCCGGTTTTCTGGACAATGCCCCTACTTACCTGAATTTCCTGGCAGCGGCTATGGCATCTCAGGGAGCGAGTATCAGTGAGTCAAGTGAGGTGGTGGCTTATGCGCTGGGTGATTTTCATGATAGTGTACTCCGGCTGACGGCCATATCAGTAGCTTCGGTTTTCTTTGGGGCTATGACTTATATCGGTAATGGTCCCAATTTTATGGTGAAGTCTATTGCGGAGCAGATCGGTATCAAGATGCCCTCTTTCTTTGGGTATATTATTCGCTTCTCACTACCATTTCTGCTGCCTACACTGATCCTGATTTGGCTGCTTTTCTTTGCTTTCAAGCCCATCTGATCACATGCTGACTTCCTTGGTAAGCTGCCCTTGGTGGATGGTAAACACTTTTTTGTCTGCGGCAATCGGCGTAAATATCTGATAGGTGCGCTCCGGGCGCGCGTCGGTCACGAATAACTGTCCGAATGACTGGGCGGCTACCATCTCACTCAGCTTGGCAATGCGGAAGTCGTCCAGTTTGTCAAAGACATCATCGAGCAGGAGCAGGGGCTTTACGCCTATGGCAGCCTTGATAACATCAAACTGGCTGAGGCGCAGCGAAATCACAAATGACTTCTGTTGCCCCTGTGAGCCGTATTTCTTGACAGGGTAGCCGTTGATTTCAAACACATAATCGTCTTTGTGGATACCCAGCGTGGTTCTCTGGGCCATCAGGTCGCGCCGGTAATTTTTGTAAAAATCCTCTTTGAAGTGCTTACGGTCAAAGTCTGACTCATAGCTGATATTTACCACCTCTTTCTGACCACTCAGGTTGTTATAGTGGTCGATGAAGATGGGGAAGAAGTCCCGGACAAAGCTGCTGCGAAACGCATGAATAAATGCACCGGTTTCCAGTAGCTGATCGCTGTAAGAGTCGAGCAGGTCGCTGTCGTAGTGGTTGTGTTCGGCAAACTGCTTCAGCAGGCTGTTTCGCTGCTTGAGGGTATGGTTATAGCGGAGCAGGTGGTCCAGGTAATCACTGCTGATCTGCGACATGATACCGTCATAAAACTTACGCCGGATCTCACTGCCACCCCGAATCATATCGGTATCATCAGGCGTGATAAGTACCACGGGGAAGAGGCCAATGTGCTCGCTAAGTTTATCATACGGTATACGGTTGTTCTTAAACTGTTTTTTCTGCCCTTCCTGCATACTGAATTGTACGGTAAACTTCTGCTCATTTTTATTGAATTGTCCTTTCACCATGAAAAACTGTTCTTCATGGCGGATATTCTGTGCTTCCACTGAGCTAAAAGCACTCTTGGTAAGAGACAGGTAGTAAATGGCATCCAGCAGGTTAGTCTTACCGCTCCCATTTTCTCCTACCAGGCAGTTGATCTGCGGAGAGAAAGAAAGGTTAAGGTCCTCATAATTCTTGAAGTTGAGTAAACTGATATTTTCAAGCCACATTAGTTCGTAGTTGATTGATTTTGTGTTATTTTGCAAAGGTAAAACAGTCGTACCAAGAGTACGTTTACTTCCCAGAAGAACTCCATTATTTAATTAAATTATTATGGCAGTAAGTAGTACAAAGGAAAAGTCAAAAACCAAAAAAACATCTTCAAAAGCTAAAAAGGCAGAATTTTCTAAAGAAACCTATATGTGGTGGTACGAAATGATGTACCTGATGAGGAGGTTTGAGGAGAAAGCCGGACAGCAGTACGGTCGCCAGAAAATCAAAGGTTTCTGTCACTTATATATCGGTCAGGAAGCATGTGCAGCTGGAGCGGTATCCGCGCTCAAGAAAGGTGATAAGTATATTACCGCTTACCGTGATCATGCCCATCCCATTGCCCTGGGCACTGATCCCAAGTACATTATGGCTGAGCTTTTCGGTAAAATAACCGGCGTATCCAAAGGCAAGGGTGGTTCTATGCACATGTTCGATATCGAAAACCACTTTTATGGAGGACATGGTATTGTAGGAGGGCAGATTCCGCTGGGTGCAGGGCTGGCTTTTGCAGAAAAATACAAGGGTACCGACCATGTATGTGCTACTTATATGGGAGATGGGGCCACCCGTCAGGGATCTTTCCACGAAACGCTCAACATGGCCATGACCATGAAGATTCCGGTGATCTTTATCATAGAAAATAACGGCTATGCCATGGGTACTTCCGTACAGCGTACCAGCAACGTAACCGAATTATATACGCTGGGAGAGTCTTATGATATTCCATCCTTCCCGGTAGATGCCATGAAAGTGGAAAACGTGCATCATGCGATGGCAGAAGCAGCCGAGCGTGCTCGTAAGGGAGAGGGACCCACCCTACTGGAGTTCAGGACCTATCGTTATAAAGGCCACTCAATTTCTGACCCGGCTAAGTACCGGACTAAGGAGGAAGTAGAAGAGTACAAAGCCCAGGACCCTATTGTGCAGTGTATGCATTCCATCCTCGAGCACAAAATGGCTACCGAAGAAGAACTGAAAGAGATAGAAGAAAAAGTGAAGCAGCAGGTAGAAGATTGCATCAAATTTGCCGATGAGTCACCCTTCCCCTCACCCGAGGAAGCCCTGAAGGACGTCTACGTGCAGGAAGATTACCCTTTTATTCTTGACTAAATAAAAAATAGTAGTTTTTTAAAAGAGCTTTGCGAAGAAACGTAAAGCTCTTTTTTTCTGTTTAGGAGAAATTAATGTAGATTTGCACCCTTAAATCAAATAAGATGGCGAATAGAGTTAAAGGAAGTAAGGTAAGATCAGGAAAAGGGTCAGAACACCATGACAACACCGAGTTGTTGGAAAGCTCAGAAGCACTCCGTGATACCTTAGTAGGAAAAACAGGTTCCTTTTTCAAAAGCAAGCGAAATCAAAACCTGGTGCTTGGTATAGGTGCAGCCTTTGCGCTGGTAATCGCTGGTATATTTGGATATACCTATTATATCGAGAGCCAAAACGAAGCCGCACAGGACGAAATGTTTCAGGCGATCTTTTATTTTGAATCTGATAGCCTTAACCTGGCCCTGAACGGTGATGGCAACAACTATGGTTTCCTGGAGATCATTGATGAATATGGTGGGACAGAAGCCGCCAATCTTGCTTATTTTTATGCGGGAGCTGCATTTCTTGAGCAGGGTTCTTACGATCAGGCCGTTGACCATCTCAGTGAGTTCAGCTCCTCTGATTATCTGTTACAGGCGCGTGCCTATTCGCTGACCGGAGATGCGTATATGGAGTTAGAAAATTTTCAGCAGGCTGCCAGCTATTATGAAAGGGCTGCTGACTATAAGCCGAATCAATTTTTTACCCCCCAATACCTGACCAAAGCCGCTCTGGCATATGAAGCTGCAAATAATTATACTGCTGCTGCTGAAAGCTACGGGCGTATCGTCGAAGAGTTTCCCAATGCTGCAGAATATCAGCAGGCGCTCAAGCAGCAGACCAGGTTACAGAGTCTTGCCGCCGGGCAATAGCATTTAAGAAATTGATCAAACAGGCAGGAGGATAAGACCGGGCGGAAGCTACACCGCAGTGATGTCTTATCCTCTTTCTTTTATAAACCAAGCAAACCCATGTCTACCGCAAACAAAAATCTAAGCGATCATAAAACCGACAACCTTACGGATATATCGGAGAAGAAGTTTGCCATTGTTACCTCAGAGTGGAATGAGGAGATCACGGATGCCCTGTATAGAGGCGCCTATGATACGCTCGTAAAACATGGAGCCAGAGAGGCAAATATCGTGAGCAAATGGGTGCCGGGCAGTTTTGAACTTAGTTTGGGCGCTCAGTGGCTGGCTGCAGACAACTCAGTGGATGCCGTCATTGCTATCGGCTGCCTGATACAGGGAGAGACGCCGCACTTCGACTATATCTGCCAGGCAGTAGCCCTTGGGCTGAAAGACGTGAATCTGAAGTATAACAAACCGGTAATCTTTGGGGTATTAACAACCAATGATATGCAGCAGGCTAAAGACAGGGCAGGTGGCAGGTATGGTAATAAGGGAGATGAAGCTGCCTATACTGCTATCAAACTACTGGGCTTTTGAAGGCAGTGAAATGACTTTAATTTTTTCGCATTTTTAATACGCTATACTACTATGAAAGTTCTCAAATTTGGTGGTACCTCATTGGGTAGCCCGGAAAGGATGCACGATGTAGCTGAGCTTATTACCAAAGAAAGCGGCAGAAAGATTGTAGTTCTGTCAGCTGTATCCGGCACTACCAATACCCTGGTCAGCATAGCTTCAGCTTTGTCTCAAAAAAACCAGGCACATGCAGATAATATCATTGAGCAACTCTACGAAACCTACCAGGCTTACTATGAGAGCCTGCTGCATGAGGATCGCGAGCGGCAACAGGGAAAAGAAATCGTGGATGCGCATTTTATGGCGCTAAGGTCTATGGCTGATAGTGTATATAGTGCGGATATAGAAAAAGAAATCCTGGCCCAGGGAGAGCTGTTGTCTACCAAGCTTTTTGTTACCTATCTGGAGCAGGAAGGTATAAACGCTACCCTGCTGCCGGCCCTGGAATTCATGCGGATTGATGAGGAAAACGAACCTGATGCGCCATACATCCGGGAGCAGCTCCAAAAACAACTGGAGCAGTATCCTGAACAGGAGCTATTCATTACCCAGGGGTATATATGCCTCAACAGTAATAACCGGGTAGATAATCTGCAGCGGGGCGGTAGCGACTACACCGCTTCACTGATAGGAGAAGCAGTGGAGGCAGCAGAGATACAGATATGGACTGATATTGACGGTATGCACAACAACGATCCACGTATTGTAAAGCATACCTATCCTATTCCCAAGCTTTCATTTGACGAGGCAGCTGAACTGGCATATTTTGGAGCCAAAATACTGCATCCTTCATCCATTCGTCCGGCACAACATGCCAACATACCGGTAAGGCTGCTGAATACCATGAAGCCCGACGCAGCAGGGACACTGATTACTGCTGAAATTGAGCCGGAAAGAGAATTTACAGCCGTGGCAGCCAAGGATGGTATTACGGCTATCAAAGTGAAGTCATCACGTATGCTGCTGGCTTACGGATTCCTGAGGAAGGTTTTTGAAATTTTTGAAAACTACAGGACTCCCATTGACCTGATTACTACTTCCGAAGTTGCCATTTCCCTGACCATAGACAATCATACTTACCTGGCAAAAATCCGCGAAGAGCTGGAAGATTTCGGTGATGTGGAGGTGCATACGAACCATACGATTATATGCATTGTCGGTAATATGCCTTTCGACAAAGTAGGTATGCTCAAGAAGGTGCTGGATGCCATGGGCAATATTCCCATACGGATGGTGTCTTACGGAGGTAGTAAATTCAATATTTCCCTATTGGTTGACAGCCAGTATAAGGTAGAGACACTGACCCGGCTGAATGAGAAAATTTTTGGCCAGCAGCGGTAAAAAATTAATCCGCTGATCTTAAGTGACTTAGCCGGACAGGTAAATTTTTCGTTGGCCTGGGTTTAGCAATGCATCGGTATCTTTTTATATTTACTCGAATGCATGAACCAAACTTCTATGTCTTACCATAAACGTAACGGCTCTCAGTCAGCCCGCAAAGCAGGTACCTCTACCGTAGGGGAAGCTATGCGTGAGCTGCTGGATACTTACAAACTCAAGTCAAAATTTGAACAGACGCAACTGATCAACTCCTGGGAAAGGCTGATGGGTGCTCCCATTGCCAGGCGAACAGATAAGATATTTATCAATGACCGCAAGCTCTACGTAAAGCTGAGCTCAGCTGCGCTAAAACAGGAGCTTAACTTATCCAAATCAAAAATACTCTCCATTTTCATGAGAGAGTTTGAAGAAGTAATCGTAGACGATGTTGTATTCCTCTAAAGGGGAGTGTTCAAGGGAGTAATACTAACCTCGGCCTGTATGCCGGGGTTTTTGTTTTTAGGAGAGAGGGCTTTTGGAAGTAAATGTAATGCTCTTGCGGAGGCGGTAGATATTGTGGCGTTTTTTGGAGCAGCAGTCAAACTCAATCTGGTCCATAATTCTTCTTACCAGCATCAGGCCGACACCACCTTTTCGCTGGGTACCAATGATTTCATTAAGATCGGGCTCTTTGTATTCGCAGAAATTGAAGCCTGCACCTTCATCCCGGATTTCAAAAGTTATTCCTGCTCCCTCCTCAACTCTGATGACCAGTTCTATGCTTTCGTCGGGATTACAGTGATGGGAATGAATCATCAGGTTAGCACAAACCTCATCAACTGCCAAAACCAGTTGGTGCGTTTCCACTTCAGAAAGATTGTAATGAGAAAGAATATTGGTTACAAAATCTCTGATGCTTTGTAGCTTATCTTTACAACACGGTACCTTAAAACTGTAATTCATTCGACAAAATCTTTCTTAGCCTTTTCTTCTGTATCTACAATGGTTAACAACTGATGCAATCCTAGAATTTCAAAAACTTTGTACACCTTCTGCGTCATGTTAAAAAGTACAAATTTTTTGTTTTTGACCTCTAGCTCCTGTATATAAGACATAAAGACCCCCAGGCCTGCTGAAGAAATATAATGGAGATCCTGGCAATCTACCAGTATCTTTTTACAATCCGCCTCTACCGCTTTTTGCATCGCTTCATCCAGATGGATAGATGAACTGGCATCTACTTCGCCCCGCACCCTGATCAGACAGTAATCCTCTTCAAAATCTACGTTTACATCTACCATAACTAATTATGTATACGCTACTTAGCGTTTAATGTTCGTTTGCCCTATTTAAACTTAATAATGAGGGCCGTGTAGTCATCGTCAAGTACTTTACCATTGCAAAAGTCGAAAATATCCTGCAGCAAGCTGTCCTGTATCGCTTTAGGTTCATGTAGCGCATTGGCTTCTACGAAACAGCGAAGACGCTCATAACCAAACTGTTCATGTGCCCGATTAGATGCTTCGGTGATGCCGTCGGTGTATAGCAGTACGATATCGCCGGGTGAATAGTTTACTTTTGTAACTTCTATATAATCGTTGAATTTTTCGTTGCGTATAATTCCCAGTCCCAGCCCCTGATTTTCCAGAAATGCTGCTTTTTTATCCGCTGCATTATAGTAGAGGGTAGGGCAATGGCCTGCGCGGGCAAATTCTATGGTGGCTTTCTGGGTATCTACCACAAAAAAAGATGCTGTAATAAAAGAAGTTTTCTCCAGGCAGCGCCCCAGCGCACTGTTGGCATAGGCCAGAAACTGATCCGGAGAAAGATCAAGCTGGGCAAGGCTATGGAAAACTCCCTTCATCTGCGACATATTGAAAGCCGCAGAAGTTCCTTTGCCCGATACGTCTCCGATGATGATGATAAATTTATGGCTGTTGATCTGGTAAATGTCATAATAGTCGCCCCCCACCTGATCAGCGGCTTCGGAGAAAGCGGCTATCTCAAAAGTATCGTTGGAAACAGGTTCTTTGGGTAGCAAGCTCTGGTGTACCCGGTTGGCAATTTCCAATTCTTCCTTATATCGTTCGTTTTCGATGGTTTCACTGAGCAGCTGGAAATTTTCTACCGAAATACAGGCCTGGCTGGCAAATGTGCCGATGATACTGACCATTTCTTTGTTAAAACCGTCTGCCACCTCCTTGAGTATCACCAGCGTACCTATCGTCTTATTTTTGACAACCAGCGGAATCCACAACACTGACTTATATTCCGGTAGCTTTAGCATCTGGTGTTTCTTCCGGTTGGTACGGTAATCTTTGCGTGTAAGGCGGGTATTACTGATTCCCCGGCTACCATCGGCATGGGAGGCACTCGTCTCAAGCTGATCTTTAAGCAGGTCAACTTTGTCTTTATCAATCCCCTTGGTCAGGAGCAGATGGTGGTCTTCATCTTTGACCTCTACCCAGGCCGCATCTGCATATACTGCTTTTACAGAGCTTTCCAGCAGGATCTCAAAAACCTGGTCAATCTTATAGCCGGCCTGAGTCGACTGGCTCAGCCGCTGAAAATTGATGACCTCCTCCAGCTTTTGTTCAAAAACCGATGAAGTAGGCAGGTTGAAAAGAATGACCAACAACGAAAACAGGCTGTATACGAAGGTAAACCCAAAAAGCGCCAGGATATAAGCCAGCGCCAGCACATCTACCGGCAGCAATAAAGACTCGCGTTGTGAATAATAATACAGGGCCGAGAAAAAGTAAATCAGGAAGATGGCGATAGCCAGCATAATGATAATGCTTTTCCACTTCTGCTTGAAGTCCAGGTAAGCTACCCATTTCAGGTTGGCAGAAAGTACCAGACCCAGTAGCAGTAACAGCGTAAGTACAACACTATACATCGTGTTGAAGGTATCCTGCGGGAAAAAGTTGATCAGGATACTGCCTAAGAGCGCATACTCAAACAACAGCCAGAGCCTGATCAGTCGCTTCGACTTCTGATAAAGTATCAACTGCTTCCACACCATGAGGGTAGAGGTAAGGAAAGCAGTGACCAGGCCGATGTTGATGTGATAAAAGAAATTTTTGAGAAACGGGTTTTCTGCCAGCTGACTATCGCCCAGCAGATTGTAAAAAAGGAAAATTGTCAGCGAGACAATGGTGGCCAGCAGACCGGTGGCAAATACCCTCCAGAGCAGATCAATGAAGTTAACGCGTTCAGCCCGGCCGGTGATATAGCGGTAGTAGAAAAATAAGGCTACAAAAAAAAGGTCAAGCAATACCAGCCTAAGCTCTGCTGGTATGCCGGACCTCATGTTATTGATATCTGAAAACAGTAAGGTAAGGTCAATGACTACCAGCGAAAGCCAACTAATAATACCGAGAAAGAGCGTAAATCGGATGACGTTCTTATGATAGCGCATGCGGCATTTGTCCTTGGCTAAAGATGGTTAGCTATTACCCTAACAACTAACCACCTGCTAGCACAAAGCTAATATAAATTCCGATATGGTGAAGGTATGTCCTGCTAAATTACCATCCCTGCTCAGGGACTGTAGTTGGGCGCTTCACGGGTGATGGTAATGTCGTGGGGATGGCTTTCGCGTGAGCCGGCATTGGTGATTTTGACAAATCTGGCTTCCTGCAGGCCAGCAATGTTCTGCGCCCCGCAGTAGCCCATACCTGCCCGTATACCTCCGATCATCTGATAGATTACTTCGTCAACTCTGCCTTTGTAAGGGACACGTCCGACAATTCCTTCCGGTACCAGCTTCTTGATATCATCTTCAGCATCCTGGAAATAACGGTCTTTAGAACCTTTTTCCATGGCTTCTACCGATCCCATTCCCCTGTAAGACTTAAATTTTCGTCCTTCATACAGGATCACCTCACCGGGCGCTTCATCAGTACCAGCCAGTAGCGAACCGATCATCACACTGCTGGCCCCGGCGGCTATGGCCTTGACAATATCGCCCGAAAAGCGGATGCCTCCGTCGGCAATTACCGGTATCCCGCTGGATTTGACAGCTTTGGCGGCTTCATACACCGCTGATAACTGGGGAACACCTACCCCGGCGATGATACGGGTGGTACAGATACTGCCCGGGCCTACACCCACCTTGATCGCATCTGCTCCGGCTTTTACCAGGGCTTTGGCTGCTTCGGCAGTGGCAATATTGCCAACTACCACCTCTACCTCCGGATAACGCTGTTTCACCTTGACGCAGCTATCTATCACGCCCTTAGAATGCCCATGAGCGGTATCAATGCTGATGATATCCACGCCGGCGGTTTTGAGCATCTCTACTCTTTCCAGGATATCGTGTGTCACACCGACAGCCGCGCCTACTCTCAGGCGGCCAAACTCATCCTTACAGGCATTCGGGCGATCTTTATTTTTCAGGATATCCTTATAAGTGATCAGGCCGTGTAGCTTGCCATCTTTATCTATGATGGGCAGTTTTTCAATCTTATACTCCTGCAGTATATCCTCTGCCTTTTCCAGCCCGACCCCTACTTCAGCCGTGACCAGGTTTTCCCGGGTCATGATTTCCCGTACCGGCTGGTTCATATCTTTGAGGAAGCGCAGGTCGCGGTTGGTAACGATGCCCAGCAGATGCCGGTTTTTGTCTACTACCGGTATGCCGCCGATCTTGTTTTCGCGCATGATGGCTTTGGCATCATATACAGTAGCATCAATATCCAGGGTAATAGGGTCCAGGATCATCCCGCTCTGCGAACGCTTTACTTTCCTTACCTGATGGGCCTGTGCCTCAATGGGCATGTTTTTATGGATAAATCCCAGTCCACCTACCAGTGCAATAGCAATGGCCAGCTCAGTTTCAGTGACTGTATCCATAGAAGCTGAAACCAGTGGTATATTGAGCCTTATTTTTTGGGTAAGCTGCGCACTGGTATCCGTGTTTCTGGGAAGTATTTCAGAGTAACTGGGTACGAGCAACACATCATCGTAAGTGAGGGCCTCGTACAAAAATTTAGAAGAGTCAGTCATCATAGGCAAATAAGAGGATTTATTTGCCGGTCAAAGTTACTTACATTCACCGAAAATTAAAATATTATTTTTCCGGGCCGGCATTTATTTTTACATACCATCCAGCAGCAAGCCTGAGAGGAGGTAGAGGCTAAACACTACAAGAATACCAGGGTTGTGATTTTTTGTTAAGCTTGTTAATTTACTGATTCGTACCCGTATGGTTTGCTGCAACCATATTCAACTTTCGCATGATAGCTATGACTAACAATCCTCTTGATAAATTACTTGTCAGGCATTCTTCTCGTATTACGCTCAGCCAGTCGGCTTTACAAACCAATGTTGATTTTGTAAGAGCCAAAGTTGGTGAAAAGCCGGTTATTTCCGCCATCGTAAAGGCGAATGCCTACGGGCATAGCACCGATCATTTTGTGCCTATGCTGTTGAAAGCCGGTATCCGGCATTTTGCCGTAGCCTCCAGCTACGAAGCCAGCCAGGTGCTCAAGGCCTGTCAGGAAGATTGTGAGATCATGATTATGGGAATTCTGTATCCACAGGACCTGGAGTGGGTGATCTATCATGAGATACAGTTTTATGTATTTGACCTGGAGCGTATCCGGCTGGCGGTGGAAGCGGCACGTAAACTGGGCAAAAAAGCAATCATTCACCTGGAAGTGGAAACCGGCGGCAACCGCACCGGGCTGCCCATGGAGCAGATGCCTGAGGCTTTAGACCTGCTGAAAAAGCATCATCAGTACATAGATTTCAGAGGCCTGTGTACCCACCTGGCTGGTGCAGAAACCCTGGCCAGCCACTTTCGGATCAGGCGGCAGATGGTGCGCTATAATGAATTTTATGATCTGGCCCAGCAGATGCACTGCTCGCCCGGCCTGCGGCATATAGCATCATCGGCCGCCGCGCTCACCATCCCTGAAGCCCGTATGGACCTCGTCAGGATAGGTATTGCACTCTATGGCTTATGGCCCAGCCCGGACGTATACAATATGCACCTGTTGGAAGTCAACAGAATGAGCGATAATCCGCTGCACCGGGTCATGTCCTGGAAAACGGACATCATGCACATCAAAGAAGTTAAAGAGGGGGAGTTTGTGGGCTATGGTACCAGCTACCAGGCCGCTGGCGACATGAAGGTTGCCGTGATCCCGCTGGGCTATGCCAACGGCTATGCCCGTAGCCTGTCCAATAAGGGCTTTGTGCTGATAAGGGGGAAGCGGGCCAATATCTGTGGGCTCATCAATATGAATTTATTTATGGTAGACGTAAGTCATATTCCGCGCGTAAGGGTAGGAGATGAGGTGGTACTGATCGGTAAACAGAAGAAAAACAGTATCACCATCAGTTCTTTCTCTGACTTTGCCAACCAACTGAACAACGAGCTGATGAGCCGCCTGCCGGGCGATAT
The DNA here is from genome assembly GCA_964518125.1 of uncultured Porifericola sp. GTDB lineage: Bacteria > Bacteroidota > Bacteroidia > Cytophagales > Cyclobacteriaceae > Catalinimonas. The sequence goes on from CAZFFW010000014.1 coordinate 37,820, forward strand.
CCCCCGGCAGATAGGGAAGTGAGCTAACATTTCCCGGATTTTGGAGTTAGAGAATCATGCTGGATTTTTTTAACAGTACATTATTCTATTTTTTATATGGGCATCAAGGGTAAGATCAAACAAAAGCTCAATAAGCGAGAAGAGGAGCGCAAACAAAGTATATGGGTCTTTGTCATTAGCGGAATGGTAATTCTGGCTATCGTACTTTCCTATTTTTTCATTCCCGGCGTTAATGACTTTATGAGCAATGCATTCGATGTGCTGACCAGCGACGATAAGCAGCGGATTCAGGAATGGGTGAGTGGGTTTGGCTACTGGGGACCTCTGATCATCGTGGCGGCTATGGTCGTACAGATGTTTCTGATCGTAATCCCTTCACCGCTGCTGATGATCGTTTCTACGCTTGCTTATGGCCCCTGGTGGGGATCGCTCATCTCTTACGTGGCAGTAGCAGTAGCGGCTACCATTGCCTTTTATATTGGTTATCATGCCAGCAATGCCTTCATTGACCGCCTGATAGGGCAGAAGTCAGCGGAAAAAGTCAACCACTATATACAGAAGTATGGCGTGTGGGCAGTGGTGCTTTTTCGGGTATCACCCTTCCTGTCCAATGATGGTATCAGCTTCGTGGCAGGACTGGGGGAAATGAACTACAGAAAGTTTTTCCTGGCAACTACTGCAGGAATCATTCCGCTGATAGCGATGATTGCTTTTCTGGGCGAGAACACCGACCGGCTGAAAACGGGTATGCTGTGGGTTTCCGGGGCCACCATCGTAGGTTTCGGAATTTACTTCCTGATCAAAAGGCAAAAAGACAAAAAAAAGGAGAAGCAAACTGCCGGTGAATAATACATTGTCTTGCCCATTATGCTATCAGGCGGAACTGAAAGTTGTTCCTACCCGCGATCAACGCATTTACTATCATTGTCAGATTTGCAGCCTGGTTTTTCTTGACCAACAGATGCTACCCGATGCCGAACAGGAAAAGACCCGCTATACCCACCATCAAAACAGCATAGATGATGAAGGTTATACTGCTTTCCTGAAAAAAGCGATCCAGGCGGCCTCCCCTTATTTTAGTGCAGGTATGCGGGTACTGGACTATGGTTGTGGACCTGAACCGGTACTGGCTCAGTTGCTGGAGCGGGATGAAGGACTGCAGTGCACCTTGTATGACCCCTTCTTTTCTCCCGACAGGCCTGCCGGACAGTACGACCTGATTTTCTCTACCGAAACTTTTGAACACTTCTTTTCCCCGGCACTGGAGCTTAACCGGCTGTATCAGTTGCTGGCGCCCGTCGGTTACCTGTGTATTATGACAAATTTCTGGCATTCGCTGGATGATTTTGACCAGTGGTGGTATCGCCGCGACCCTACCCATGTGTGTTTTTATCATGAGGATACTTTTCGCTTTATCGGAAAGCAATGGAAATGGGAGGAGCGGTTCAATGACCATAAAAGGGTGTTTATCCTGCAAAAGATATAAGCAGAAACAGGGCATGCGCAATCAAAATTTGTAATTTTGGTCCTGTAGTAGGAAATTGGCAGAAAAAACCGGCTTAACCTAAAACCAGCATGAACAAGCTTTTTCAGGGAACATACACTGCGATCATCACTCCCTTCACAGGAGACAACACCATAGACTGGCCGGCTTTTGAAAAGCTGGTGAACAAACAGATTGATGCCGGGGTAGAAGGGATCGTATTTGTGGGAACCACCGGAGAAAGCCCTACGCTTTCTCATCAGGAACACCAGGAAATTCTGCGTTGGTCGGTAAAGGTGGTCAACGGCCGTTGTCAGGTGATCCATGGCACCGGGTCAAACAATACCAGGGAGAGTATTGAACTGGCCGAAGTGGCTGCTGAGGCGGGTGCGGATGGCCACCTGGTAATCAATCCCTACTACAACAAACCCACTCCTGAAGGGCTTTACCGTCATTTTAAGGCTATTGCCGATGCAGTTGATTTGCCCATTATTATCTATAACATCAAAGGCCGTACGGCAGTCAACCTGGATACGGATACCCTGCTGAGGCTGGCAGAGCATAAAAATATTGTAGGCGTTAAGGAAGCCAGCGGTGATATCAGCCAGATGGTAGATGTAATTCGCCGGACCTCCGATAATTTTTGTGTACTGGTAGGCGACGATGCACTCACGCTCCCCTTCATGGCCTGCGGGGGTGACGGACTCATATCGGTGGTGTCCAACTGTCTGCCACGTGCTACTTCCGATTTGGTGCGCAGCTGCCTGGCTGGAGAGTGGGAAACTGCCCGCAGTGCTTATTTTCGTATCCTGGATGTCATGCATGTGACCATGATAGAAACCAATCCTGTACCCGTCAAAGCCATCATGGCAGAGTTGGGTTACTGCCATCCGCATATCCGGCTGCCGCTTTGCGAACCTTCCCCCAAATCCATGAAAGTGATAGAAAATGCCATTTCTCTCATTCAGCATCTGGAAGGCTAAGCCGGCTAAACCGCTTAAGAAAAGTTGACCTAAGTCTACCACCCATTGGGCGAATGTGGCTATTACCAGGGATTTTTAAACATCTGGGTCGGTACAATTTTCAGCCACCAACATCGTCTTTTCTACGTAGACTACTAAATCAACGAAGGCGTAATTTTTTGGCTGTTTTAAGCTTATGCAGAGCCAGTATTGGTGAAAATTTTGACCGTTCGTAACGCCTGCTTTTACACAAATTGTATCTTGCAAATTCCATGAATAAATTTAATTCCGGCTTTTTTTTACTGATGATCGTACTGCTGCTTTCAGCATCCTGCCGCAGTACCGACATCAGAGGGGCGCGTGAGGACTTTTATGAGTTCTATGAGCACTTTCTGACCGACAGTAGCTTTCAGATGGAGCGTGTACAGTTTCCCCTGCCCGGCCACCTCTACGGTGAAGAAGAAGACTCAACCTATACCTGGACCAGGGAAAACTGGGTAATGCTGAAGAAGCCGAACCTGGAAGGCACTGAGTTTGAACGCCGCCTGCAGGTAAAAGGCGATACCCTGGCGACAGACGAAATTTTTATGGAAAATTCCGGCTTTTACTTCAAAATGGTGTACGAACCGGTCAAAAGAAAATGGCACCTGGTGTACCTGGTTGACAGCGGGATGTAAGGGAACCCCCGTAACAGCCCGGCTATTTCAGACGTTATGTAGTTACTTTTTAACGTAAGAATGAATGACTGAGAAAATCACGCTTTCCCCTGAAGTTCTTAAAAAACTTGAACAACTGGCTGACAAGTTTGCCAAAGAAGGGCAGAATCTGTCAGACTACCTGGAAGGGCTTTTGCACGCCGATTACCTCAACTACTGGGACTATATAGAACTGGAGACACTGCTGAGCCTGCAGAAGCCCCGTACCGACCAGAAAGATGAGATGATTTTTGTGACCTACCACCAGATCACAGAACTGTATTTTAAGCTCATCCTGTGGGAACTGGAACAGATCAACGAGGGAGAAGCTAACGATCGTCAGTCTTTCCTGGATAAGGTTCAGCGGATGAACCGCTACTTCAAGCAGTTATCAGATTCCTTTAGCGTCATGACCGAAGGGCTGGACAGGGATCAGTTTGCCAGGTTCCGTATGACCCTGATGCCCTCCAGCGGCTTTCAGTCAGTGCAATATCGGCTGATAGAAATCTTGTCTACTGACCTCATCAACCTGGTGCATGCAGACTATGTGCTGTGGCTATCTACTGACGACCCGGTGGAGGCTTATCTGGATAACCTCTACTGGAAAGCAGGCGCTCGTAACACAGAAACCGGTGAAAAGACGCTTACCCTGCGTCAGTTTGAAGCTAAATACGATAAAATGTTGCTGGACAAGGCCCGGCACTATAAGCAGAAAAACCTGCGCAAGCGAATGAAGCGTTTTGTCAGGGAGGAAGATGTCGATATCATTGCGGCACTGCGTGAGTTTGACCAGTGGGTAAATGTACACTGGCCGCTGGCGCATTTCAGGGCAGCAGTGCGCTACCTGGTGAGCGACCAGCATACCAAAGGCGCAACCGGCGGTACCAACTGGCGTAAATATCTGCCCCCTCGTTTTCAGCGAGTGATTTTCTTTCCTGAACTCTGGTCAGAAGAAGAAAAAGAAAACTGGGGGAAGTCCTGGGTTATGAAACACGTAATCAAAAATTAACCATTCTCAGCGGCAACAATATTCTTTCAGCACATCCGGATGTTTTGACTTCAGTAAAAAAGAACTATTTTTCAGGCTTGATTAGCTTTTGTTAAGTGTTTTCACAATTCAAATACTTTCATCCTGAAAATTAGGACTTATGAATCGTAGAATCTTCATCAGGCAGACAGCTGCCATCTCTGCCGGGTTTGGGCTTGCCGGTATCGGCTGTACCAATACCGCTAACACAGGAGCAGAGGGAGAAACAGTGCCCGCTGCCGATCTTACCAGCCCCGGGCGGCCTATCTATAAAATTTCGCTGGCAGAATGGTCTCTCAACAGCCTTCTGTTTAACCCACAGATCAGGAGCATGTCTTTTGATAATATCGTAGACAGGTTCAGGACAGACTTTGACTCTATTGTAGCAGGAGCCCAGATCAGTAACCTGGAGTTTCCTGCCAAAGCCCGTGAACTCGGTGTTGACGGAGTGGAATACGTCAACCAGTTTTTCTTCAACAAAGCCAATGACACCCAGTACCTGAACGAACTGAAAAGCCGTTGTAACAATGAGGGTGTAGAAAGCCTGCTGATCATGTGCGATCTGGAAGGTGAACTGGGGCACCCTGATACCGCCGAACGTATGCAGGCGGTAGAAAACCACTACAAATGGGTAGATGCTGCCAAATTCCTGGGCTGCCACTCTATACGCGTGAATGCTTCCAGCCAGGGGAGCTACGAGGAACAGCAGAAACTGGCAGCGGACGGCCTGGCTGCTCTCGCAGAATATGCCGATAAGGCAGGGATCAACGTGCTGGTAGAAAACCACGGTGGCTTTTCCAGCAATGGTGAATGGCTGGCAGGGGTGATGCAGATGGTAGAGAATTCCCGCGTAGGAACCTTGCCTGATTTTGGTAATTTCTGTATCAAAAGAGAAGGCTATACGCCGGAAAATCCGAATCCGGAATGTAGTGACGAGTACGATCGCTACAAAGGCGTGCGCGAGTTGATGCCTTATGCCAAAGGTGTAAGCGCCAAGACCCACGATTTTAACGCTGAAGGTGAGGAAATTCACACCGATTACGAAAAAATGATGCGTATCGTGCTGGATGCCGGCTATCGCGGATATGTAGGAATAGAATACGAAGGGAACGGTATGGATGCTGTTGAAGGCGTGAAAGCTACCAAAGTACTGCTGGAAAATGTGAGGGAGAAGCTTTCCTCAGAATATGCTTAAATAAGAAGAACCCGGCAATTTTTGCCGGGTTCTGTTTTTTGTTATTGTTTGGCCGTTACAGTTTGACTGCGACTGGCTCGAACATCCTGAGCTGCTCTTCATAAAGGGAATAGATCAGCCTGTCCTGTGGGTAAACGATGTCGTCAAAAGTAAGTGCTTTGTCCTGAGGTACATCTCTCTTTAGCACCACATCTTCGGCAAGTCCGATAGGCAGCAGGTTTTCTGTACGAGCAGTTTCATAGTTCTCGCATACCCCGAAGGTCAGGTAGCCACCATAGCCATCCAATGTTTCACCGGCTTTCAGATCGCGCTTGGCGATAGAAATCACCTCTACTATCGGCTCCCCTTTGGGATACATCACCGGGTCATTGAAGTGAAAAGCCCGGGCGATAGAACTGGGTATATCAAAGAAACAAAGGTGGTAAGGCGTATAGAAACTATACAGGGGCCCCGGTCCCATCTTGAGATATTTCAGGTAATCCTGCACCATTGGATCATCCGTAGCGCCGTAGACATAGACACCCGGGCCCGGTTTGGCACCTACCACAAAATCTACAATACCTCCCAGTTCCTTGAGTTTTTCAACGTCATGCAGGTTGGTCAGTTCGTCTATATGTTTTTTTGTACGATAGGCACTCATTCCCCGCTGGGCTACACCCATACCGGTAGCATTAGCTACTGATGCCTGCTCAAAAGATAACTTGGTGCCATCTGTGAAATTCGTAATCATACGGGTGCCCTGGTTTACATTGCGGGCAAATTCTTCCATATCCGTAGGCGTCTTATGCTCGTCCAGGAAGCCTTTGATGTTACCACATACCAAAGGTTGCAGGCCCAGCCCTTTTACATAGCGATATAGGTTCATGATCACACCGGGCTGGTCTCCATCACTCTGGCTCAGCATCACATTAGCTTCTGAGGCATATTGTTTCAGGATCGGGCCTACCGTAGCATCAAGTTCTGGGTTGAGCATCAGGACAGGCTTCTTGTTTCTAATGGCACACATGACTACTGATGCGCCGTATTCAATGGCCCCGGTAGCTTCAACGATAATATCAATTTCTTCCGAGGAGCAGAACACCTCAGGGTCGTTACAGACTGCATAAGCCCCCTGTGCGATAGTACTATCCAACTGGCTGGGGGTATCGCAAATGGCAACATTGGTGACTTTTGCTTTTTGGTAGCAGTGAACAGCCCTTTGCGTGGTACGGTTGCAGATGGCTACGGCCCGCATGCCCGGGGTGTAGTTCTCTATCTGGTTGACCAGGCCTACGGTCATAAAACCGGCGCCTATAATGCCGACTTTGATAGGATTATTGACTTCTTCTCTAAAGCTCAATGCATTATCAACTATGATCATGACAGAATTATTTGTTAAATATTATTTTTTCAAAGAAAAGTTAAATTAATTACTTTTCAAAGGCAGAGTACTAATTAATCACAATAAGTTTAAAAAATGCCGGATAGTGAGATAGAATGTGCGAGCGATGTATTCTCAAATATAAGCACTAATTATTTATTTATGGATAATTTTAGAATAAAATATTTATTTTCGTTGAATTTATAGGTGTTTTATTTTGCAATACATTCGTATTCAACAATCCTTCAGGTATAAATAAGTAGTCACGCATCAGGCTTTTTTACCATAGTTTCTCCTGACTCTAAGCATATATGCACAAGGAAAAAAAGCAGTTAGGATACACAACCTGGTATTTCTGCCAGAGAACTTACCTGCTGAGGTAATTGCCGAAAAGTAGAAAGTATTTGGCCAGAGGTAATCCTTTTCCTATTATTTTTTCTCTATGAGCTATTCTACTAGAGTTAATTACCTAGTATAAAAAGCGCATTATACTTATTTTTATTCTGATCAGACCGTTGTAAATTTGAATTACTTTTTCAACTGAATCCAGCTACTTTTTAGACTAGATAATGAATACCAGGAACCCGGCAAAAGGCCGGGTTTTCCTTTTTTACAGCAGTAGCTAATAATATACTCCATATAGCCTGATGGCTCCACTGCTATTTAATTCTATTGCCGGGAAAGGTATTTTGATAAATACCAGTGCGTTGAATACACCTTTCAGAAACCTGGATCTGGTTGGAATTTTGGTCCAGTCTACGTCAAGTGATAAAAGAAACTGCCGGCTGCGCTCCGTATTGGGCAGGGCTACTCCCCGATAAAAGCGACGATTCTCAAACTCGCCAAACATGCCATTAGCACTATAGCCTACTGCCAGGCTGAGCCAGGGAGGCAGGTGCTCCTTAAGAAAAATCTGATTGGCCGGAAGGCTCAGCCAGTAGGTATGGCTGTTATAGTCAAGAAAGATACTTTCCAGGAAGTTATCACCCAGGTAGCCATTAGCCTGCCTGGCATAGGTAGACCGCCAGAAGCTGAATTTATATTTGATCAACTGCTCGCCAAAAAGTAATTCGTTACCCACCACCAGCGCCGACCCGGCCGTATTGGCGATCATATCACCCCAGGAAAAACCCCAGCCTTCGTAGAGTCCGTCAAAGATTTCAATGGGTGTCTGCAATACCAGGCCCAGAGCACCTCCATAAATCAGCGCCTTATTCCGTTGTACGCCTGCTCGCCGGAGCGAGTGGTAGCCTATGTAGCTTTCTACATAGGCGCCGTACACATGTCCCATTTTATCCATCTGCAGATATCCGGCATTGTCATTATAGAAGTGAAAGGGAACCCTTTCCTTATCCCGATACCAGATAAAGTGCAGATAAGAGATGCCGGCGGCATAAAATGCACTTTCGGCTATGATGATCCTGTTGAGTTTTTGACGGTTAAGGGTATCAGGAAAAGGGTTAGTCGGAGTTTGTGCTGCAGATCCAATTGGAAGAAGTACACTTAAGAGCCATCCGGCAAGCAGTAGTTTCATACAGGCAGAAATAAGCTAAATCTGATGTTCAAACGTACAAATGGCTGCTTGGGATATGGCCTATGTTGCTTAAGATAAAAAAAAGAGAGGCCGACACACTAAGTGTCAGCCTCTCAAAAGTAAGGTAAGAATGTTCTGAGATCATCCTGAAATTGAAACAGAAAACCTGATCATAAGCTCATACATACACTGGGAGAGTACCCAATCGGGAGAACACCCGTCAGAGTGGCAGGCAGGCCAGTGGCCCATACTATAAGAGGAGGTTGATCCGTATTCTGCTTAAAACAGGCTGATCTAGAAGCTCGCTAATGCCTTATCAAGATCATCAACCAGTTTCTTGGAGACTTTCTTAGGGCTTTCTTCTCTGGCTGATTTTAGCGCGTCAGATGCTTTGCGGCCATACTCTAATAATCCTTCAGGATTTTTATCGTAGTTATAGCTACCGATGCACCACTCTAGTTTTTCACGAATTTCCTGGTATTTGCCATCCTCCATGGTCTGAAGTTTAGCCGCTGCGTCTTTGCATGCTTTTTCAAGCTTGCTAGCCGGGTCTACTTTTGCAGTAGTTTTTTTGGTAGCAGCTTTCTTAGCAGGGGCGGCCTTCTTAGGAGCGGCATCTGCCTTTGCGGCAGGAGCAGTTTTAGGGGCAGCGCCTTTCTTAGGAGCTGTTTCCTGTGCTGTGGTAGACTTTGTGGTTTTTGTTGATTTTGCCATTGTGCAAAAAGATTTTAGTCAAACATTACTGTTGATCAGATGATGCCTCAAATTTAGAGAAAAATATATTGAAAAATGCAACAGTATCATTAGTTATCTAATTGAAATTCAGGCAGATTGTTATACAAAATGCCCCTTTTTTGATGTCAACTCTGTTTAAAGCCTATTCTGTTTTTCTGCGTTATTGTTGGTATTTTCACAGCCAAGGTTGTTGTCACTTAGAGGATAAGCAAAAGGAGTTAGGTTTTGATCATTGATTTTCAAAAAATGCTACCTTTTTATGATTACTTTTTATTGACAGAATAGCCTTTTTTTGCCGTGTTTATCAATGAAAAAAAACTGAGATTATTTTTAAAAAAAGACAAAAGAACGGAAGTAATGTCTGATTTCAGCCTGCTTCAGTAGATAAAAGTATGGCATCGTCATACCATAGCCGAGGCTTGAAGGTCTTATTTCCGTCCTTTTTCAGGGCAATATTCGTCAGAATGCAAGTCTGTCCAGCTTGACTTTCCGTCCGTTGTCTATGGATTCGAGGATCGCCTCTATGATCTGCACATCCCGCATGCCCATTTCGCCCGGCACGCGGGTCTTTTTGTTATTTAAGATGCAGTCAGCAAAATCATCCATTTGCCGGGCCTGCTGGTTGACCTGGGGGAACTCAACAGGCCCCCGGCTGCTGCTCCCCTGTATGCCACCGTAGGGAGAAAAGGGATATAATTCAAACCAGCCGTTTTCTGCCGAAGCGTACAGCTGGTTGGTGCGGGCGTTGTGCGAAGTCTGCAGGTTGGCGACTATCCCACCGGGAAATTCAAACTGGAAGGTGACTGTTTCGTCCACCTCCTTAAACTTCTCCGGCATCGTCTTAAACTCCTGCGCCTGTACGTAGAGCGGATTAGCACCTACCGTATAGATAGCCCCCTGAATTGCGTATACGCCCATATTGCCCAGGGCTCCGGTGCCGGCCAGCGCCTTTTTGAGCCGCCACTGATCCCAGTTGTCGCCCATTTTGTAGCCTGCTCCGCATTGGATGAAGTTGAGCGGGCCCATCTCCTGCTGCTGCCCCAGCCGCATGATCTCCTGGTTATGCGGCTCAAAATGCAGGCGATAGCCAATCGATAAGCTGACCCCCGCTACACGGCAGGCATCTATCATCTGCTGGCATTCTGCAGCATTCATAGCCATGGGTTTCTCGCAGATCACATGCTTGCCGGCCTGTGCCGCCCTGATGGTATATTCGGCATGCATGGAGTTCGGCAGCACCACATACACAATGTCTATGTCGGGATTGTCGGCGATGTTATCAAAAGTATCGTAGTTGTAAATATTTTTCCGGGGAATGTTGTACTTATCAGCCCAGATTTTCTCTTTGGCAGGAGTACCGGTGACCACCCCCGCCAGGTAGCAGTTTGTTGTTTCCTGTAAGGCAGGGGCTAGTTGTCCGGTACTGTAGCTGCCCAGCCCTACCAGGGCAATGCCCAGTTTCTTCTGCTGTTGATCTCGGCGGGGGCTCGCGCTATAAGCCAATCCCGGTGATAAAGCTGCAGCTCCCAGGCCCAGTGTTAGCTGTTGGTTAAACTTACGGCGGTTCATCTCAGTATTTCCCATATAAAAAATCGTTTGACTGAAAGATTTGAAAATTAGCTAGGAGTATATTAAGAATAAAACGATTAGAAGTGCAATTCCCTAACATCTCAATAGACTTACTGCTTAAATTGATAGATCAATGTATTTTTTGAACTTACAAACACCTTATTTTTATGAAGAATTTTAGAAATGGTAAGCTGCTGATTTCTGCATCTACGATAAGGGGTACTGATGTGTGGAACCTGGACGATGAAAAAGTGGGGAAGGTAGAGGACGTGATGATTGATACCAATCTTGGCAGTATCGCTTACGTGGTATTTGCGCCTGAGGAAGGCTTGCTGGAGCACCAAAACAAAAGACTGGCACTGCCGTGGGAAGTCCTGCAGTTCAATTCCGGCGCCAAGGAAAAAATCGTGGTAGACGTTAGCCGCGAAAGGCTACGTGAAGCCCCGGGATTTGACAAAGACAACTGGCCCACCGGACCTCAGCAGGAATTTGTAGATGAAGTGTTTTCTTTCTACAGCTATCAGCCTTATTACGAGAGAATACCATGACTTACTGGGGTTGTTCGCAGCACGAACAGCCTCTTTTTTTATTATACCAGCAGCCTACGTCTTCCAGCCAACAATTAGCTTGATGATGAAAGGTGGAAGAACATACCTTTTGATGGCTAAAATTCTTCCAAACCAGCCCGGGTGTACATGATCAACCTGAGACTTTCTGACAAGCCAGCCATGGTAGGACTGCTGTTACGAGGGAATGAATGATTATAGATGAAAGTATGCCAGGATTGGGGGGGAGCAAATTAACAATAATGTAATATCTTGGGCTGTCTTTCTGAATGGTGACGGATTATCTTTATGCCAAAATGCAGCTTTAAATTCATGAAATTCCCTCTTATTTCCCTCGGCCTGATCGCACTTAGTATGATTTCCTGCCAGCGCCATCAGGATGCACTTACTTCTGAACAAGCCTTTTCCGAAAAATTTGCCTCTCGCATAGAACACAGCGATGCGCTGGTCTCCACGATCGCCTTTGGCTCCTGTGCTAATCAGGACGTAGCGCAGCAGCCTGCCCTGGCCCTGGCTGCTGAAAAAAAGCCAGACCTTTTCGTTTTTCTGGGCGACAATATCTACGGTGATACTTACGAGATGGACACCCTGCGTGCCAAGTACCAGCGCTGGGCCAGCCAGCCTTCCTTTCAGCAACTGGCTTCGGCCACTTCTTTTGTGGCTACCTGGGACGACCATGACTACGGATGGAACGACTCAGGCCGGCACTATCCTTACAAGGAAGAATCTAAGGAAATCTTCCTGGAGTTTTTTGAAGTTACCCCGGAGGACATCCGCCGGCAGCGGGAGGGTATCTACACCAGCTACTACTTTTCCGAAGGAGAGGATACACTGCAACTGCTGGTACTGGATACCCGTACTTTCCGCGACCACCTGCGCAAATACAATGGCGAGCCGGTGGACTCTACCCTTTTCCATTACGGCCTGGACTATTATCCTTATGCTGAGGACGATACCGACTCTACCTTGCTGGGTGAAGCCCAGTGGCAGTGGCTGGAAGAACAACTGGAAGTACCGGCCGATGTACGCCTGGTAGCCTCCAGTACGCAGTTTAGCATCAGCTGGAACAGCTACGAAGCCTGGGTCAATTTTCCCCACGAGCAGCAGCGGATGCTGGACCTGATCAAAAAGACCAAAGCCAATGGAATATTTTTTATTTCCGGAGATGTTCACTATGCTGAACTGTCTGAGCTCAAAGCCGAAGGTTTGTATCCTCTCTACGACATTACCTCCAGCGGCATCACTTCTACCTGGGGCTTTGCCACACCCAATGACAATCGTATTGCCGGGCCGGTGATGGATAATAATTTTGGTCTCATCAGCATTGACTGGAAGGCCGAAGACCCGCTTATCCGCTGGCAAATCTACGATATCAATAACGAGTTGAGGGTGAATAAGGAAGTGCGGCTGAGTGAGTTGCAGATGTAGAAAATAAGCCGCCTAAAAAGCCCGCTGCTTATCCGGTAGCGGAGCTACCCCGGCTGTACGGGAGGTCAGACTTGTAGTGCAATCCTGAAGAGAAGGTGATTATTGCGGTACCCAGTCAGGAAAAGGATCGTTGAATAGATGTCCGGCTTTGGCCAGCAGCCATTCCTCCTGGGTACAGAGGCAGGATGATAGCTCAGCCTCAATAAGGCCTCGGTCAAGATTCTGCCCGATGATCACGAGCTCATTCATACGATCGCCAAATACTTTGTCCCACTTTTTCTCCATGTACTTTTGTCTCTCCCGAAAAGCCGGATGGCTGATCCTGTCCAGGTAAGAAAGAGAAGCCCACCATACGCCGGCTGGTTCAGCCCGGAGCGAGCCCCCGGCCTGACTCCAGCTCAGTGCCTGGTCAGGTCGGGTAGCCAGCCAGAATAAACCTTTACTGCGGATGATACTGGCATCCCATCCTGATTGTAGATGATTCCAGAAGCGTTGGGGATGAAAAGGTAACCTGGATCGGAAAACAAAGGAACTGATGCCGTATTCTTCCGTCTCGGGTACATGCTCTTTTTGTAACTCCTGAATCCAGGCAGCAGCGGTGGCTGATTTTTCAAAGTCAAACTTTTGGGTATTCAGGATTTTATCCAGAGGCAGACTTCCGTAGCTTGTAGGAATAATCTCAGCCGTGGCATTGAGAGAACGTAAGATGGCTACCAGTTTTTGTAGCTGTGCTTCTTCTACCAGATCTACTTTGTTTAGTACAATGACATCGGCAAACTCAACTTGATCGGTGAGTAGATTTACAATGCTGCGCCGGTCATCCGGGTCATCATCGTTGAGCTGCCTGTCTTGTAAGGTATCCTGTGAGCCAAAGTCCCGGGTGAAATTTGCCGCATCCACCACGGTTACCATAGTATCCAGAGAGGCAAACCTGGATAAATCAATGCCGGTTGCTTCATCCACGTAACTAAAAGTCTGCGCGACAGGCACCGGCTCTGATATCCCGGTACTTTCTATCAACAGGTAATCAAAGCGGCCTTCCCCGGCCAGCCTTTCCACTTCTCTGAGTAAATCTTCTCTCAGCGTGCAGCAGATACAGCCATTAGACATTTCCACGAGCCTTTCGTCGGTCCTGGACAAGGTATTCTCATTTTCTACGATCCGGGCGTCTATATTGACTTCACTCATGTCGTTGACAATGACCGCCACTTTCATGTCCTGCCGGTTGTGCAGAATGTGGTTAAGTAAGGTGGTCTTCCCGGCTCCCAGAAAGCCACTCAGCACCGTAACCGGTAATTTCTTCATCAGGTAATAATAATTAATGCCACTTTGTTGCAAATATATTACATATTGAGTTTTATGCAACAGAGTTGCATAAATATTGCCCTTTTGAGAAAACAATTAGACCAGACAATACATGAAAACAGTAAGCCTGATCATTTTACTAACTATTATATCTGATGCACCGGTGCTCATCAACTGGGACACACTGGCTGATGTATCCTTCACCACTGAGTATGTGGAAAAATACGATGCGGATTTTTTTGTACCCTCCTTTGGTCCGCAGGTGAAAGCCCTGGAAGGCAAAGAAGTGGTACTGAAGGGGTATATGCTACCGGTAGCTCCGGAAGAAGATCTTTTTATATTATCCAAAAATACCTACGCCAGTTGTTTTTTCTGCGGGGTAGGTGGGCCTGAAACCATCGTTGAAATCCGCTTTAAGCCCGGCCATCCCCAGTTTAAAATGGATCAGGTAGTGAAGATCAGGGGACTTTTAAGTTTGAACAAAGATGATGTAGAACACTGTAACTATATACTGAAGGAAGCTGAAGTTTTTAAAGGAAAATGAATGAGGGTTTGTAAATGCAACAATGTTGCATTTAATTAGAGCTCAAATTTTTCTTTATGCTTATCAAAAATAAATGGGCCGACTGGCTGGGCATTCTCAGCGCTTCTCTCTGTATTATACACTGCCTCATCTTACCCCTGGTACTGGTAGCCGGTATGGTCAGCAAAAGTCATTATCCGGAATGGGAGTGGCTTGATTTTCTTTTCATTCTCCTTGCCTGGATCGGGGTATACGGTGCCAGCCGTCATCATGGCGCAGGTCCTATCAACCGAGGACTTTGGGCGAATGTGCTGGTATTTAGTTTGTCTTTACTCTTGCACGAAAACTTCGGTTGGGCGCTCTATGTTTCGCTTGCCTCTTCCCTGGGCATGATCATACTGCATGCGCTGCATTACCGGAAACTGCATAAAGTCGCCGAGCATACCTGAATTTACTAAGACGGTGCGGTTCACAATCATCTGAATGATTCTAATTGCTCTGCCAGTTTCTGGATAGTCTGCCACTGCTCCTCCTGTATGTCCAGCATCTGCTGATCCGTTAGCTGCACTTCCGGCTCATGATGATGGGCATGATGCCCCTCATCATGGCTGTGTGCACCAGCGGTGACCATATCTTCATGCCATTGGTCAAGCTC
>CAZFFW010000014.1:52956-55617 GCA_964518125.1 uncultured Porifericola sp.
CATCATGGCTGTGTGCACCAGCGGTGACCATATCTTCATGCCATTGGTCAAGCTCGCTTTGCCACGCCTGCCAACTGACACGAGACAGTGAATCCTGCGCCACAAGTTGAGACTGGCTGATTTCACTCCTGACCTGGCTGAGAGAGTCATATAAATGGTGGGAAGCTTCAAAAAGCCGGACCGCCTCCTGCATTTCCCGGGTTTGCGCTGTTTCTTTACTTCCACACGAAAAGAGGAAGGGAAGTACACCATAGATCAGCCAAATTTTTCTCATGATTTTTTACTACAAAGTTAATAAATTAAATGCAACATTGTGGCATTAATATTTTATTTGTTACTTTCATTTATCATTCACTACACGACTTTCCAAGCATGATTGAAGCCATCAATCTTAGTAAAACCTACAAAGGAGGTACAGGAGGTATACGCGAACTTAACCTCAGCATCAGCGGCGGGCAGATTTTCTGCCTGCTGGGGGCCAATGGTGCCGGTAAAACAACTACCATCAATCTCTTTCTCAATTTTCTGCAACCTACCGCCGGGCAGGCGCTCATCAACGGCCTGGATGTAAGCCGGGAAGGACTCAAAAGCAAAAGCTTTCTGGCCTACATTCCTGAAAACCTGCAGCTTTACCCCAACCTGAGCGGACTGGAAAACCTGGCCTACTTTTCGGGTATTGCCGGTAAAGACTATGAGAAAGAGCAACTGGAAAGTTTTCTTAGCGAAGCGGGTTTGCAGGCCGATGCCTTTTCCCTTCGCACCCAGGCCTACTCCAAGGGGATGCGGCAAAAGGTAGGGATCGCCATAGCCCTGGCCAAACAGGCCAAAGCGCTTCTGCTGGACGAACCTACTTCCGG
Source organism: uncultured Porifericola sp. (assembly GCA_964518125.1). Lineage (GTDB taxonomy): Bacteria > Bacteroidota > Bacteroidia > Cytophagales > Cyclobacteriaceae > Catalinimonas. Next base: position 53,814 of record CAZFFW010000014.1, read on the forward strand.
CCTGGATCCCAAAGCCAGCAATGAATTTGCCGATACACTCAGCCAGCTCAAAGACAAAGGCGTGGCCATCCTGATGGCGACCCATGACCTTTTCCGGGCCCGGGAAAGCGGAACGCACATCGGGATCATGCGCGAAGGCCGTCTGCTGGAAACGCTCAAGGCCGGAGACGTGAACCACAGTGAACTGGAAAAGCGCTACCTCACCCATATGAACTAAGCTCAATACCTATCCTATGATCTTTCGCATCACCCTTAAGGAACTCAAAGAAAATCTTCGGGAAGGTCGCATACGGCTGTCCCTCGTGGTTGTGCTGGCCCTGCTGCTGGTATCGGTGTTGATCAGTCGGGGCTACTACCTTTCGGTACAGCAGCAACATGCCGAAGCCAAAGAGGCAGCCCGGGATATCTGGGTAAGCCAGGATGAAAAAAATCCCCATTCAGCTGCTCATTTCGGCACCTATGCCTTTAAGCCCAAGTATCCGCTGGCCCTCATTGACCAGGGAGTAGACAAATATGCCGGTATTTCTATCTACCTGGAGGCGCACAAAAGGAATGAAGCCCAGTACATGGCCGCTGCTGACCAGACGGCGCTTTCGCGTTTTGGCGAACTGACGCCTGATTTTATCCTGCTTTTCATCATCCCTCTGCTGATCATCCTGATCTCTTACAATACCTTCAGCCGCGAACACGAACAGGGTACGCTGCGCCTGCTCAAGAGCCAGGGCCTTAGCATGTGGTCGCTGGCGATGGGCAAGTGGTGGTCAGTCTTTTTGCCGGTGATGCTACTCTGCTGCCTGCTGTTCAGTCTTGCCGCCGTTTTTCTGGCTAACCTGGAGGATTTTGGCATCCTGGCACCCGCCGAATTGCTGATCATGATGCTGGTATTCCTGCTCTACTATGCCGTTTTTATCAACCTCAGCCTGCTGGTTTCTGCATTGAGTAAGAATTCTGGCATTTCACTGGTATTGCTGCTTAGCCTCTGGATACTCTCCTGCCTGGCGGCGCCCAAAGCAGCCAACAACCTGGCCAACCGCCTGCATCCTTACCCAACCCGCCTGGCTTTTGAGGCGGCGATTGCCAAGGACAAAAAGAATGGCCTGGACGGGCATGATCCCTGGAATCAGGAAGCCCTCCGCCTGGAAAAAGCGGTTTTGAAAGAATACGGGGTAGACAGTCTTCACCAGTTGCCCTTCAACTTTGACGGCTATCGGATGCAGAAGAGCGAAGAACATGAGGCGGATATCTATTTTAAACATTACGCTTACCTCAGGGAGCAGCATGAGCGGCAGACGGACGTCTACCAGGCTACGGCTTTGTTTTCTCCCTTTCTTCCTGCCCGCTTTCTGTCCATGGCCCTTGCCCGCACTGACTACCATACCCACTGGGACTTTGCCGACGCTGCCGAGAATTACCGTATCCAGATGCAGGCAGCGCTTAACGATGACTTTGCCCAGAAAACCTCTTACGGAGACTGGGCATACAAAGCCGACCGTCAGCTGTGGGAAAGTATCCCTGATTTTAGCTATGATCCACCGGAACTTGGGGAAATCATGCTTAAAAATGCTCTCAACCTGGTCATCCTTTTCCTCTGGTTTGGACTAAGCCTGGGGGGATTATTCTTCGCCACTTCCAAACTTTGAGCCTGTATGTTTACCCATCAATTAAAATATGAGCTGATCGGCCTGCTGCGCAGCCGCTGGATTCAGCTATTGTCTGCCTTACTGCTGCTCCTCTGTCTGTTTGCTGCCTACAATGGCCGGCAAAAAGTAGATCAGCGTCTGGCTGCCATCGCTGCTGCCCAGCA
>CAZFFW010000015.1:0-53778 GCA_964518125.1 uncultured Porifericola sp.
GTATCTGATCTTTGGTCAAACCAGTAAATTCAGCAATCTGCTCAGCAGACATACCAGCCTTTTTCATGTTGCGGGCAATCTCCAACTGCTTTTTTTCTTCCCCCTCTTCTTTTCCTTCCAGTATGCCTTCTAATTTGCCTTCTTCCCTGCCCTGCTGATAGCGAACATCCTTCTTGATATCGTATGTGATAGCCATAGCTTCTGATTGTTTGATCGTTTCTTCCTGTAAATTACGCAAGTGGGATAAAATCTCCAGCTGTTTGATATACTTTTTTAACAGCCGATCATTGTCTGAAAGTTCTTGCAGCTTGTGTAATATTCTGTTGAGTACCTGTTTGGCTTCCTGCCTGTTAAAATTTGCCAACACAGACAGCACCGCTTCTTCAGGCTGCTCGGCTCCCTCCAGCAGGGAGTCGGCACTCACTTCCTGCAAATTGATCATGCGGAAAGCGTGCCTGGTCATTCCTATTTCCAGCCTGTCCTGCATGTTCATCTTTCTGCTACCCAGGTATATCACATATTGCCTGACCTCCCGGCGGTATTTTTCGTACAGGAGCGCAAAATAAGTAAGCATCCGGCTGGCCATGTTCTGGTCATTGACTGTCTGAAACTCCAAATGGAGGATGTATTTATTTCCCTGGGTATCAGTCACCAGCTTCAGGAAGTCAGGCTGACGCTCCAGTGTCTGCCCCAGATGGCCCGGAAGGTCCTGCATTTTTTCTATTTCCAGCCCCAATAGTTTTTTACCAAGGGGCAGCAGCAGGCTTTCTATATTTTCTTTCAGAATACGATCATAATCGCCCATACAGCTTCATCAGGTGATTTTTCAGTGATTATTGATATTTCAAAACGGGCGAAAGTGAACATCACCCTGCCTCAACAGTTTTCGATAAGTTAAACGAATCCATTTTTTCATCAAAAGATATTTTTATGCAAAGCGATTCTAAGAATTCTGATGCGGCTATCAAGCTGAAAGAGAAGATTGACAAGGTAAAGATAGCCATGCTGACTACCGAAGAAAAAGACGGGCACCTGCGTTCACGCCCCATGCACACTACCAAAGCTGAGTCTACCGGCATACTGTGGTTTTTCACCAGCGACCAGTCGGATAAGGCGGATGTGATTGAGCACAAAAACCGCAGCGTCAACCTGGCTTATGCCGATGCGGACGCTGATACTTACATCTCCGTTTCAGGAAAGGCTGAGATTGTAGAAGACAAGGGTAAGATGAAAGACCTCTGGAACCCCGCCCTGAAAGGCTGGTTTGCCCAGGGACTGGATACGCCCGACATCAGCCTGCTGAAAATAACGGTGGATAAGGCCGAGTACTGGGATGTAAAATCCAACAAAATGGTGCAACTGGCGGCTTTTGCCAAAGCGGCCATTACCGGCAAATCTGCCCGAGAGGATATTGGCAACAGCGAAAAGCTGAACGTCCGATAAGTTGATTTTTCGGATACACGAAAGCCCTCGTTTGCATAGCAGGCGAGGGCTTTTTTTGATGGAAACTTTGTGGTACAGTGGCTGAAAGTTATATTTCCATTCTAGTTTTTGAATGACAAAAAATGAGTGAAGCTTTCAAAAAACAGTTGGAAACACATCTGCAAAAGCAAAGTAAAGCAGAGTTGGTTGAACACTTACTTTTGCTTTATGAGCAGCTACCTGAAGTGGCTGATTTTTATCGCTTAAGGCTAAATCAGACAGCTGATGATGTCTTCGAAAGGTACTGCCGACAGATACAGCAAGCTCTCTATCCTGATGAGAGATTTGAAGGAGGAATGGATATTGACGAGGTGGATCATCTCATATTTACCTTAGACAAGCTGGGCTCCAAGGTACAAATACAGATAAAGATCAGGATTTACGCCGTACAGGAAGCTACTCAGTTGGCACATGCTTATGGGGGTGATTATGGAGATGATTTCTACATCTATTTTGAAGATCTCTACGAGGCTGCTTTGAAAAAAATTAAACAGTCTGGATTATTAGATAAATACCAACACGAAATGCTCCAAACAGCTCAGAATGCTTTTGATGGATACGGGCATCACGATACTTTGACGGAACATTATAACGAATACTATGGCTAAAATACCTGAAGACAAAGCAATGGAAGATAAGATTCACTATGAAATCGTGGTGGATGCCCATAGCGAAGACGAGGTAAGAATGAGCTGGTATTATCATCTTTGCGATAATATGAACTTCCCCTTTGAGGCATACTACCACTTTAAGCAAAAGAGTGGAGGAGTTAAAAAACGCAAAGTACAAGTGCTGGAAATGTCTTCTGATGAGAATATGGATGGACTGCTGGTCGGCATCGCCTATGATGAAGATGTGTTTTATGTTCCTCTGCTTAATCTGGAAGATATTGAGGCTGACGAGGAAACTATGGAAGTTATTAGGGATTGGCGATACTGGAACGAGCGTGGCTATCAGTGGTAATATAATCCGTCATAAATTTTACTCCTTTGTTATTTTCATTAGACAATTTTGAGTCGCATACAGCCAGTAAGATTCTGCAAAGAGGCATCTCTTATTACCAGAACCGGCAGGTAGGCACACCGGAAAGGATAGATGAAGAGGTCTGGGCTTTTAACGTTGCCGGGTCTTCCAACTATCTGGTGCGTGTGGAGCTTGAGGGCAAGTATGTAGTAGAATATGCCTGCAACTGCCCCTACGAGGGCGTTTTGTGTAAGCATGTAGTGGCCAGTCTTTTGGTGTTACGTGATATGCTGGAGGGAGCAAGCCCACTCCCGCAGAACCTGGCAGATCAGACGGATGATATCATCAGGCAGATCAGCCCCGAAAACCTGCAGGATTTTGTCAAAGAAGCTGTTTTACACGATCAGTCTTTCCGGCAATTGTTCTACAGCCGGTTTGGCCACCTTTCGGGAGATACCTCTCAGGATTTCTTTGCCCGACAAATACGCGCTGTTGTAGAATCTATGAGCGACAGATACGGCTATATGGACTATGAAAGAGTCTTTGATCTTTCTCAGCCGGTGATACAAACTCTGGAAAATGCGGAAAAGATGCTGCAGGAAGCTCAGCCGGGTGTGGCGGCCAATATAGCCAAAGCAGTGCTGGAAGAAATGCTGCAGACCATGATGAATGCAGACGATAGCAGCGGTACCATCGGCGACCTGATAAATGAGGCCATAGGCTTCTTAGGGTCCATAGCCGAGGATACGAATGACGAGGCGGTCAGGAGAGATATTTTTCAGTATGCGCTGGCAGCCTGCCAAAATAAGGATTTCTCAGATTATGGCTTTGATACGGATTTACTGGAGATGACGGCTCAGCTGGCACGGGAGCAGGATGAACTTCAGGCGGTTTATCAACTGCTTGACCAGCAGCAGGATTCCAACTACAGGGCAGAATCCATGGCAAGAATAAGACTGCAACTGATGCAGCAATCCGGCGAGGGCCAGGCTGCCGCTGATGCTTATATCTGGAACAATCGTCATCTTCCCGGCTTCAGGCGTCAGCTGATCAGTGGGGCTTTTGAGCAGCAGCAGTACCCTCGTGTAAAAGAACTGGTTCAGGAAGCCATTGAGCATGATGAGGATTATGCCGGGCTAACCCGTGAGTGGCAGGAATGGCTTCTTAAAACTGCCCAGGCAGAGAATGATCGTAAAGAAATTATCCGCCTGGCGCAGCATTTATTTTTGCATTATGGACATGATATGCAGTACTACGAAATGTTGAAAAAGGAAGTGAGCAGTAAAGAATGGCAGCCATTCTTAAAGAGCTTGCTGCAAAAAATGGAGCGGGAATCAAGATGGATACCCTACCACACGCTGGGAGAAATATACATCAGGGAAGAACGCTGGAAAGATCTGCTCCAGGTGGTACAGAAGTACAAGTCATTGTCTGTCATTGAACAGTACGAAAGCCACATTCAGCAGCATTTCCCGGAAGACCTGCTGGATATGTACGAAGAAAAGATTTCGGAGCACTTTGAACAGGCTGCAAGCAGGAGTGACTATAGCCAGGGCTGTCACTATCTGCATCGGATGTACCAGGCCGGTGGAAAAGAACGAGTACAGGCACTTATCAGGGAGTTGCGCCTAACTTACCCCAGGCGCCCGGCGCTGCAGGACGAACTCAATAAACTGGAACAGCAGTTAGGATAAGTTCAGCGCTTTCTCCTCTTCCTTCATCTTCTTCAGATTCTCCAACATATCTTTTGACATGGCGGTCAGGTCGTACTCTGGCTGCCACTGCCAGTCTTCTTTTGCCTGGGTGTCGTCAATGCTGTTGGGCCAGCTGTCGGCGATCTGCTGGCGGAAATCGGGTTCGTAAGCAATATCAAATTCAGGCATCGTTTCTTTGATCACCTCAGCCATTTCGGCAGGTGAGCAGCTGAAACCAGCCAGGTTGTAGCTGGAACGTACGCTGATCTTTTCGGCATCGGCCTGCATCAACTCTATGGTGGCCCTTACCGCATCAGGCATGTACATGAGTGGGAGAGTGGTTTTTTCTTTCAGGAAGCATTCGTAAGTTACTCCTTCCAGCGCTTTATGAAAGATATCTACAGCAAAGTCGGTAGTACCGCCACCCGGCAGAGCTTTGTAGCCGATTAAACCAGGATAACGGAGGCTGCGCACGTCTACGCCAAATTTTTTGGCATAATAAGCACAGAGCCTTTCACCGGCCAGCTTGCTGATGCCGTACATGGTAGTAGGGGAGGTAATGGTTTCCTGCGGCGTATACTGCTTGGGCGTAGTGCCTCCAAAAACAGCGATAGAACTGGGCCAGAATATTTTGCTGATCCTGCCATCGCGGGCCAATTCCAGCACATTGAGCAGGCCATCCATATTGACCTGCCAGGTGAGGCCGGGGTTCTGTTCGCCCTTGGCAGACAGGATGGCGGCCAGCAGGTATACTTCGCTGATCTCATGCTGATCAATTAAGGAAATCAGCTTTTCTTTATCCAGTACATTGAGTGGTTCAAAATGGGCCTGCTTATGTTTGGGAGGGTGGATATCAGAGGTAATGACCTGATCATAACCATACTGCTCCTGTAAGGCAGTAGTCAGTTCCGTTCCTAGTTGTCCGTTCGCTCCAATGACCAGAATTTTTGGGTGTTCGCTCATATCAGTCTGTCGCTGCCTTGCGGCATTCTTTTCTTTGAAATCAAAATCCGTTCGTGTTGCTAAATAATATTCAAGCTCCTGCTTAATATTGGCCGCAAAAATACGAAATTTGCAAAGCCTCGTCCTAGTACGGCTTGGAAATTATTCTTACTAACTTAACGTTGCTAGAGCAACATAGTTAAACGCATAAATCAAATTTCATATCCTATGTACGATACACTGAAACCTGATCTGGAGAAAAGACTGGCTGAGATTAAAGAGGCTGGTTTATATAAAAATGAGCGGGTGATTACGACCCCGCAGGGAGCGGTCATCAAGACCACCAACGGCAAAGAGGTGATCAACTTCTGCGCTAACAACTACCTGGGGCTTTCGGCCCACCCCAAAGTACTGGAAGCCGCCAAACAGACCATAGACTCTCACGGCTTCGGCATGTCGTCGGTGCGCTTTATCTGCGGCACGCAGGATATTCATAAAACCCTGGAAAGAAAGATCTCCGAATTCCTGGGTACGGAGGATACCATTCTCTATGCCGCGGCTTTTGATGCCAATGGCGGTGTATTTGAACCTCTGCTGGGCCCGGAAGATGCCATCATCTCCGATGCGCTCAACCATGCCTCTATCATTGATGGTGTGCGTCTCTGCAAAGCGCAGCGCTTCCGCTACAAGCACAACGATATGCAGGACCTGGAAGAGAAACTAAAGGAAGCCCAGGGTGCCCGCCACCGCATTATCGTGACCGATGGCGTATTCTCTATGGACGGTACCATCGCCCAGCTGGACAAAATCTGCGACCTGGCCGATAAATACAAAGCCCTGGTCATGTCAGATGAGTGTCATTCAACTGGCTTTATGGGCAAGACCGGCCGTGGCGTGCATGAGTACCGCAACGTGATGGGTCGGATTGATATCATCACCGGTACGCTGGGCAAAGCCCTGGGAGGTGCCTCTGGTGGCTTTACCGCCGCCCGCAAAGAAATTGTGGACATGCTGCGTCAGCATTCTCGCCCTTATCTTTTTTCTAATACCCTGGCGCCTTCTATCGTGGGCGCATCTATTGCAGTAATTGACCTGCTCTCAGAAACGACTGAGTTGCGGGATAAGCTGGAAGAAAATACCCAATACTTCCGTAAGCAGATGACTGCCGCCGGTTTTGACATCAAGCCCGGGGAGCACCCTATCGTGCCGGTGATGCTGTATGAGGCTCCGCTGGCACAGAAGTTTGCGGAGAAACTGCTGGAGAAAGGTATTTACGTGATCGGTTTCTACTATCCGGTTGTGCCCAAAGGAGAAGCCCGTATCCGCGTACAGATTTCAGCCGTACACGAAAAAGAGCACCTGGACCAAGCCATACAGGCTTTCAAAGAGGTGGGCGAAGAGCTGAGCGTACTGGCCTAAATACTACTCACTGACTGCTCATGGGTTTGTGACCTCACAAACCCATCTTATAAAAACCTTTTTTTTCACCTCCTTGCCAAAGCATCTGCCGCGGTGAGGGGGTGTTTTTTTGCAGCTAGGTACATGAAATATAGCACAAAGGCCCCAAGTTCAGTGTTGGGCTGTAATGTTGGTGTTGAAGCTCAAAATAAGCATCGCTATACTTAGTGCTCATAGTGATTTCTGCTGTGCCCCTCCTGGTAAGAAAAGCTCGTCTGATTACTCCTTATAAACCTTCTCACCGGCTCTTATTGATATGTCCAGTATATTTTCTTTAGGTGGGAGGGGGCAGCTATAGCTGGCATTGTAGGCACAGTAAGGATTATAGGCTTTGTTAAAATCCAGTTCTATGGTTTTACCACCGGTGCGGGGAGGAATTTCTATATCCAGATAGCGCCCGCCACCGTAGGTTTCTTCCCCGGAGGTAGCATCAGAAAAAGGTACAAAGAGCGTAGTCTGTGAGTCAAAGGGCTGCAAGAGCAGCAGGCGCTGGGGCTGCCCGTCAAGCTCAAAATCAGCGTAGGCATAGCGAATGTACTTTTCTTCTTCACCGGTAGAAGTAGGCATCTGCAACAGCTTCTGGCTCTGAATGGGTGTAAGCCGTGCTCTCACTTTATAATCCGGGTCAGGCGCATAATATTCCAGCCCATTAAATGCTATACTATCCGGTGCAAAAGGCGACTCACGATTAGAGCGCATGAACCCCTCAGTCCTTTCCCGCTCCTCCTGAATTCTTTCTATATAGTCTTCTTTGGATTCTCCGCCCTGCAGGCTGTAAATCACACTAATGCCGGCAACCAGCACGACAATGATGGGTAAAAACTTTTTCATGGTGTAGGTCTAATCTATAGGCTGTTATAAAACCCCGGAAGTAGGTTCTTGTGTTCACTAAAACCATCAATTTAAAGAAAAAACCACACCGAAATAAACTTAAGTTTACAGCACTCCCTCGTCGGCAAAGCTATAGTAAGCATGATCGGTAAAGATAAGGTGATCCAGCACGGGCAGATCCAGATTTTTACCAGCTTCTTTAAGTTTACGGGTAAGCTGCAGGTCTGCCTGGCTGGGGGTCAGGTTGCCCGAAGGATGGTTATGCACCAGTATGATAGAACTGGCCAGCTTATCAAGGGCCCTTTTGAAGATTACTTTTGGGTCTGCCACCGTACCCGACACGCCGCCTTCGCTGATCAGTTCCGGACGAATGACCATGTTGGCCCGGTTAAGCAGGATGATCCAGAACTGCTCTATGCACTGATCCAGCAGATAGGGTTGCATAACACGGTAGGCATCCTCAGAGCTGGTGATTTTGTCTTTCTTCAGTGGCTCACTGTCTTTGCGCCTTCTACCCAGTTCCAGCGCACTGACGATCGTGATCGCTTTGGCTTCGCCGATGCCTTCAAACTTCTGCAAATCCTGCACGGTAAGTTTGGCAAGTTCGTTAAGATTATTGTTAACACTTGCCAGAATTTCCTTGCTAAGTTCTACGGCACTTTTGTTGCGGGTGCCGGACCCGATCAGAATAGCGATAAGTTCAGCCTCGGTGAGTGCAGAGCGGCCTCTCAGGAGTAACTTTTCGCGTGGGCGGTCCTCTTCCGCCCAACTTAAAATTCCTCTTTCTCTTAACATCTACGTTATCAATTTATTTATTCCAGCCCGGCAAAGGCATCAAATCCGAAGGAAAAGTCGAGTCTTACTTCTGGATATGAAATTTGCTCACCATTAAATTCCTGTACATGCGAGCTCATATCCAGCTTGATCGCTACTTTGTTAATTGGGCGGTAAACCACTCCTATGGACAATTTGGTAAATCTTCCATTGTCGGTAATACCCGCTTCATTATCTCCGCCGAAGGCTTTATTGGCAATTACTTCGGGATTGGAGAGTTCATCATAGAAAACATAGGGGACAAACTGCCCTACATCTGACTGTAAGCTGTAGCTTAGGCGGGTATAAAATGTATGGGTAGCATATTTGGCTTCCGTAATTACATCATTAGTAGTCAATTCAGCATTTGGCTTGCCAGCGTTGGCTCCCAGAAAGCGATCTCGCTGAGTTTGGTTGATACCTGCTTCCCGAACCATCGTAAGCACATGTTCAGCATTACGAAGGGCACTATGCTCGGCACGCCAGTAAGCCGACTGTATTAAAAACCGATTGATTCGCTTTTCGACAAATCCACCGAACACAGCAAATTGATCCCCATCCATCCATGGTAAAATACCACCCCGGGCAGGTCCATCATTAAAGCTAACGGTAGAAACAGCAGTTTGTCCATTAATGCTGGAGGAGTATCCTGAAGTACCGACAATAATGCCACTCCGATCCGACTGGTAGCGGAAGTCCCAACCCAGTGGAATAATATCTTTAGCGCTACCTCCTTCGGCCTGTCCGCTGGTTAGCGCATACATAAATTTGCCCTGGCTCAGCAGGCGCTCGCCGTGCAGCATAAGGTTGGTGGTACGGGTCAAGAAGAGGTGATCAGTATCGAATAACTCCGGGGGCTCGATTCCTACGAAGGTAGGTATCTGGTCTAGCCTTTCGTTGTACAGCCCGAACCGGCGGTACATCTGGCCTACCCGAATTTGCCAGGCATTGGATAGCTTAAAGTTACCATAAGCTTCCCGCACTTCGATAGCCCTGTCGTTGTAAGCTAAGTTGAAGAAAACCCCGATATTTTTAGAGAGATTGCCTGAACCGTAGAGATGAAAGTTCTGAACCGGAGACCAGGAGATGGGTTCTGAGACAGTAACAGTTTGACCCTCTCCATTTACTGAGGGTACATTCATAACCTTCTCTACGTTAGCGTTGATAAATCCGTACAACATAAATCGGTCATCGTACAGTTTAATGCCGAGCAACTCTTTTAACGAGAGATCAAACATATCCAACTCTTCTGAATCTTGCTGTTCTTCCTGCGCCCATAGGGCAGTTGTACTCAACAGAGTGGCGATGCAGATGGCGACGAACTTTTTTTGCATGGCTAATAAATTAAGATTGGCCTGCAAAAGAAATGGTATTATGTAACTAGCAAAATCTGGGTAATTTCCGTTATGTAAGTTTGCGTTCTACGGCTCGGAAAACGGATTATTACTTTAGGCAAGATGTGAATTTGCTAGTGAAAAATGGCTAAGTAGCTTGCTTTTGTTCAGTATAATCTGTACAAAACAAAAAAGCCCTACACTAAGAAAGCGTAAGGCTCTGTAATATATATAATGTAAGATATCAGCTGAGTTGGTTTACATGCTTGGCCAGCTTTGCCTTTTTGTGTGCAGCATTATTCTTATGAATGATATTCTTCTTGGCCAGTTTGTCCAGCATGGAAGATACTTTTTTGTAAAGTTCTTCTGCTTCTCCTTTATCTTCAGTAGTTCTCAGTTTTTTGACAAATGTACGGGTAGTCTTTAACTGATAACGGTTTCTTTCACGTCTGGATTCGTTTGAACGAATACGCTTTAATGCTGATTTATGATTTGCCATCGCTAAATATATTTCTTTACTGTCGTTAACAGGAATTTGTCTCTCCTGGTTTAAAGAATTGCAAAGATATAGTTATTCTCCGGAATTACAAAAGTATAAAATCAATTCTGTTTCATATTTTTTAGCACTGTTTTAATGTTTGTGCGGATTGTCGTCGTTTCTAAATACCAAAAAAAAGTGTAGATGAAAAATCAGCAGACAAGATGGGAAGAATACGATTATTTAGTGTTGTTTACCAGACCAGGCAGTGTAAACTTTGTTTTATCAGACAGAAAAATATTCATATTACCTCAGTCTGTTGAAGCTTATTTACCCGCATCACTTGCCTGCCTTTCTCTATGATTTAGAGAGACTTATTGTAAATTGCGCGAGTAAACCTGAGATTTTATGAATTATCTGGACAGTTTGAACGAACCGCAGCGGCAGGGAGTCATCAATACCGAAGGGCCTACCATGATCATTGCCGGTGCTGGTTCCGGTAAGACACGGGTGCTGACTTACCGAATTGCGTATCTTATACAGGAAAAAAATGTAGACCCGTTCAACATACTGGCACTGACCTTTACCAACAAAGCCTCTAAGGAGATGCGTGACCGTATAGAAAAGGTAGTGGGTACCGAAGCGCGTAACCTGTGGATGGGCACCTTCCACTCCATTTTTGCACGTATTCTGAGGGCGGAAGCCAGTAAGATTGGCTTTCAGAACAACTTTACCATCTATGATACCGATGACTCCAAGTCGCTAATCAAAAATATACTGAAAGAGCAGAAACTGGATGAAAAAGTGTATAAGCCGGGGATGGTGTTAAGCCGTATCTCCAGTGCCAAAAATCGCCTGATCTCCTGGAAAGAGTATAATCAAAACCCTATGATCAGGGCTGAAGATGAAAGCGCGGCGAAGCCTCATATGGGCAAAATCTATAAAACTTATGTTCAGCGCTGCTTCAAGTCAGATGCCATGGACTTCGACGACCTGCTGTTCAACACCAATGTGCTCTTTCGTGAGCATCCTGATGTGCTGAATAAGTACCAGCAGCGCTTCCGCTATGTGCTCGTGGATGAGTTCCAGGATACCAACTTTTCGCAGTACCTGATCACCAAAAAGCTGGCAGCGGTACGTCGGAATATCTGTGTGGTAGGTGACGACGCCCAGAGTATTTATGCTTTCCGGGGTGCTGATATCCAGAATATCCTTAACTTTGAGAAGGACTTTTCCGATCTGCAGGTATTCAAACTGGAGCAAAACTATCGTTCTACCAAAAATATCATCGGTGCGGCCAATTCCATTATCGGTAAAAATAAAGCCCAGCTCAAAAAACATATCTGGACAGCCAACGCTGACGGTAATCCGGTAGAAGTAATCAAAGCGACTTCCGACCAGGAGGAGGGCAGGCTGGTGGCTTATTCAATATTTGAAGAAAAGAATAATAACCACCTCCGCTACAGTGATTTTGCCATCTTGTACCGTACCAACAGCCAGTCGCGTGCCATGGAGGAAGCTTTGCGGAAGCGCAACATCAAGTACCGCATTGTGGGTGGCTTGTCGTTTTACCAGCGCAAAGAGATCAAAGACATCATCGCCTACATGCGCTTAGTGGTAAACCAGCAGGATGAACAGGCTTTCCGCCGTATCGTTAACCTACCAAAGCGAGGTATCGGCGCTACTACCGTAGATAAGGTAGTCGTGACCGCCTACGAGCATGATATTGCTATCTGGGAAGTGCTGAACAATGCGCACAACTTTTTCAGCGGACGTACGGCCAATGCACTGGATGGGTTCAAGGATATGATCAAAGGTTTTATCCTGGAGGCAAAAAAGAAAGACGCCTTTGATGCAGCTTCCCACATAGCCAAAGGATCAGGGCTGCTACGGGAACTGTACGATGATAAAACCATAGAGGGGCTGAACCGCTACGAAAACGTGCAGGAACTCCTCAATGCCATCAGGGAGTTTGTAGATAACCCGGAGGTAGAAGATAAAAGTCTGGGAGCATTCCTGCAGGAAGTGGCCCTGCTCACCTCGGCCGATCAGGCTGGCGACGATGATGATGACAAAGTAACCATGATGACCATCCACATGGCCAAGGGGTTGGAGTTTCCGTACGTATATGTAGTGGGAATGGAAGAAGATCTTTTTCCCTCGCAGATGATGCTGGGCAGTCGTAATGACCTGGAAGAAGAAAGAAGGCTCTTTTATGTGGCTGTAACCCGGGCGATGCAAAAGGTGGTCTTATCCTACGCACTGTCTCGCTACCGTTTTGGTAGATTGAAAAACTGCGAGCCCAGCCGTTTTCTGGAGGAAGTAGACCCTGCTTTTGTGATGATCAATAAAGCTATGGGCAGCAGGGCGGTAGTAGGCGACACTGAGCACGCAAGAGTGCTGCTCAAAAGCATAAAGCGAGATCGTAGCCGCCCCATGCCTAACCGGAAAAGTAACTATAAGCCTCCAGCTGATTTTGCCCCCAGCGATACCAGCCGCCTGGAAGCTGGCATGAAAGTGGAGCACCCCAAGTTTGGATTTGGGGTTGTCAAAGGAATGGACGTAGAAGGGGCCAACCGCAAAGCAAAGGTGGAGTTTGACGAATTTGGAGAAAAAACGCTGCTGCTTAGCTTTGCCAAGCTAAAAATTCACGATTAATCATATTTTTTATTAAACCGAGCAATTATATGTACGATTACAATACAAGCAGGTCAGGAGTCATTCTGAAAGAGTACGGCAGAAATGTCCAGAAACTAGCCGAACACATCATGACCATAGAGGATCGCCAAAAACGTACCCGCTATTCTACTACGCTTATTGAGCTGATGCGTCAGCTCAACCCCAGCGTCCGTGAAAATAATGAAACAACACAGAAGCTGTGGGATGACCTTTTCATTATGACCAATTTTGAGCTGGATGTAGATGCTCCCTATCCTATGCCGGAAGTGGATATTCTGACCAAAAAACCAAAAAGGCTCTCTTATAATACAGACCCAGTTAAGTACAAGCATTATGGCAAGAATATTGAAAAGCTGATTGAAAAAGCCATTGCTACCGAAAACGAAGAAGAGCGTAAAGCTGCCATTATCCATGTTGGTAAGCTGATGAAGGGGTTTTACCAGACCTGGAACAAAGAGGGAGTAGATGACGACGTGATTGTAAATAATATGAAAGAAATGTCGGGTGGCAAACTGGAGGTTTCTTTAGATGAAGTCAGGAAAAACAATCTGTTCGACTCCCAGAAAAGCCGTAGCTCTTCCAGTAAAAGTAGCTCTTCCAACAAAGGTGGAGGAAGGCGCAACTCCGGCAACAATAGACGAAAGAAATAATACATGGCAAGTTTCAAAATTGAAGGGGGGCACAGGCTCCAGGGAGAGATTATACCACAAGGTGCAAAAAACGAAGCATTACAAATCCTTTGCGCTGTCCTGCTTACTCCTGAGCAGATAACTATCCACAAAATTCCCAATATTCGGGATGTAATGAAGCTCATAGACCTGCTCCGGTCTATGGGGGTAGAAGTGGAAAAGCTTGGTGAAGAATCTTACACATTTAAAGCGGCAAACATTGATCTGGATTACCTGGAGACAGACGAGTTCTCCCGGCAGGCTACTGCGCTTAGGGGTTCTATTATGATCCTGGGGCCACTGCTGGCTCGCTTTGGTAAGGGACGTATTCCTATGCCGGGTGGAGATAAGATCGGACGCCGCCGCCTGGACACACACTTTATTGGGTTGCAGAAGCTGGGTGCTCGTTTTCAGTATGATGCTGTCAACAAATACTACAGTGTGGAAGCAAAGCACCTCAAGGGTGCTTACATGCTGCTTGACGAAGCCAGTGTCACCGGTACGGCCAATATCATCATGGCTGCAGTAATGGCCGAAGGCAAAACCACCATCTACAATGCTGCCTGTGAGCCGTATATCCAGCAGCTTAGTGCCATGCTCAACCGCATGGGCGCTAAGATTGAAGGTGTAGGTTCCAATCTTCTCTACATAGAAGGGGTAAACTCACTGGGAGGTACCGAACATACTATGTTACCTGATATGATTGAGATTGGCAGCTTTATCGGCATGGCAGCCATGACCAATTCAGATATTACCATCAAAGACTGCCGGGTAGATATGCTGGGTATCATTCCTGATACTTTCCGTAAGCTGGGGATTCATTTTGATATAGAGGGCGACGATATCCATGTATACGGCAATGAAACCTATGAAATTGAGACCTTTATTGACGGCTCTTTCATGACGATTGCCGATGCCATCTGGCCCGGTCTGACGCCTGACCTGCTGAGCATCATCCTGGTAGTAGCCACCCAGGCCAAAGGTTCCGTGCTGATTCACCAGAAAATGTTTGAAAGCAGGCTTTTCTTCGTAGACAAACTGCTCGATATGGGTGCGCAGGTTATCCTTTGCGACCCACACCGCGCCACAGTCATAGGGCTGAACAGAAAGCAGTGCCTACGCGGAATTTCCATGACATCACCTGACATACGTGCCGGAGTAGCTTTGCTGATTGCGGCTATGTCGGCCGAAGGAAGCAGTACCATCTATAACGTGGAGCAAATAGACCGCGGCTACCAGTACATTGACAAGCGCCTGCAGGCATTGGGTGCTAAAATTGAAAGACAAGATTGAAAGACTGAAGGTAAGACATTTGTAAAATGAAAAAGGAGCGATCAGGCTCCTTTTTTCATTCCATAGGTTTGATGTCCTTGATCATTAGTTGCAGAGATGTGTTGCCATTGTAGTGGTTCTCATCTACGGTATAGGCCATTCTGAAAGGCTTACCCTGCAGTACACTTTCGTAAAGGTATGCCATACCAAAACCAATAGCGTTGAAAATCTTCTGGCTGCCTTCCTGCCTGACACTGAATTTCAGATGCTGCTCTTTCAATATCTGTGGATAGCCATATACCATCAGATTTTCGCTGATGAATACCGGCCTCATATTCCCCGGACCAAATGGTGCCATCTGTTTGATGATATTGTAAAATTTACTATTGATATCCGACAGGGCTATCCTGGCATCTATATTTACCAGTGGGGTAAGCTGCTCATCGGTAATGAGCCTGGCAACCGTTTCCTCAAATTTTTTCTGGAATACCGGCACATTCTCTACTGGCATCGTAAGGCCGGCAGCGTATTTGTGCCCACCAAACTGTTCCAGCAGGTCAGAGCACTCCTCTATTGCGGCATATACATCAAAACCATCTACGGAGCGGGCAGAGCCGGATGCCTTGTTATGCGATTCAGTTAAAATAACGGTAGGACGATAGTATTTTTCTATACAGCGGGAAGCCACAATACCCACCACACCTTTGTGCCAGTCGTTTTTGAACAGTACGGTAGTTTTGGACTGTAAAGCTCCATCTTTTTCTATCATTTCCAGGGCTTCCTGGGTCATGGTAGAATCATAGCCACGGCGCTCGATGTTCTGGATATTCAGTTCGTTGGCTAAGGTAAGCGCAGACTCGTCGTTATCAGCCAGCAGCAGCTGTACTGCGGCTTTGGCATGTTCCATCCGGCCGGCAGCATTGATGCGTGGCGCAAAACCAAACACAATGTTTTCAATGTGAATATCATTCTTCAGACCGGCAAGGTTAGCCAGTGCCTTCAAGCCGGGCCGGGGTGACTCATTTAGTCGTATCAGCCCAAAATAGCTAAGAATACGGTTCTCACCGGTGATGGGTACTATATCAGCAGCGATGGCTACCGCTACAAGGTCCAGCCACTCTACAAGTTGCTTTTGGTACTTCTTCGTCCGTACACTCAGCCCATGTAACAGTTTGAATCCTACCCCACAGCCACAAAGTTCCTTGAAGGGATAATGGCATCCGTCCTGTTTGGGGTTCAGAATTGCATGAGCAGGGGGTAACTGCTCTCCCGGCCGGTGATGGTCGCAGATGATAAAATCAATATTACGCTTACGCGCTTCATTGATCAGCGTAACCGCTCTGATGCCACAATCCAGCGAAATAATCAGGGAAAAATTATTGTCAGAAGCATACTGAATACCATCTTCTGAAATGCCGTAGCCTTCTTTGTAGCGGTCGGGAATATAATAGTCTATATGTTCATAGATACTGCTCAGGAAGCCATATGCCAGGGCTACCGATGTAGTGCCGTCGACATCATAGTCTCCGTAGATCAGGATTTTTTCTTCCCTTTCCATGGCAAGGATCAGCCGGTTTACCGCGTGTTCCATATCCTTCATCAGGAACGGGTCATGCAGCATCTTTAGGGTTGGCCTGAAAAAGTCTTTTGCTTCTTCGAAAGAATGGACACCCCGCTGGATCAGCAAATTTGCCAGAGCAGGATTGACATTTATATCAGATGAAAGCTTTTTGACTTCCTCTTCATTAGCCATTTCCTGAAATACCCATCGCTTCTCCATTGCGCACCTCTTTCTTTAAGTCTTTTACTGCTTTCTAAAACTAAACGTGTATTCTATGGTAAATGCATCTACTGAAAACCCGCTGTCACCATCAATACCCAGTTCCAGTTCATCTTCGTCTATTGTTAACAGCAGTGTCAGTGAGTTATTGCTAAGCTCAGTAATGGAAAAAATAAGTTGGTCCAGACTATCATCAGTAATGTCATCGTCGCCCAGCATTACAGTAATTTCCTGCTCATCGGCACTTAGAGACCAGCTATCTTCTACTGCATTGGAGGTAGCAGGAGAGGCCAGTAGGTATGTGTTATCTTCATTAAAATTGATGGTTGTACCAGCCGGGAATAATTGATCAGAAAGTGAGGCGAGGGTTTCTTCAAACTCCTGTGCATCATCTGCAAAAGGAGAGTTACGAATGGTAGCCATACTCAGCGGGATACCACTGATAGTGATGCTGTAATCAGTCAGGTCAGCGGTCTGTATTTCCCATATTCCTACGAGCAGGTCTTTACGGCTTAGTTCATCATCGTCACCGCATGCCTGTAGAAAAATAAGTACAGCAAGCAGAGGTAACCAACCGTATTTAGTGGTTAATTTCATAGCAGGTAGGGTTTGGTTTAATCTTATAAAGATGATGAACAAGGAGCAATTATACAACAGAAAAGAAAAAGCGCATACCCAAATGTTCAGGTATGCGCTCTTACAGTTTCATTATGTTTGCTGATTACAGGTTCTCCTGTTTGCTTCGGAGATCTTCCAGTACATCCTTGATCGGCACCCTGTTGCCATCGCGGAAGGGCACTATCCATGCATCTTTTACGCCCATGGCTCGCAGGTATTTTTTGAACTTATCGGCCTCCCAGTAATCTCTGAAATTACCTAAAGTATACACCTGAAGTCCCTGAGGGTCAGTTTCACCACTGAAGTTTTCGCTGGTATCCAGGTATTGCTCCAGGTTCTTGTCGCGGTAGGCGCCTATTTGTACTCGAAAGATAAGCCCTTCGTCATACTGGTTGGAGAGTGGCACATTCTGTACTTCAGGCTTGGCCTCCAGCTCTGCTTTTGCTTCCTGGAGTTGCGTTTCAAGTCGGCGTATCTGGTCTTTCAGCTGCCTGATTTCAGAATCTTTTCCATCCAGCTGCCCTTTGATGGATGCCAGCTCGCTTTCCAGTTCGGAAGCTCGTTCTTTCACAGCCTTTTGCTGATCCTGTAGCTTCTGGAATTCCTCCGCACCCATACTCTTCATCTCTTTCAGTTTGCGCTTTTGCTCCTTTTTCATGCGCTTCTTTTCCTTTTTGGAAAGCTCCTGCGCCTGAGTCGCTTCCGGCATAACCATCAGCGATACAAGAAAAAACGCTACAATCCATAGATACTTCATGGTCTTAATAGTATATGTTGTAAGTAGCCCTAATGATAGCAGATGCTTTACTTCAAACTTCCTACCATATTTTCAGGTATCACCCATTCGTCGAACTGTTCGTTGGTCAGTAAACCGCTGGAGATCGCTGCCTCACGTAAGGTTGTTCCTTCTTCATACGCTTTTTTGGCTATTTTTGCAGCATTTTCGTAGCCGATGTGTGTATTAAGTGCGGTTACCAGCATCAGGGAATTTTCCAGATTTTCTTTAATTACACTTACATTGGGTTCTATGCCTACTGCACAGTGGTCGTTGAATGATTCGCAGGAATCACCAAGTAGGTGGGCTGAGTTTAGCAGGTTGAAAATCATCATAGGCTTGAAAACGTTCAGTTCAAAGTGTCCGTTCATACCACCGATGCTAATGGCCGTATCGTTGCCGATCACCTGTGCACACACCATCGTCAGGGCTTCACACTGCGTAGGGTTGACCTTACCGGGCATGATGGACGAACCGGGCTCGTTGGCCGGAATGAGTATTTCGCCGATACCACAGCGGGGGCCAGAAGCCAGCATCCGGATATCATTGCCGATTTTCATCAGGCTTACTGCCAACTGCTTGAGTGCACCGGATGTCTCTACAATAGCATCATGAGCCGCCAGCGCCTCAAATTTATTGGCAGCACTGACGAATGGATGACCGGCATGCTTAGCGATTTTCTCTGCCACCAGGTCTGCATACCCTTCAGGAGTATTGAGGCCGGTACCTACTGCTGTGCCGCCCAGGGCCAGTTCTGATAAATGGGGCAGGGTATTTTTGATTGCCAGCATCGCATGGTCCAGCTGTGAAACATAGCCACTAAATTCGTGGCTTAGCTTGAGCGGAGTAGCATCCATAAAATGCGTACGGCCTATTTTGACGATATCGCCAAATGATGCTACTTTCTCATTCAGCGTATTTCTGAGTTTTTCTATCTTAGGTAGGGTTTGCTCCACAATCAGCTTATAGGCGGCAATGTGCATGGCCGTAGGAAAAGTATCGTTTGAAGATTGTGATTTGTTCACATCGTCATTGGGATGGATTTTTTTCTTGCCGTCAGCAAGGGATCCTCCCATCAGCACATGTGCCCGGTTAGCTACTACTTCATTCACATTCATATTACTCTGTGTGCCGGAACCGGTCTGCCACACTACCAGCGGAAACTGGTCATCATGCTGCCCTTCCAGTATCTCATCGCATACCCTGGCGATCATTTCGTACTTTTCTTTGTCCAAAACGCCCAGATCATGGTTAGCTTCGGCAGCCGACTTTTTTAGTATGGCAAAAGCATGAATGATATCCATAGGCATCTGGTTAGCAGTGCCCCCTATTTTAAAATTTTCTCTAGAGCGTTGGGTCTGGGCTCCCCAGTACTTATCGGCCGGGACCTGTACTTCGCCCATAGTGTCTTTTTCTATCCTGTAGTCCATAGTGTTTTTTGCTTGAAAGGGTAAAAAATCATGTGATGTTCAAATTTATAAAATTTATTCAGTCTGTTTTTGCTGCATGCAGCGGATCAAAGAAGATATTACTGATAAAGCTATTTTTTTTTGTAAAGGGAATTATTGCAGATTAAACGAATAGGTCCTTGTATATTTGTTGAACTTTTAGCCTGGGCAATACCTTATGATGCACTGGCTAGATTTATATTATTTATTGCAAGCTTGCCTGAGATTTATGAAACCAAGGAAAAAATATTCGGATAAAAGTCCTGATAAAAGCAAAAGTAGTCGTAGTGCTGGAAAACCCGGAAGTGGTCGCACTGCCGGCAAAGGAACTATCGGCAAAAACTTTAAAAGCCGGCCTAAGAAGGTGCGTACCTCCCCCGCAACTGTACAAAAGCAAGGCGACGATGGGCTGATAAGGCTCAATAAGTATATCGCCAATGCCGGCGTCTGCTCTCGTCGGGAGGCAGATTCGCTCATCAGCCTGGGCGAAGTACGGGTAAATGGCAAGGTAGTGACCGAACTTGGCACCAAAGTGAAACCTACAGATAAGGTAACCTATAGTGGTAAAGTCCTGAACCCTGAGAAGCCAATGTATGTCTTGCTGAATAAGCCCAAGAATTTCATTACCACTACTGAGGATCCTGAAGAAAGAAATACAGTGATGCAACTGGTCTCTAATGCTTGTAAGGAGCGTATTTATCCCATAGGCCGCCTTGACCGGAATACTACGGGTTTGCTGTTGCTGACCAACGACGGTGATCTGGCAGGTAAACTGGCGCATCCCTCTCACAATGTGAAGAAGCTATACCAGGTAGATATTGACAAGCCAATCTCAGATGAAGATTTTTTTAAGATTCAGGAAGGTGTACGGCTGGAAGACGGACTGGCACAGGTAGATGAAATTGGTCTTGTTAACAGTTCAAGAACCAGCCTGGGGCTACAGATCCATATTGGAAGAAATAGGATAGTGAGAAGGATTTTTGAGCACCTGGGCTATCAGGTAGTGCGGCTGGACAGGGTGATGTATGCCGGACTTACCAAAAAAGATCTCCCTCGCGGCCACTGGAGACACCTTACCGAACAGGAAGTAATTAAGCTAAAGCATCTGTCTTAGGACAAAAAATTTGGTGGCCTGAAAAATTTTTTGAATATTAGCTGGCGTAAAAAAATAAAGGAGGCACCCGTCCAATGCGAGCAGCCTCTTTTATTACACTACACAACCTAACCTATATCTTTAAATACCTATAATTTCTTTGATTTAGGAAAAAGGAGTCATCTGTCTAGTATGCAGATGACTTCTTTTATTACACTACACAACCTAACCTATATTTTTGTTATCGATTTCCTGATTTTTTTTTGAAAAAATAAAGGAGGCACCCGTCCAATGCGGGCAGCCCCTTTTATTACACTACACAACCTAACCTATATTTTTATCGGAGATGTCTGCTTTATCAAACTGAAATTTCCCTTTTCTCTATTTTCTCGCTGCTTTTTTTCTCTCTGCCTGATATAAACAAAGCTATGAAAGCTCTATCAGAATAGTATTGATGTATACTAGGTTATCGTACATGTGTAATTTTGCTTATCAGTAGAGAAATTAGCCAGTTTTGGCTATATGACGAATTTTATTTGGTGTTGTACTTGTCCGGTATCAGGTTTTCATTCCCCAAGTTTCTATATGTTATCTATCCTTTTTCCTTTCCAGAACAAGTCGTTCCAACTCAGGAAAAAATGTAGTGAATTTTGAAAATCATTCCTTCTTTGAGAATATTTTTTGAAGAACAGGCTAATTTTCGTGAGTGGATTTGCGTTGTTTAAAATAGTATGCTTGCATACTATTTTTTTAATTAGCTATATTTGTAATGATAGCACGTGGAAAAAAAAAGATGTGATAAGTGTGTAATTTTTTTGCTTCAGGGAGAATAAAAGACAAAAAAAAAGGTCCTTTTGATGATCAAAAGGACCTGTGGTGCTGAGTGGGCTCGAACCACCGACTCACGGATTTTCAGTCCGATGCTCTACCAACTGAGCTACAGCACCGTTTAATGAGCGACAAAAGTAGAGTAATTTTGAAAACAGCGCAAATGAAATTGGGAAAAATTTAAAATAAATATGATGGCACTTATTCAGCAAATAGCATTTCTACTCATTCTGGCGGTAGCAGGCTATATCCTGTACAGGAGAATCAGCAGAATCCGGCAGAACATTTTATTAGGCAAAAAAGCAAACCGTCACGACCACCCGGCAGAAAGGAGGAAAAATATGCTACTGGTGGCCTTTGGGCAGAAAAAAATGTTCAAAAAGCCAATTCCAGCTTTTCTCCACCTTTTGATCTATGTCGGCTTTATCGTCATCAACCTGGAGGTACTCGAATTTGTGTTAGATGGTATTTTCGGCACGCACCGGATTTTTGCCCCTTTGATGGGTCATTTCTATACCATACCCATCAACTTCTTTGAATTTCTGGCTGTAGCAGTCATTTTCTCATGTGTGGCATTTCTCTGGAGAAGAAATGTGATGAAGATACGGCGGTTCCACGCCCAGGAACTTACCCGCTGGCCTAAAATGGACGCAAATATCATCCTGGTGGTGGAGATCATCCTGATGCTGGCAATCCTAACCATGAATGCTACTGACCAGATACTGCAGGACCGGCCGGACGCAAGTTATCCCGATACGGGCTTCCTTTTCTTTAGCTCAGCGTTGATCCCACTTTTTGACGGGCTTTCTACTTCCGCTCTCATATTTGTAGAACGCTTTGCCTGGTGGTTCCATATTATTGGTATTCTGGCTTTTGCGGTATATGTCACCTACTCCAAGCACCTGCATATCTTTATGGCATTTCCCAATACCTATTATGCCCGCCTGGACCCCAAAGGCAAAATGGAAAATATGCCGGAAGTGACCAAGGAAGTACAGATAATGCTGGGCGCACAGCCGGATAGTGGCGCAGAGGAGGATAATGGTGAAGTAGGCAGGTTTGGTGCTAAGGATGTCAACGACCTGGAATGGACGGATATCATGGGGGCTTATGCCTGTACAGAATGTGGGCGCTGTACTGCTGAATGCCCTGCCAATCAAACCGGCAAGAAGCTCTCGCCCCGTAAGATCATGATGGATACCCGCGACAGGGCTGAAGAGGTGGGCATAAGCATGGAGAAAGGAGGTCCTGGACTAGAAGATGGGAAGACGCTACTGGACAATTTTATCACGCGCGAAGAAATCAACGCCTGTACTTCATGCAATGCCTGTGTGGAAGCCTGTCCGGTAAATATTAACCCTCTGGCCATCATTTTACAGTTGCGGCGCTATGTGGCCATGGAAGAGGCACAGTCACCGCCTTCGTGGAATGCGATGTTCTCTAACATTGAAAATAATTTTGCTCCCTGGAAATTTGCCCCTACCGACCGCTTCAACTGGGCGGATGAGCTTAAAAATGAGGCTGCCAAAGATGGTCAGAAGGAAGAAAAACAAAACTAAAACCAAGAAAACATGAGCCAAATACAAGATATCAAAATACCTGTCATGGCTGACCTGGCCGCCGAAGGAAGATCACCTGAAGTGCTTTTTTGGGTAGGTTGTGCCGGTTCATACGATGACCGTTATAAGCGGGTCACCAAGGCCTTCGTCAAGATTTTAAATAAAGTAGGTGTTGACTTTGCGGTTTTGGGTACAGAGGAAAGCTGTACAGGTGATCCTGCCCGCCGAGCCGGAAACGAGTTTCTTTTTCAGATGCAGGCCGCTACCAACATTGAGGTACTCAATGGCTATAACATCAAAAAGATTGTTACTGCCTGTCCGCACTGCTTCAATACCATCAAAAATGAATATCCCGAACTGGGTGGTAATTATGAGGTGATCCACCATTCAACCTTTTTGCAGCAACTGATCAATGAGGGCAGAATCAAACTTCAGGGAGGGGGTAGTTTTAAGGGGAAAAAAATTACTTACCATGACTCCTGTTTCCTGGGGCGGGCCAATGGTATTTATGAAGCTCCCCGTGAAGTGCTGGAAGCGCTGGATGCCGACCTGGTAGAGATGAAGCGCTGCCGTACCAAAGGGTTCTGTTGCGGCGCCGGTGGTGCTCAGATGTTCAAGGATGCGGAACCCGGACGCAAAGAGGTGAACATTGACCGTACCGAAGAAGCGCTGTCTACCGGAGCGGGCACCATTGCCGTAGCCTGTCCATTCTGCATGACCATGATGAGCGACGGCGTCAAAAACAAAGAAAAGGAGCAGGAGGTATCCGTAAAGGATATTGCTGAAATCATAGCAGAAAACGAAAAGCTCTAAATAACAAACAGCCCGCAGATACTTCTACGGGCTGTCTTGTTTCAGTTGGAGAAGAAGCCTCAGTCCAGGTTAAAAGTAATGGGCAATACCATCCTTACTTTGACCGGCACACCTCTTTGCTTGCCGGGGTTCCATTTTATGGGGCTTTCGCTAACAATTCGTAAGGCTTCCTCATCACAACCACCGCCAATGCCTTTAATGATGGATACATCCTGCATCACACCTTTAGAATCTATAATAAATTGAATGAATACCTTCCCGGTGATAAAGTTAGTCCTGGCAAACATCGGGTATTCAAGATGATCTGCGATGTACTGGTAAAAAGTTGTCATACCTCCTTCCGGTGAGGGAAATTCCTCCACAATCAGAAAGACTTCCTCTACTTCCTCTTCTTCCGGTTTCTCAGCTTCAAAGTCGCTGTAGTCATACTCTTCTATGATAGTAGACTCTTTGATCTCAATATCCAGGTTGATGTCAAGGTCGGTAATAATGACCTCCTCATCCGGTACCTCAACAATACTGGGCATATAAACCTGCTCGGGAGGGGGAGGGGGGGGCTGGGTAGTCGGAGGGATATCCAGTACATCCTCATACTGATCAACAGAACTAGCAGTCAGTTGAACAAGGCTGCCATCATCATAGGTTTTCCACTCGAGTAATGTAGTTACCATCAACATACTTGCTGTCAGGCCTATGCTGAAGTATAGTTTTGACTGACGGTAAACGTCGTATCGGGGATTTTTTTTCAGTTCCATGACTCATCTGATTTGGCGGTGAAACTTTTCTTTAGCTTGTATAATAAAGTTCGCCAAATTAATTCCCCCAGAACATGAGCAAGGTTCTTACATATTATGATTAATGTCAGTTTTAGAGCGGGTATGGTGCTCAGGCTTTAACTGGTGGAGCAAAGAGGCAAGCAACTTATTGAAGTCTGGTTCTTTAAAATGGGCAGAGCCCAGGCGGACCACCACCAGGGACTGATCCGGTACTATGATGATTCTCTGCCCACCAAAGCCTGAGGCATACCACACGTTTTCAGGCACATCCGGCATTTTGCGGGTTTGGGGCTGGAGTTGTGGCCCCAGGTTGAGCCAGAAGTGAGCGCCATATTCTCTGCAGGGAGCAGCGTCGGCAGGCTGTCGGGTATAATCTACCCATCCTGGCGGCAGGATACGCTGTCCCTCCCAGATACCATCCTGCGTATAGAGTGTGCCAAATTTCACCCAGTCTCTGGCTGAGGCCAGCATATATGATGAACCGACAAAGTTACCACTGGCGTCTGTCTCCAGCAGGGCAGAACTCATCCCCAAAGGGGCAAAAAGCTCCCGGTAGGGAAAATCATGATAATCGTCGCCAAGCAGCAGCCTTAGTGCCTTGCTGATGACATTAGTAGTTCCGCTGGCATACTGCCAGCGGGAGCCCGGTGTTACACCATAAGCTTTTGCAGAGATAGCCCTGCACACATCATCACTGCTGAAAAGCATACGGGTGACATCACTGGTCCACCAGTATCTTTCTGACCAGGAAAGACCGCTGCTCATCTGCAGCAGATGGTGTATTGTAATATGTTTTCTGCCATCTTCCTTTCCTTGCCAGACCTCCCGTGGGAGTGGCTGATGAATGTCTATCAGCCCCTTTCTGACCATAATCCCTACCCAGGCATTCATGATACTTTTGGCCATTGACCAGCCCGGAAGCGGAGTTTCAGGCTGAATGCCTTCGGCATACCATTCAGCTACAAGTTTGCCATGATGTGCTACAGACAGGGCCAGCGTGTGGGAGTGGGAGCTTTCTGTCCAGGGCCGAAGGGCATGCTGCCAGAAATGATCACCAGAATCCAAATTCATAAGGCTATTTGTAGATTGGCAGCTGATGATGGCTGCGGGCTTATCCTTAAGGACAGTTGGTGTCTGATTATGATGGCCGTAGAGGGTACAGCCACTCCCGGGATGGTAGCGGGCAGTCCTTTTGAAAAGTCCCAGTATACTGCTACTTACCAGCCGCTGCTGATGGTCTATACTGACAGAAGGAAGCCTGAATAGTAGTAAGTTTAGCTCATTTTTTCTGACTTCAGCTATTTCCCTGCGGCTGGCAAACAGGGCGGTGGCCAGGTGTTTGGCCAGAAAACCATTCAGGATAGGAGCGAGTAAAGTGATTACCCAAGCGAAGGCTACAAAAGTAATCAGGAGTAAAAAGAGCCAGTACATATCACAAACTGAGAAAATTTGTATTGAGACCGCAAACGTTGTAATCGTTGAAGGCGTTAGTACAACTATAAAACATTCGTTAAATTAAGAAAATTTTATAGCCTAAATTACCGTTCTTAACTACATAAGCTATGTATATACCCTTTGAAGAGATGCCTGCTCAGGCTCGTGTATGGATCTACCAGGCAAGTCGCCCCCTGAGCCAGGCCGAGGAAAATTATGCTGTACAACTGGGACAGCAGTTTACCACTGCCTGGGCCGCCCATGGCAAGCCTTTGCGTTCTTCTGTAAAAGTTTTTCATCAGCGTTTTCTGGTAGTGGCAGTCGATGAAGCTTATAATTTGGCCAGTGGATGCTCCATTGATGCTTCAGTAGCCTTGGTAAAAGAGCTGGAGGAAAGGTTTACTACTGAAAGAGGGCGGTTTTCATTCTTTGACCGCACTAAAGTAGCTTTTCTGCACCAGGATGAAATCTTTGTAGAGTCTACTGCGCAACTTAAAGAGCAGGTAGCTGCGGGAAAAATCGGCCCTGACACATTGACCTTCAATAACCTGGTCAGCAGCAAGGAACAACTGGAAAAGGAATGGGTGATCCCGGCGAAGGATTCCTGGCTTTCCCGTTACTTTAAGACTGCCTAAGTGTATAAT
Organism: uncultured Porifericola sp.; assembly: GCA_964518125.1. Taxonomy (GTDB): domain Bacteria; phylum Bacteroidota; class Bacteroidia; order Cytophagales; family Cyclobacteriaceae; genus Catalinimonas. The sequence goes on from CAZFFW010000015.1 coordinate 26,383, forward strand.
TTACAGAGAGTTGGAACGTTTTTAGTATAACATCGGCTTAATTAGAAGTATCAAAAAAATTGAACTTACTACTGCTGCCAATCAGGAGTTAATTCATTTACTATTTCCATTGCTATGAGGAAGAAACTAGCGTATCTGCATTTATTTTTGATAAGCCTGCTATTACTTAGCGCCTGTAATGCCGGTAAACGGGCTATGATCAAAGGCTTTAATAGCTTCGAGAGTGGCGATTATAATGTTGCGATAGATCATTACCAGACTGCCCTGGATAATGGCATGGACGCTACCCTCTCAAACTATAAGATTGCAGAGGCGTACCGCCTGAGCAACCGCCTCCAGGAAGCGCTGCCCTACTACCAGGCTGCCATAGAACTGGGAATACCCGATACTTCGGCAGTTTTTCATTATGCAATGGCCCTGAAACAGAACGGAAAGTATGATGAGGCCAAAAATGAACTGCAGCAGTACCTGGACTATTCTCAGGATACGGTTCTGGCATATACTGAATGGGCACAACAGGAACTGGATAATCTGGACCGCCTTGGTAACATACTGGCCAAGGATGTTTATTTTGAGATTAAAAATGAAGAGTACCTCAATACCGAAGGAGCAGAGTATGCGCCGGTGCTCTTTCGGGGTAATTTCTACTTTACATCTTCGCGCAACAGTGAAAAAGTCTATAAAGCTACCGGAACCGGTTTTACCAATATCTTCAGGGCACCGGTAGAAAATGAAACGATTAATATTGATGCTGCACAGACACTGGGAGAGGATTTTGCCAGCGAAATCATCAATGAGGGATGCATCTCCTTCTCACCTGACGGCCGTACCATGGTGTTTGCCCGTGGAAACAGCGGTAAGCGTAAAGGAACCCGGGACGTCAATCTGTATATATCGCGCTATCAGCGAGGAGAATGGACCTTGCCTGAAATTATGAGCATCAGTGACCCTGAAGCCTGGGACTCAACGCCCGCCTTTAGCCGGGATGGTAATACCCTTTATTTTGCGTCTAACCGCCCAGGCGGCTACGGTGGTATAGATTTGTACTCTGCCAGAGTAGATAACCGTGGGCGATGGAGCAGTGTCCGCAATATGGGTGAAGCGATCAATACGCCGGGAAATGAAATGTTCCCCTATGTAACCGATGACGGCAAATTGTATTTCTCATCTGATGGGCATCCCAGCATGGGCGCACTGGATATTTTTGTGGCTATCCGTAAAGACGGGGAAATTACCATAGAGAACCTGGGGCCTCCCGTAAACTCTACCGCTGATGACTTTGGTATGAACTTTACCAGCATCAAGGATGGCTACTTTACTTCTAACAGAAGCAGTGGCAAAGGAGATGACGATATCTATGCTTTTGTCAATAATGATCCTAACCTCAAAACTGTCAATTACTTCCTGGCAGGTATTACCGTAACTGAGGTAGAAGATAGCGGAGAAGAACAAAAACTGGAAGATGTCAGGGTTAGACTCGCTTATCCCGAAGGCGAGACCATTGCTACCCAAAGCTCCGGCGATGATGCCGCCTTTGAATTTGCGATTGAGGGTGGAACCAACTACGAACTGGTGGGTGAAAAGGATGGCTATTTTACCACCCGCGTGCCTTTTACAACAGTAGGCAAGACCATCCCACAGGAGGAACTGGTAGAAATGATTACCGACACTACCTTTACCACCAAGCTGGTGCTCAACAAAATTGTCATTGACAAGGCGATCGTACTGGAAAATATCTACTATGAATTTGATGAATCTTATATCACAGATGCGGCTGCCGTAGAATTGGACAAACTGGTAAAAATCCTGCAGGATAACCCACAGATCTCCATTGAGCTAAGTTCTCATACTGATGCCCGCGGTGACAACGAGTATAATCAGAAGCTATCGCAGCGCAGGGCTGAATCTGCCGTACAGTACCTGGCAGATAGTGGTATCTCACCTGCGCGTATTACCGCCCGGGGCTACGGTGAAAACCAGTTAATCATCACCAATGCCATGACCGAGGAGCAGCATGAGATCAACCGTAGGACTGAATTTAAAGTAACACGAGTGGAAAGCGGTCAGGCTGACGCATCAGAATAAGCTTATCATTTGTATAAAATCAAACAGACCGGCTGCTGAAGAGTAGCCGGTTTTTTGTTTCCAGCTCAAGGTACAATTTGTACCTTTGCACCTTAAACCGACTACCTATGAGTGAAAGATACAGTCAGCGCGGGGTTTCTGCTTCCAAAGAAGACGTGCATAAGGCCATCGCAAAACTGGATAAAGGACTTTTTCCCAGAGCATTTTGCAAAGTAGTAGCAGACCACCTGGGCGGAGATCCGGACTACTGTAACATTATGCACGCTGACGGAGCTGGCACCAAATCGTCGCTGGCCTACCTTTACTGGAAAGAAAGCGGTGATCTGTCGGTTTGGAAGGGTATCGCCCAGGATGCGATAGTGATGAATACGGATGATCTGATCTGTGTGGGAGCAATGGACAACATACTACTGTCCTCCACCATCGGCAGAAATAAAAACCTGATTCCCGGAGAAGTGATCTCTGCCATCATTGAAGGCACTGAGGAAGTGCTGGAGATGCTCCGCTCTTATGGTGTTAATATTTTCAGTACCGGCGGAGAGACTGCCGATGTAGGCGATCTGGTGCGGACCATCATTGTGGATAGTACTGTCAGCTGCCGCATGCGGCGCGATCAGGTCATCACCAATGAAAAAATTCAGGCAGGAGATGTCATTGTAGGCCTTGCTTCTTTTGGTAAAGCCGTTTATGAAAAGGCCTATAATGGAGGAATGGGTAGCAATGGCCTCACCTCAGCCCGGCATGATGTCTTTCATCACCACCTGGCCGGCAAGTATCCGGAAAGCTTTGATCCACAACTGCCAGAGGCGCTGGTGTACAGCGGCAGCCGCTCTATTACAGAACCTTTTACGAGCGACAGCGGGGATATCCTGGATATCGGCAAACTGGTACTGGCGCCTACCCGTACTTATGCGCCCGTCATGAAGCAGGTGCTGCAGCAGTTTCGCCCCAAAATTCATGGTCTCATCCACTGTAGCGGAGGGGCACAGACAAAAGTGCTCAACTTTGTGGACCAGTTGCATATTATCAAAGATAATTTATTTGCCACGCCACCCCTTTTTCAGATCATACAGCAGGAAAGTCGTACTGACTGGCAGGAGATGTACAAGGTTTTCAATATGGGGCATCGTCTGGAAATATATCTTTCAGAAGAAGATGCACAACCGGTTATGGACATCTCAGAAAGTATGGGAGTAGACGCAAAAATTATTGGTAGGGTAGAAGCGGCAGAACGTAAAAAGTTAACTATCCGAAGCGCACACGGCACTTTTACTTACCTTTAGTGCACCTCGTAGTCATAGAGAAGGTTAAGGATAAGCCGCTCCAGTTCTATAGGCCTTTGGGTGCCGATCAGGATTTTCCGACCGTCGGTAAGTTCCATCTGCAGGCCATAGCGACCTTTGATGGTATATGCGTTACCCTGACTGCCAAATTTGATACCCCAGCCACCATATTCGCTAAGTGCGTCATATTCTCTTATATAGACTTCTACAACTTCTTCCCATGCGATGAAGCGATTGCGCAGATGCAGCGGGAAAAAACGAAAGGAAATGCCCTGTGGGGTAATGATGGTGACTAACTGTGACTTGAAGATAAATACGGCTACCATCACCAGTAATACCGCTATAAAACCTACTGAGGATAAGGTAAGCAGTTGGTCTGTCGTTTCGCCAAAAAGAATCTGTCGGCCGGCGATCATTCCCAGTCCGGCAAAGGCTACTGCCAGCAAAACCCACATCCATGCTCTGCGGACCTTCTGGATTTCCACAAAATCAGCCAGAGAACGGTTGGGTATAGCTTCTGATGAAATATCAATATTGACCATTGCGGTGACAATTTAAGCAAAATAAATGACAGATATTATCCTTTTCAAGTATAATTACTTAAGATTAAAGCACTTTCTCAAGTCCCGTTAAGGCAGTATAGAGGATAGATCTGTAATAAAAGCCGCTGAAAGGAAAAAAAGAATTCTGTCTCAGAAAGGTGTTGCGCTAATCAGCATTTTTGTTGGTAGAGGAAGTTGTTTTTTGCTAATGAATCTCAGAATAATTTTATAATTGCGGATACTGAGAAATTTTTATTTCCATCTTCTTTCATGTAATATAAAGGCGATAAAGCTATAAAGATTACCCCATGTCAGTAAAAATACTAAATGCAAAAATCGTTAATGAGGGAAAGATCTCCGAAACTGACCTCCTGATAGAAGATAACCTTATCAGCAGGATAGATAAAGACCTGAGTAGTGTACCTACAGCTACGACAATAGATGCCCAGGGGCTTTTCCTGCTTCCAGGGCTGGTGGACGATCAGGTGCATTTTCGTGAGCCGGGACTTACCCACAAAGCTGAGATCTACACTGAAGCGCGTGCTGCAGTAGCCGGTGGCATCACCTCATTCATGGAAATGCCCAATACTGTGCCCAATGCGCTTACGCAAAGCCTGCTGGAAGATAAGTACCAACGGGCTGCGGCAAAGTCTCTGGCCAATTACTCCTTCTTTATGGGAGTATCCAATGATAACCTTGAGGAAGTACTGAAAACAGATGCCAAAGCAGTCTGCGGGCTCAAAATATTTATGGGATCTTCTACCGGTAATATGCTGGTAGATAATGAAGATACGCTCAGAAACGTATTTGGAAAAGCGAACATGCTAATCGCTACGCACTGCGAAGATGAGGCGACCATCAGGCATAATATGCAGGAGTATAGAGAAAAGTATGGCGAAGATGTGCCCATTGAAATGCATCCTGCCATCAGAAGTGAGGAAGCCTGCTACCGATCGTCCTCCATGGCAGTAGCACTTGCCAAAGAGTACAATTCCCGCCTGCATATCCTGCATATTTCTACTGCAAAAGAAACCACTCTCTTTGATGCAGATACACCTCTCGCTGACAAGCGGATTACCTCTGAGGCATGCATCCACCACCTCTGGTTTGATGATAGCCAGTACGCCGAAAAGGGAACCTTCATCAAGTGGAACCCCGCCGTAAAAACCGCTGCAGACCGGGATGCTATCCTGCAGGCAGTACTGGAAGACCGGATTGATGTAATTGCTACCGACCATGCGCCGCATACGCTGGAAGAAAAGCGGCAGACCTATTTCAAGGCACCGTCAGGTGGCCCGCTGGTACAGCATAGCCTGGTGGCCCTGGTGGAGATGTACCATCAGGGAAAGATCAGTCTGGAAAAAATCGTGGAAAAAGCCTGCCACAATCCGGCTATACTGTTTCAGATCGACCGCCGGGGCTTTATCAGAGAAGGTTATTTTGCGGACCTGGTACTGGTTGACCTGGATGATCCCTGGCAGGTAAAGCAGGAGAATATTTTGTACAAATGTGGCTGGTCACCCTTTGAGGGACAAACTTTCAGGGCTCGTGTCAGGCATACTTTCGTATCTGGACACCATGCCTATGCTGATGGAAAATTTGATGAATCAGTAAAAGGAATGCGCCTGCTTTTTAACCGTTAGGGTGTTAGTTTTTCATCAAACTGGCAGGTGTTAAAAGCAATTTTTTAGCCTCAGGATTGTTTATATTGTGCACGATAAATGTCAGTGATTAGTAAAGCCCCAAAGACAAAAGATATTGTTCAGAGTAATAAGTATCATCATTGCAGCAGTCACTGTGCTTGCCTATCTGAGCCCTTATATTTCGCCTGAAAGTATATGGATAGCAGGTTTTCTTTCGCTGGCAATACCAGTACTGCTTTTGCTGAACCTGGTACTATTGGTGTATTTCCTGTTGCGTTTGAATGTCATGCTGCTGTTGCCGCTTTGCCTGCTGGTACTGGGCCATGAATATATCGCTGCCAGTTTTTCGTACAATCCTGACCTGTCGGAAGAAGAGATACTTAGTGAAGAAAGATTCAGTGTGCTCAATTATAATGTGCGGGTTTTCAATACCTATGCTTATTTGCAGAACAAGAATTCACCCGGAAAGTCTATGGTTCGCTGGCTGGCCGATGATGATGCAGATATCAAGTGCCTGCAGGAGTTTTATAACGATAGCAAATCGGACGTATTCAATACGGTACAAAAACTTTCTCTTCAGAAGAAGTATCACTCACTGGTAAAGCCCGCTTTTGTAAATCGTATTGGCGCACAGTTTGGGCTGGCTATTTTTAGCCGTTTCCCGATAGTACATTCAGGAGATATCGTACTTGAGGAAAACTCGCATCAGCATGCGATATTTGCAGATGTAAATACCGGCAGCGATACATTGCGGATATACAATATCCACCTGCAATCTATGAGCATTGATGAAAACAAAATAGATGATTTTGAGAAAGCCGGTGAGAATTACCTGGATATTGCCAAAAAGCTGAAGTTTGGTTTTGTAGAGAGAGCCCGTCAGATAGACAACCTGCTTAGCCACATCCTTAATAGTCCTCATCCGGTTATCGTATGTGGTGATTTCAATGATGTCCCTTATAGTTACACCTATCTAAGGCTGAAAAAATACCTTTTTAATGCGTTTGAGGAGGCAGGCAATGGCCTTGGCTTCAGTTATAACGGCAAGCTTTTCTTTTTGAGGATAGATAATCAGTTTTACAGTGCGCCCCTGCAGGCTGTTCGCTTCGTGACATATCGGAATATCCCCTTTTCGGATCATTTTCCTGTGAAGACTGAATACATTAACGGGATGGAATAATTTTTAACAAAAAGCACTTTTCAATTTTGCAATATGCCCCCGAATTTCTACTTTTGTAGCCTCTTTACCTGGTGATTGTAGCTCAGTTGGTTAGAGCGCTGGTTTGTGGATCCAGAGGTCGCGGGTTCAAATCCCGTCCTTCACCCAAAAAAACCGCTTTACTTCAAAATAAAGCGGTTTTTTTATTATATTGAACGAACGTATTGTGTGGTCTGGAGCACGCTGAGGAGCTTTTCAACGTTTGTAAAGAATGATGTCACCTTCCTGTTTTATGTCTCTTTCTCTGAAGAACAAGATACAACACTTGTACAAGGAAGGTACATTTGTGGTGGCCATCAGATACTACGGGTATAAGATCAACTTATTCCTCCTGGAAGACTACTACGTGGAGGTATTCTACAACCATAAGGACGATAAAATAGAAAAGATCAGCCTGCTGGAAAACTCACATTCCCGCATGAAGTTTTATATGGATCAGATTTCTCTGCCCAACGACCTGCTGTGAATAAAGGTGTTACCATCTTTATCAGATGGTAACATTTCCCCAGTTTTCTCCCGAACGTATCCTGTTCAATTGTGTGTGTGTAATATTAAACCGTTTGGCAATCATGCTAAGCCTGGTCTTATTACTTTTTAGCAGCCGCTTGATCACACGTACATCAGACTCTGTAAGCTTATAACCTGTAGAGCGGCTGCGCAGTATTGCTGGGTTTTTATTGTTATGCGCAGTAAGTTCGTCTTCGGTCATCCACTTCAGATTAAAGCGATTGTTGTTCTTCTTGTCGTAATCCAGATGGGCTACGTAACGGTGCTCACCACTTCTCCGGGGCAGAAAGGCCATTGCCACCAACCGGTGAATGTAGTGTGTCTGGGATACCTTCTTTCCCAGCCTGACCATGACTGAGAGGTAACCGTTCACATCAGAACCTTTCATGATACGGCCGTTTTGCTTGTCTACAGCATAACTTTTTACTCTCCCGTGGCTCGATACTTCATAACGAGCATGAGGGAGGTCTGTCTCGAAATCAATCTCTTTCCAGATTTCGTTTCTGTACCTGTCTAAACTCATGACTAATTGTAATTAGTAGTAAAAAATATAAATTGTTGTAAATAAAAATTTTTGCTGAGATAGCAAGCTAGGAAACCAACTTCAGTAGTTGCTGGTGCAGTCTGAGTACCTTGGGTATGAGCAGGCTCTTCTCATCATTACTAATTGTGAAATCAGCCATTTGCTCGCGTTGTTTGTCTGACCATTGCTGCTTCATGATGGCCTCAATCTGCTTCCTGTCTCTTTGCTTGTCTCTCAATAATACCCTCCGGATACGTAGTGCTTCCGGAGCGCTGATATTTATCATCTTATCAAGTTCCCGATAGCTACCTGTTTCAAAAAGCAAAGCTGCTTCTTTCAGTGTGTAAGGGCTATCAGCGTGCAAAATTCTCCAGTTCTGGTAATCTTCGCCTACACGAGGATGTACCAGCTTGTTAAGCAGTTGGCGACTTTGTTCATCATTAAAAATCACATTGGCCAGATAAGAACGATCAGGTTTTCCCTGCTGGTCATACGCCTTTTCACCAAAAGCATGAATAACCTGTTTTTTCAGAGACACATCGTGTGCTAGTAGCCACTTTGCTCGTTCGTCTGACGTGTAAATAGGTACTCCTAAAATTGAAAAAATTCTACAGACCAGGCTTTTTCCTGAGCCTATGCCCCCGGTAATTCCTACCGAAAAAAAATTATTCTGCATTCTGTACTCTCAACTTTGAGGGACTGATTGCTATGTTTTTTGCAAACTTGGGGTAAGATTTGAGCACCGGAGTTAAAGTACTATCTTCTAAATTCAATCTACGTAAATTTACTACGACTTCAAAGTCATAGTTTTGAATTAAGTCAATATACTCATTCTGAATCCAGAAAGTTACATCCACACGGTTAGGTAATATTTCTAAAGAAGAGTCTTGCGGGAATCCTACCTGCGTAACTTCCACAGAGCGTGTTACGAGGTCAAAGGGGGTTACCTTGAAGCTAACGCGTACCTCATCAGGGGCAATCGTAACTAAATCGGAACCGCTATAGTCCAGCATGACAGATTGCTGCATGTCTGTGGTGATCGCCTCCTCACCGCTGAGGCTTACATAGAGAGTATCGCTTAGGTCTTCCAGCACTGTTTTGGGGCCTGTAATTGTGGCTCTTGCCGGGTTTAGCGTAATAGGAGAAGTGATCTGGTAAGAATCGCCCAGGCGTATAGATGAAGAATCCAGTGCTATGCTGACTTCTTTGGTAGCAGCCTGGTCAATGCTGAAAAAGAGGGTGTCTGTCACCACATAGTTGAGCCTCACTTCACCAAGTTTATCAGCTATCTGCTGTGACAGTTCCTGTCCGGTGATATACTTTGTGCCTACCGGGTCTTCCAGGGCTACTTCTACAGGTGGCGTGTCAAACAGCAGGGTTTTGCGCAGCAGATTCCAGCCACCCCCACTTACCTCAATAAGCACATGCTCGGGTAAAGCGCTCAGTACATAAGTACTGTCATTCTGGTAACTGAAAGCAACAGGATACTCAATACGGGTAGTGTAATCGGATTTGTTAAGTGCGCTGAAAAACCAGAAAGTAGTGGCTGCCAGCAGGCAAAGGGTCACTACCTTCAGCTTTTCTTTGTTAGAAGGGAAAAGCCGCACGAAGCGGCGTAAGCTTTCACGGATCTCTATTATTTTACTCCGGTTCAAGGGATCAGGAGTTCTGAGCGTACTTCTTGCTGGATTCTAGTGAGACTGAGCTTTTTTCAAACTTTATCTTGGCACCTCGGTCTACTTCCAAAACAAAGGAGTCGTCTTCCACACTTACTACCTTACCGTGTATTCCTCCCACTGTTACGACCATGTCACCTTTTTTGACCGATTCAATGAAGCTTCGCTGATCTTTCTGCCGTTTTTGTTGTGGCCGGATCATAAAAAAGTAAAAAATCAGGGCTATTCCTCCGATCAGGATAAGGTTGCCTATCAGGCCGCCCTGTCCGTCGGCGGCCTGTAATAAAATAGATGTCAGCATATTGGTTTTTATGAAATCTTATTTTCTAACAGGACCAGCTACCTGATCGCCCTGGGGTACTACATTACTTTTGATCGTAAGGCGGGTGATGGTAGGGTCAGTGTTAGCAGTGATACTTACAGTTTTATTCTGGATACCGGGTTTGTTAGCACTGTTAAATTTTACGAGAATTTCGCCGCTTTCGCCGGGAGCTACCGGTTCGCGGGGATAGCTGGGCACAGTACAACCACAGGAAGCAGAGGCACTTTGAATAATCAGCGGAGCTTCTCCGGTATTGGTAAATTTAAAGGTATGTTCTACTACGTCGCCGTCGGTAATGGTACCAAAATCATAGGTGCTTTCTTCAAAAGAGAATTTAGACACAGCACCCTGTGGAGCGCTGTCGGGCTGACTTACCTGACGGGTAGTAAGCGCAGCAGATTTGGCAGAAGGAGATGAGGACTCAAGGGCGTTGACCCGCTGCTCAAGATCGGCCACTTTTTCTTCAAGGGCGGCATTGTTACATCCGGCAAGTAGGAACAATGATGCAAGAGATGCCAGTATTCCAACGTTCAGTCTTTTCATGGAAATAGAATTTATGGATAAAACAGATAAAATGATTAAGCTTTATTTTTTGATCTGATCCAGGAGGTTGTCCACATCGTCCAACAACTGCTTAGCCTTCTCTCGGGCTTCATTAATGACCTTTTCTCCATCTGACTTGGCGACGCTCTCCGGAAGCTGTTCCTTAGAACGAACCAGATCAGATAACAGTTCCTCCAGACTTCTCTTGTATTTTTCCAGGCGGAATGTCACCTTATCCCGCGTATTGATGCCTGCATCAGGGGCAAAGAGTATCCCAAACAGGCTTCCGGCTAGCAAACCGGAAATGAATACCAACAGACTACTACCCGTTTTGCTCATAATTACTTTGTTTAAGTCTTATTAGTCAAAGTTACATAAATTTATAAAGGACTGCTCATACACAGCTACGAATATCATGGTTTAAATACGCTATTCCGGCCAAAATATTACTTACTGATTGTCAATGAGCCCTCTACCGCTCTTGCGGATCATGTTTTTTTCCTGCAGATCCTGCGCTATTACATCCAGCATTCCGTTGACAAATTGCTTACTCTTCTGCGTGCTGTAGTTTTTGGAGAGGTCTATGTATTCGTTGATCGTTACTTTTACCGGAATGCTACTGAAGTTGATCATTTCGGCAATGGCCATCTTGATAACCACGCTATCCAGGCTGGCAATACGGTCTACTGCCCAGTTTTTAGATTTATCACGGATTACATTTTCATACTCAATGTCATTTTTGATGGTCAGCTTGTACAAGTCTACCAAAAAATCCCGGTCATCCTCCCAGTTTGGGGTAAGGTCTACGATCTCCAGTGAATCAGCTTCCTCAGATACGGATTTTAAGCTCTTGTTGACCATACTTTTGATGGACTTGCTATTTTCCGCCCAGTTGATGTCAATTTCTTCAAAGACATTGGTGATGGTGTCACTCTTCAGCACTATGTTATTGAACACATGCCTGACCATATTGATATCATCCTGCAAGGATGGCTGCTCCTGTAACTGGTACTCCTGAAACTCTTTATCTGGCTTTACCAGGTTCTTAAACCACTGCCTGATCTCTACCCGATGGTTATTCCAGTTAAGCTTGTTTTCATCGGCCTGCCGCTGTAGTATTTCACTGTCGCGTATCGCCTGTATGACCCGGTTCAGGTAGAAATTTGTACGTGCTACTTCATTTATTTCTGTTGGGGGGTGTGTACTGTAGCTGAGTTTCTTGCGCTGCTCCCGGTGTGACTCATCGGCCAGTTCTACCAGCAGCAGTAAAAAAAGCTTGTAGTGATCTGCGATGCGCTCGGTAGTACTCACCATCTGGTTGAGCAGAAACTCCTGGTCTTTCCGGCACTGGTTTTCGTATCGGTTAATGGCTTCCCTGGCCACTTTAAGATGTTTTTCGTCAGCATTTTCCAGGGGCTGATGGTTAAAGTACAGTTTCAGCAAATGGGTAACAGTATCTCTTTCCTCAGCAAGCTTTGCTTTGTCCTGCACTTCCATAGAGTTTAAGTCAGGCGCATATGCTTCCTGCACATAATGAAATGCCAGCTCGTGATTGGAGCGCTGGCATTGTTTATATGCATACACATGCTGCATGGCTTTCGCTCTTAATATTTTTCTATTTAGCATGATTAAAATTAGAGTTCGCGATTAGCTGACTTGTAACAACTACTGCTCCTAAAAAATTTACTTTTTCTGAAAAGTTTAGTGTCTTTAATTTACAAGCTCCTGTGAAGTTTACCAATCGCAGCAATTCTCGCCTCTGCTTTTTCCATGGCTACCAGATGAGCGCTTTTATTTTGTTGTGCTGCCTGCTGTAATACCTGCAGACAGTTATCATAAATGCGTTCAGCTTTTTGATAAAGATATGGTTTGTTGAACTCACCAAAATACTCCGCGGCTACTGCCATGATCCCCCCGGCATTTACCAGAAAGTCCGGAGCATATACGATTCCTCGGTCCATCAGCATTTGTCCGTGCTTCTCTTCCTGGGCAAGCTGGTTATTGGCACCCCCGGCGATGGCCTTACATTTGAGCATCGGTATCGTACGGTCGTTTAAGGTGGCGCCCAGTGCGCAGGGAGCATAGATGTCGCTTTCTATCTCAAAGATGCCTTCTGCGCTCACTACGTGAGCACCGTATTCGCGTGAGGCAGTCTGCAGGTAGTTTTCTTCAATATCGGATACAAATACTTCCGCATTCTCCCGGCTCAGGTATTCGGTAAGTTTCATGCCTACAGCTCCTACGCCCTGTACTGCGACCTTTCTGCCCTCCAGGCTATCGCTGCCAAAAGCCTGTTTGGCTGCCGCTTTTATGCCCATATATACGCCATAAGCGGTAATGAGTGAAGATGATCCTCCACCGCCCAGGGTTTCGGGCAGCCCTGTTACGTGACCGGTCTCCATCCGGATGTACTCCAGGTCGCGGGTATTGATATTGACATCTCCGGCTGTGACGTACTTGCCCCCCAGGCTTTCCACAAATTTACCAAAGCGGCGCAGGTAGGCTTCTGACTTCATGCTTTTGGCATCGCCAATCAACACTGCCTTGCCGCCACCTACATTGAGCCCTGAGATAGCTGACTTATAGGTCATACCCCTTGAAAGGCGGAGCGCATCAATCACGCCTTCTTCATCCCGGGCGTAGTTCCACATCCGGGTACCGCCCATAGCCGGACCGAGGACAGTGGAGTGGATACCAATGATCGCCTTGAGGCCGGTATCTTTATCATAGCACTGCACTAACTGCTCGTGGCCATACCTGGCCATGACCTCAAATACATTGATTGATTGATCAGATGTTTCTTCTGGCAAGTTTTCTACTGCTTTTACTTCCATAACGCTTGCACTCTGCTTAACTTTTGCTCAAGTTTCTGCCTTAACATTTGCTATTGGCTGAGAATCGCTACAAAAGTAGATTTTTTTCAGTAGTATACCAATTAACAAAATCGTACAAAGAACCATTTGCAGACGAAACCGTTGTAACTCAAAGTGAAAGAACTCAGCTACTTAAATAAGTATCTGCTCAGGTATAAGTATCGGCTATTACTGGGCTTATTATTCATCATCATTTCCAATGTTTTTGCGATTATTCCTGCCCAGATTGTCAGAAGATCAATCAACCTGGTAGAGGAGAATATCGCACTTTACCGGCTATATGAGGGGTTTGAGCTGCAGGAACTGATATACGACATATTCGCTAACAGTATATTTATTTATGGTGCGGCTATCCTGGTCATGGCTTTGCTGAAAGGCTTCTTTACCTTCCTGACCCGCCAGACGATCATCGTGGTTTCCCGCCTCATTGAATTTGACCTCAAGAACGATATTTACGCACATTACCAGGCGCTGCCTACCAGTTTTTACCGCCGAAACAATACCGGTGACCTGATGGCTCGTATTTCTGAGGATGTCAGTAAGGTGCGTATGTACCTGGGGCCGGGTATCATGTACGGCCTCAACCTCTTCACGCTTTTCGCTATCCTGATTCCTTATATGTTTTCGGTCAATGTGCGGCTCACCCTGTATACGCTGATCCCACTGCCGATCCTCTCGCTCAGTATTTATTATGTAAACAATATTATCAACCGCCGCTCAGAAGAAATACAACGCAGCCTGTCCGGCCTGTCTACTTATGTGCAGGAGGCTTTTTCCGGTATTCGGGTGATCAAATCCTTTGTGCGGGAAACGGATTCTGCCAATAAATTTGTTGACGCCAGCAACGATTACCAGGATAAATCCATCAAACTGGCTTTTGTGAACGCGCTGTTTATTCCTCTGGTGATCGGGCTGATCGGGCTTAGCTCAGTGATTACCGTGTTTGTCGGTGGGGCGGAGGTCATTCGGGGAGCTGTTTCTCCGGGTGTGATTGCCGAGTTCATCATTTACGTCAACATGCTGACCTGGCCGGTGACTTCCCTGGGCTGGATTACCAGTATCATACAAAGGGCAGCGGCTTCGCAGAAGCGTATCAATGAATTCATGCATACTGAAAACGACATTATTTCTGGTGAAATTAGTCAGGAGATTAAGGGAGATGTCAAACTGGAGCACGTCAGTTTTGTATATCCTGACTCCGGCATACGCGCGCTGGATGATATATCATTTAGCGTGGAGGCTGGTCAGTCCATTGCCATTGTGGGTACCACCGGCTCAGGTAAAAGTACTATTGCCAATATTATCAGCAGGCTGTACGATGTGGAAGACGGCAAGGTACAGGTGGATGGCGTGGATATACGGGATTATGATCTGCACAGCCTGCGTTCACAGATCGGCTATGTGCCCCAGGATGTGTTCCTTTTCTCAGATACGATTCTGAGTAATATCGCTTTTGGCACCGTACAGATGGAACAGGAGCGTATAGAGCATGCCGCTTTTAACGCAGATCTTAAGACAACCATCGATGATTTTCCGGAAGGCTTTGCTACCAAACTGGGCGAGCGGGGGATTACCCTGTCAGGCGGACAAAAACAGCGGGTGTCCATTGCCCGTGCCATCGCCCGCGATCCCAAAATACTGATCCTGGATGACTGCCTTTCCGCTGTAGATACCAAAACAGAAAACACGATTCTGACCAGCCTTAAGGATATCATGCTCCACCGGACAACCATCATCATTTCCCATCGCGTATCTTCCGCCAAACTGGCCGATAAGATAGTGGTGCTGGATGGAGGCAAAATTGTAGAACAAGGTACCAATGAGTCGCTACTGTCCAAAAATGGCGTATATAAAACGCTATACGACAAGCAGATGCAGGCTGACGAAGCCGAAAAACAAACCCGAAGTATCTCCTGATTTTTTATTCAGCGCCACTGTGATTAGTATTGTAAAATGAACTGCCAGTGGAGCCTTGCTGCCTGTTGAATGTAGTTTGCCTTGTGTACCAACTCCGGCAACTCATCACGCTGAAAGCTTGTTATGCTGACAGTTGTCATTCTTAGTAAAGATCAAATCGCAAGTATATGCATCGCCAGGGAGCTAACAACTCGTATTGGGGAAATATCAGAGAAGGCATCAGTTCGCTGCTCGGCGGGCTAAGGCTTTCTTTCCGACATCTGCTGGATGCCCGGCAGCAGCGTAAGCCGTATGGGGTGAGCGATAAGCATTATTTTGAGCAGGAAGAAGGTATTGTGACCCTGCAGTATCCACACGAAACCATTCCGGTGCCGGACATCGGTCGCTACAAACTGCACAATGAAATAGATGACTGCATCGTCTGTGACAAATGTGCCAAGATATGCCCGGTAAACTGTATAGAAATTGAGCCGATAAGGGCGGTAGAGGAAATCGGCAAGACTTCCGATGGCTCGTCGAAAAGAATCTACCCTGCTAAGTTTGATATTGATATGGCCAAATGCTGCTTCTGCGGCCTGTGTACTACTGTTTGCCCTACCGAATGTCTGACCATGACCAAGGATTATGATTTCAGTGAATTTGATGTGGCTGACCATAATTTCCCTTTTTCTAACATGACACCACTGGAAATACTGGAGAAAAAACAGGCGCTGGAAAAATTTACGGAAGAGAAAGAAAAAGCCAAAGCAGCAGCCAAAAAATCCGACTCAGCGGAAGATCCAGGAAATACGCCCAAACCTGCCTTTAAACCAAAGGTACCCGCATATAAGCCCAAAGCAGCGGGTATGCGCCCCAAAATTAAGCCTAAAACTGAAGCGTCCGACCCACAGGAAATGGCACGTAGAATCATGGAAGAGAAGCAGAAAAAGGGTGGTGATGAAGGTGGTAAACAATCAACTGAAGACTAGGCCATGCTGCTAGAGCAGATCATTTTTTACACATTCGCAGCCCTGGCAGTGATCAGCGCGCTGATGATACTATTTACCCCCAATGTGCTCTATGCCGCCTTCCTGCTGATCATCACTTTTTTGTGTATCTCAGCGGTCTATGTGTTTGCTGGTGCAGACTTTATCGCGATTACCCAGGTGCTGGTGTACGTAGGTGGGGTGCTGGTGCTGATGATTTTTGGCGTCATGCTCACCAACAAGCTTTCCGGTAAGGCAGTCACTACCCGGGGGCACCATCAGTTCTGGGCGGCACTTATCGGTTTATCCCTTTTCGGGCTGCTGGGCTTTATGATACTGCAGGTGAACTTTGCTTCACTGGACTGGATACAGCAATCAGTAGCCAACGAACAACTCATCAGGGAGTCTACCGTACAGACGCTGGGTGTGCAGATGATGAGCGATTTTGTCCTGCCCTTTGAAGTGGCCGGTATACTGCTACTGGTAGCCCTGATCGGGGCGGCCTTTATTGCCAAACGGCAGTTGGACTAGAAATCCTGCCAGGCCCTTCTGCGTTGTAGCTTGAGGTCGCTGAGCATGGAAGATTTTACATTGATCTGCACATGATAGGAGGTAAACCTTCCGAAAGGCACCCAGTTGAACTGGAAGTCAAAGCAGCCCAGGTCGCGGAAGACATCAATACTGGTTTGGGTGATTTCCTGCCTCACAAAATCAAAACCTGAGTTAAACTGTACTTTCCACTTGGGCGCGATGCTGACATCCCCGGAAAACATGACAGACTGCCGGATACGCTCATCTTCACCTGAAATGGTACGGCGGCGCGGATCGTTGGTATAGCTGATGTTATAGCGCAGGCGTACACTCCAGGGGATGTCAAAATCCACATAATCCTCCCGGTTCCGATCTATAAATTCCAACTCTTCTTCCGGTACATTCTCGGTGTTCTTCTCTTTCTTCTGTTTGGGCTGGAAGTTAGTGGTAAACGCCAGGTTAGCGCGGGTAATGGTGCCAATCCCCCTGTCTATTAAGGCCACTGTCTGCTCCGGGAGATTGGCAAATTCTCCCAGGGGCTGCCAGGCATACAGATCGGTACGGACAAAGTTACGGACCACCCTCTGGTTATCGCCCCGGCCTATGGTGTCTATCGGCTGGATATTATCAGGAATATAGGTGTAGGGGTCCATCGCCATGGCGGCATTGATATTCACTTTGCCATCAAAAAGACGGGTACGGGCCGAAATATTAAACGGCGCCAGCTTAAAGGAATCCGCAATCAGGTTGTAACTGGTACTGAGCGAAAGGCTTTCAAAGATGGGGATTTTACGCGTAGGCTTGGCATTTTCTGTAGTGTCCTTATCATTCCGGACTTTCATTTCCAGGTTATTGTTGAGCGAGAAACCTATCGATCCGCTCTTGCCGGGTGAAGGTGCGCCAAAGATAAAGCCGTCGTAAACCGAGACCAGCTTTTCATTGCGGTCTACACCTGTGTAAGGATCAATCAGCACTTCATCATCCAGCCTAACATTTTGATAGTAGCCGAAGCGTACGTCGGAGAAATCCGGGCTGTAGCTCATACTCAGCGAGGGGATCACGGTATGGCGGATCGCCTGCACCTTTCTGTCCCGCCTGAAATTATAGGTTCCGTAAACACGGGTATTGACGCCTACGCTGGTATTCCAAGAGGCAGCCCGGGTAAAACCGGGTATTTCTTCTACCCGTACCTTATTAATGGTACTGTCAAATTCGTAATCCAGTTCCTTCAGGTACCATACCTCCTCGTAGTTGAGGGAGGGTGATACGGTGAAGTAGTTGAAGATATTAAAAGAAGTAGAGATCGGGATGGTATGCTCCATACCGGTCTGCGTACGCCTGAGGATTTCCGGCAGGTTTTCGCTGTTGATCGCCAGTACACTATCCGCCCGGGGGTCGCGGTCGGCAATCAGGTTGGCTGGAATCCCCCGGGGAGGACGTACCGCTTCGTTGGTCAGTTGGTTACGGGCAGCCATGCGGTAGCCTACATTGACTTTGCTCAGCCAGCTGCTGCGGGAGCGGGCAATATTTTTGAAAGGATACACCCGGTTCATATTGACCGATAGTTCCGGCAGGATGACATTGAACACATCTGTCAGCAGGTTCTGGTTGTGCCTGAAGCTCATGGCCATGTTGAAGGGTGTACCCCGGAAGGCCGTAGAGTAGGTCATGGTAGAGCTGAGGGTGGTCCGCAGGTTGTTTTCTACGTTGGTGGTCGGGTTGTTCTGGATAAATGAACTGGTAGCCATATTGACCGAGGCCGAGAAGCGACTGGCACCCCTGGACTGCGGCGTATGGCGGAAGGTCAGGCGGAAGTCCCGGGCTTCCTGCGAATCGGCTCCGTCCGGATCTATCAGCTGGCGGTTAAACTGGAAATTCAGCCCTCCGTTGTAAGCGTAGCGCTTACGATAATCTGAAATAATAGAAAAACCATAACTACCTTTGGAGTAGATCTCACCCAGTAGTGTCAGGTTTACATATTCGTTGATGTCAAAGTAATACCCACCGTTTTTGAGGAAAAATCCGCGCCTTCTTTCTTCTCCGTATGTAGGTACCACAATGCCGGAATTCTGGCGGCGGGGCATGGGGAATATCCCGAAAGGCAGCCCCAGCGGAGTAGGAATATCCGTGATCACCAGGTTGAAAGGGCCGGATACGATCAGTTCGCCCGGTACTACTTTCAGCTTGCTGGACTTGATGTAGAGATCGGGCGTTTCGCCGGGTTCGCAGTCGCAGGGTGTGTACCAGCCCTTGCTGATAAATACCTCATTCTTCTCGTTTTTCTTTACCGTATTACCAAACACAAAACCCTCTGCTTCCTGGGGTTTGGTCAGTACGCCGGAGATGAAGGCCTTCTGGGTTTTGAAATTGTAGCGGATCGTTTCGGTCTGGTATTCTTCCGGTCCATCGGTAAATATGGGTTTACCCGCAATTCTGCCGGTGGAATCAGGCATTCCTTTTGCAGTGAGCATGTTGTTGACCCAGTCCATTTCTACATAATCAGCCTGCAGCCTGATCTCTCCGTAATTGATATTGGCATCGCCATAGAGGTATATTTTACGGTTAACCACATCAAAATATATGGAGTCTTCAGCAGTATATTCAATCGTAGTCTGTATATCCCCCTGCACAACGGAACTATCAGCCACCACTGCTGTTGTGTCGTTTAGAGTGATAGAGTCGGCAGGAATGGTGTCTACAGGCAGAGGCTGGTCGAGGATAGAGGGTGATAGTACCCCGCTGGTATCTGACTGAAAAGGCTTTTCATCTTCCTGCGCACGTAAATCAGTAAGTGTAACCAATAATAATAAAAGGCTACACACGTATTTTAAATAAGTCAACTGCCGTTTCAGTTTTAAATAAAATATATCAACTTTGTACAAAGTTATCGTTTGTTTACCTAACAACCGTAGCTCAGTGAAAAATATTATATGCATCAGTTGTTTTTCGCTCCTGCTTATCGCCGCTACTTTCAACACAGCAGGCATCAAACAGTACCGTGTCAAAAGAGTCGTGATAGACGCCGGACATGGCGGTAAAGACCCCGGTACGCACGGCCTGGTGGCGCGAGAAAAAGATATTGTGCTCAACATTTCTCATCAGCTGGGGCGCATCATCAAAGAGAACATGGACGATGTGGAAGTGATCTTTACCCGCGACAGTGACCGCTTCCTCGAGCTGGAGCAACGTGCTGAATTAGCTAACAAAAATGATGCAGATCTCTTCATTTCCATACATGCCAACGCACTGCCCGGTAAAGCCGCAGTACACGGTACCGAAACCTACGTGATGGGTGCACACACACTGGAAGGTAACCTGGAAGTAGCCAAAAGGGAGAACGCTGTGATCCTGATGGAAGAAAACTACCAGGAAAAATATGAAGGCTTTGATCCGAACTCTCCTGAATCACATATTCTTTTTTCGCTTTATCAGGGTGCGTATCTAAACAATAGCTTACTTTTGGCAGATAAAATAGAGAGACAATTCAAAGAAAGGGTAGGCCGGCGCAGCAGGGGAGTCAAGCAGGCCGGTTTCTGGGTACTTTGGCGTACCTCGATGCCCAGTGTGCTGGTGGAAGTAGGCTATCTGACCAATCCTGAAGAAGAACGTTATCTTAACGACAAGCTAGGCCAGGTATATATCGCCTCCGGTATTTTTAGGGCGATCAGAGATTATAAGCAGGAAATAGAATCCTTATAGCTGATATCCCGTTACTTAGAATTGTAACCGGCAAGCCCTCCTGAGAGCTTGCCTTATCGTTTATGATGGAGAAACAATATTCAACTTATACCCATTTTTAGTGAAAATTTCTAAAGAAATCAAAGTGGCTACCCTGGCGATCATCGCCGGAGTAATCCTGTATTTTGGTGTCAGATTTTTAAAGGGAACCGAAGTTTTTTCTACCAACAATACTTTTTACGTAGTTTACGAAAGCGTGGATGGTTTAGCGGCTTCCAATCCGGTACTGATCAATGGTTTGCCAGTCGGCTATGTGGACAGAATTGATTTGCTGCAGCAGAGAAATAATCAACTGCTGGTATCGCTGAAGATTGATGAAAAGATCATCATAGGAGATTCTACCGCTGCAATCCTGACCACCAGTGACCTGTTGGGTAGTAAAGCGATTATCCTTAATATCAAAAACATCAACCAGCCCCTCAACGAAGGGGATACCCTGGTAGCAGAAAAAGATGTAGGGATTGCCGAACTGGTACAGGCCAAGACTTTACCCATTATTGATCAGTTAGATACTACCATTACGAAGATAAATTTTCTGCTTTCTGCCTTTGTGCGGGACACCAGCAGCGTGTCTAATGCGCTGGAAAATGTAGAGCAGACCACTTTCGAGGTAGAATCGCTGGTAACAGAAAACCGCCGCGGGATGAATATCATCATTAACAACCTACAGCAACTATCTGAAGTGCTGGCGGATAACCAGCAGGGTATAGGCCCATTGATGGTCAAGCTCAACAACCTGGCTGATTCGTTAAACGATATTCAGATACAGGCCACCGTTCAGAAGCTGGACCGTACACTGGCTAACCTTGAGTCTATCACCCGTAAAGTAGAACAACAGGAGGGAACACTTGGAAAACTGGTGAGCGATGACTCTCTCTATGTCAACCTCAACCAAACGGTAGCTGACCTGGACAGCCTGCTGGTAGACCTTAAAGCTAACCCTAAGCGTTACGTCAGGTTTTCAATTTTTGGTGGGAAAGATTAATGCAACAAACGAAGTTAGGGAAACGAGTATATGGATGATAAAGAGTTAAAAGCCCTGGTGTCACTACTTGATGATGAGGATACAGAGGTGCTGGGGCATGTAGAGGAGAAGATCATTTCGTTTGGAGATGCCATCATCCCTTTTCTTGAGCAGGAGTGGGAAAATAGCTTTAACCCCCACGTACAGAAGCGTATTGAAGATATCATCCATACCCTGCAGCTTGATTCTTTAAAGAAGCGCCTGCTGCAATGGTATGCATCTGACCAACAGGACCTGCTGGAAGGTATGTGGATAATTGCCACCTACCAGTATCCCGACCTTAGCCTGGATACCCTGAAGAAGCAACTTGAGCAGATTTATTACGAAGCTTGGCTGGAATTCAAGCCTGACGTCCATCCTTTTGACCAGGTCAAGATCCTGAACAGTGTACTCTTTGCCAAGCTAAAGTTCGGTGCAAATACCAAAAACTTTCATGCGCCGGCCAATTCTATGATCAACAGCGTACTGGATAGTAAAAAGGGTAACCCAATTTCACTTTGTGTGATTTACCTGCTGGTGGCGCAGAAACTCAAACTACCGGTATACGGCGTTAACCTGCCCAGCCTGTTCATTCTTACCTATAAGTCGCTGGACGTTCAGTTTTACATCAATGCCTTTAATCGTGGACTGATCTTCAGCAAGCATGACATTGACAATTATATATCCCAACTGAAGCTGCAGCCCAACGATATTTTTTATCAACCCTGCAGTAACCTGGATATTACGCGCCGGATGTTCCGTAACCTGATCGTATCCTTTGAAAAACTGAGGGATTATGATAAGTCTGAAGAAATCAAAGAGTTGCTGGCCCTAATCTCTGAGGGCGATCCTGGAATCAGCATTTGAGTTATATTGCGTACTTGGTGCTAAATAAGCCTGTTTAGTTTCTGCAGCAGGTGGTTTCTCCTCCGTATTTAGTATGAATACCTGATGCTACAAAATCAGCTGCAGGGATACCATTACCCGAAATTTTTTGATATTGGGTTGATCCAGATACGTAAGCCGGTGAAAAGCATCAATGCGGATAATCTTGAATATATTCTCAATACCGTAGCCTACTTCTACAAAGGGCTGATCACCCAGATAGCTAAAAGGTATAATACTGTTGCCTTCCATATCCATGTCAGCCATCAGGCTGATGTTTTCTGCTCTCATACCACCATACAGCATATTGGCAGTGGCCAGCGAACGCCATTTGAGCTTTTGCATCAACGGGATGCGGTTGAGCAGAAACCCCTGGAATGCATGCTGATAACGTAAGGACATAAAATGGTCACTTACAAACTCGTTGGTCAGCATGGTGCTGAAGGCTGCACTGGAATAAAAAGCACCTTCATTACCCAGGTGTATGTTCAGCAGGGGGTAAGGTAGGGCATCAAAGGTGTATGCTCCTGCCAACTGATAAGTAGAGGTGCCTACTGCCCCCATTTTCAGGTTTTGCCGTAGGTTGCCTTCCAGTTTCTGATACGCAAAGTCGCTACCCAGTACACCCTTGAGTCCCAGGGTATATTTCATTTCGACAACAGGCCAGCGGATGGTACCGAGGCTGATCCTACGGTTGCCCTGTTGTACAAATTGTTCATCACGGGCGAAGCGTACAGTCAGGCTGGCTTCGGATGTGGTAAAGCGTCCATCCCGAAGGCTAAGCTGGTCGGAGGGTTTCTCCAGGTAAGCAAAATTGAATAGAGGGTCAAACCACTGGTAGCGAAAGCTGGCTTTTGAGGATAAGCCATAAGGCAGCTGCTGGAAAAGACTGATGCTGCTTCGGTCGTAGCGATAGGCTTTTTCCAGGTCACCGAAGAAAGAGGCGGTAAGAAAAATCTCATTTCCTTCCTGCAGGGCTTCAGTATCAAACCCTACCTGCCCGATATCATGCGCATAATCCACACTGACAGTACTCCAGGGCGACCGGCGCAAAATATAATCAGTGCCCATGCCGTATTTGAATCTGCGATCTTTGGTGCCATAGGCCGCATAAGCCCTCAGGGTCCACACCTGGCTGAAGCCGCTGTTGGTCCTGCCGCCCAGGCGAATGCGATGCCCCTCTAAGCTGTTATTGGCATAGGTATAGAAATAATGGCCCAGGTCAAAGTAGGACAGAGATTTGTATCCGCTGGCCAGCGCGTCTATGAAGCCGACGTAGGTCCTGACCGCAGGTATATGATTAATGGTGTCGATAATGGCCAGCACCTGCAGTTCATTTTCACTCAGGCTTTCGTGTCTCTGGGTGTTCCAGTAGGCCTCGTCAGCGGTATAGGCATTCTCCAGCAAGCTGATACTGGTTTCATAGAACCTGCTTTTCTGCTCATTATTCAGCACAAAGTCCCGGTTTGAACTGTAAAATTTCAGGAGCAGGCCCGGCTGCTGGCCAAATTCTTCGGAGTCAATCAGCACCCTGGTTTTGGCCGGAATCCAGGTGTTTTCCACGGGCGCCATTTCCTGCTGAATACGGATTTTTTCTATATAGTTGAGGTTGGCATCCCTGCTGATCTGTACGTCTATCTGCCTGAGGGCATAGGCATCTCTGGTGATCCACATGCTCCCCTGAAATGCCAGGTCCTGCTTGCGCCGGGGGAAAAAGTCAAGACGGTAGCAGTAATCCTCGCCCAGGTAGAGGCTGTCGCTTAGTTCGTAATCGTAAAACAACTTCCCATTAGCGGCAATGGGCGAAATAAAGCTTTTGCCAACCAGATTGATGTAAGGGTAGTAAAAATTGTATTGCTGGAAAGCCGAACCGCTCAGCTGCGATAGCCAGCTGTCGGCACTCAGCCCGACACCCTTCACCTGAGAGCGTATGATATTTTCGCGCTTAAGCACCGGGCTATTCCTTACATAAAACCTGGAAATGGTCTCTGATAAATATATCGGGATCAGGGTATTGCCTGACTCATCAGTAACGCCCTGTATTTCGTCCAGCCGGTCCGTTACCTTTTTCAGCAGGCCGTCCTGCTTACTCTTTTCCGGCAACTGGTTCAGGTCTATTTCAGTTTTGGAGTAGCTTTCGTAGTCATAGGCTTCCAGCGAGCGAGGGTCATTGAGCTTACGGTTGCGGTCCAGTCTTCTCAGGATTTCAAAAGCCGGGTTCTCTCCTGCATAGACCACGATTTCCTGCAGGTTGACGACATCGGGCAGTAGCCGAAAGTTGATTTCTACTGTGCCTGCTGTGGCTATAGCCTGTTGCTGGCTCTGGTAGCCAACGTAGCTTACGATCAGGGTATCCGGAATCCTGCTAATTTCCATCCGGTACAGGCCATCAAAATCCGTAGTCATACCTGTTCCGCTACTTTTCAGCAGCACATTGGCAAAGGGAATGGGATCGCCGCTTTCTCCGTCCGTTACTTTACCGTTGATGGTAACCTGCTGCGCAATGCTGTGTCCCGGAAGCAACAACAGGCTCCCCAGGAAGACTGTCAGGGCAGACCAGTAGGAGAAGCGCAGCGACACACACATCATCTTTAAAAGCAGCATTTTCTTTCAGTCATGATTTAGGGGGAAAGTTAAACAGCCTTATCAGAAAATGATGTGTGAGTAGGGTCCTTTACTTACATCTTAAGTTAAGGGGAAAGCTTGTAAAATCTGGGGGGTAGCTTATGTCAGAAGTGAATTGTATTCCACAGGCACTATTTTGACAAATTATATTCGTTATGAGGGGTGCATCATGCATGGAGAATACCTTCCATCTGTACGGCTTCAATGAAGGAAAAGTTTTTGTCTGTGACGCTGTCAGGCATAAAAATAAATTTCTTGTCAAATACCTGCTCATCTACATAATAGCTTACCCAATACTGGTTGACCAGTTTGAACAGTTCGGGCATGATAGGCTCTACCTTAAATGAAGTCATAGGCTCAATCCGCTCAATAAAATGACGGAGGGTAGAGGTTTTGGTTTCCTGGTTTTTGCTGTAGCCGTAAGAATTGATGAGTACATTTTCCAGGGCTACACTCTTATCGTTGATGAGGTATACATAATACTCGTACTCGCCATTCTCCTGGTTTCTTTGGCGAGTGATAGCCATGGAAACGCCTTTTACTTTAGGAAAATCTATATCTTTCTTCATAATGTTGCTTTGTTATGTGCAGGAAAACCAAGCTGTTCGTCGCCCAGTTCCATCTCAAACATTGCTGCCAGGTGTTGCCTCAGGCTGGATTCAACGGCACGTATTTCCAGAGGGCTTCCCAACTCCTGCTGCATTGAAGTGACAGCTTTATCGTTGATACCACAGGGGATAATGTACTCAAAATAACGCAGGTCAGCGTTCACATTAAGGGCAAGACCATGCATGGTCACCCAGCGGCTTGATTTTACGCCCATCGCGCATATTTTACGGGGGCGCTCCTGCCGGATATGGTCCAGCCATACACCGGTGAGTCCCTCAATCCGCCCGGCCTCCAGCCCAAAGTCAGCGAGTGTCAGTATCACGGCTTCTTCCAGATAGCGAAGGTAGCGATGGATATCAGTAAAGAAATTTTCCAGGTCCAGGATAGGGTAGGCTACCAGCTGCCCCGGTCCGTGATAGGTGATATCGCCTCCGCGGTTAATTTTATAAAACTTTGCCTTTTTCTCAGCGAGCTGCTGTTCGCTGAGCAGCAGGTGATCCAGGTGGCCGCTCTTGCCGAGGGTGTACACGTGCGGATGCTGGCAGAAGAGCAGGTAGTTGGCTGTGGGTTCCTGCGAATCTTCAGGACGCTTCCGGTTTTCTATTTTAGTCTGTACGGTATCGGCAAACAGTTTTTCCTGGTAGTCCCAGGCCTGCTGATAATCTACCAGTCCCAGGTGCTGAAAATGGACATGTTTATGCTGAATCTGGTTCATACGCTAAGTCTGCGGCACATAAGATTCCAGCATTTTGAAGCCAGAATCTGTGGCCAGTTTTACTTGCCTGATGCTGGCCGGGATAAGGTAGGCATCGCCTTTCTGCATGGTGTAGCCAGTACCTTCAGTAATAATTTCTGCCTTTCCCTCCATGCACACATAGATTACAAAAGAATCCAGCGCCTGATAGTTCCTTTCGGTACTATGGGTGTACTCCAGGCGGTTGGTCACAAAGTAAGGACAGGCAGCTAGCTGTACGGCCTTGTTCTTTTCAGCTGTATATTTTGTTTTGTATTCGTCGTAATACCGGTAGTCAATAGCATCCAGGGCCTCTTCTACGTGGAGTTCACGACTATTGCCCTGTGCATCTGTACGGTCAAAGTCATAGATACGGTAGGTAATATCGGAGGTCTGCTGAATCTCGGCCAGCAGCAGGCCTTTTCCGATGGTATGTACGCGGCCTGCCGGCAGGAAAAATACATCATCGGCCTGTACCGGCTCCTGGTTGAGGATGCTGGTGAGTTTACCGGCATCAAAAGCCTCCAGGTACTTTTCTTTGCTCATAGGCTGATTAAATCCGCTGATCAGCTTAGCGCCCTCATCCGCCTGGAAAATATACCACATCTCAGTTTTTCCGAAGGAGTTGTGCCTTTCCTTAGCCAGCGCATCATCGGGATGCACCTGGATAGAAAGGTCATCGTTGGCGTCTATAAACTTGACGAGCAGGGGAAACTCATCACCAAATTTTTCATAAACTGAAGTTCCCAGCAGGCTGGCCTGGTACTTCTGTATCAGTTCCTTCAGGTTTTTACCAGCCAGCGGCCCCTCGGCTACTTCGGAGATATTGCCTTCTACGCCAGATATCTCCCAGGTTTCGCCGCAGTTAGGCAGGGGAGAGAAATCTTTTCCCAGGATAGTTTTGATTTTACTGCCACCCCAGATCTTATCTTTGAAAATGGTGCGGAATTTTAGCGGGTATAATTCACTCATCTATTTTACGGTGTTATAATTTTTTTGCGGTGTTATGGCGTAATAGTATGATAGTGTTATGGTTCGACTTGGTAACACTACAACACCTGAACACCAAGCACTATAGCAATCTCAACCTTTACGCATTGCTTTGTAGGCATTGATCAGTCCGTTGGTGGAAGCATCATGACTGCTGACTTCGCCATCACCATCCAGTTCAGGA
>CAZFFW010000016.1:0-53529 GCA_964518125.1 uncultured Porifericola sp.
TTGAATTCACTGTAGTAGGCATTAAATGTACTGGAAAAACGCTGGTGATTGGCTTTCCAACTCAGGTTGTACAGTTCATTAGACCACTTTCGGCTGAGGGTATCATACATTTCTGTTTCTCTGGCAGAGCTGATTTCTTTGTACAGGTCCCTGTCGCGGTAGACCGAAAAATGCAGATCGTTGTGCTCATTCACCTGCCAGGATAACTTGGCATTTAGGTCATAGAAATTATAGGCTTCATAATTATCCCTGCCGACAAACAGGGGCAGGAAAATATCATAATAGGACCGTCTTCCGGCCACCATCAGGTTAAGCTTGTTGTCAATCAGTGGTTTGTTCAGGTACAAGGAAGAGGCAGCCAGCCCAATACTTACTTCACCTTCAGTATAATCGTAAGTAGGCTCCACAGTTTTGGCATTGACTACCGAGGACAACTTGCCTCCGAAGCGGGCAGGAAAGCCTCCTTTGATGATATCCACTTCCGCTATATACTGGGGATTGAAGGAAGACAGAAATCCATACAGATGATTGGTGTGATAAAGTACGGCATTATCCAGCAAGTACAGGTTCTGGTCTACCGAGCCTCCCCGAACCATGATATCAGCCGAACCTTCCGAGCCAGTTTGTATACCGGGAAAGTAGGCCGCGGCCTTCAGAAAGTCTCTTTCACCTCCAATGACCGGCAGCTGACGCACCTTTTCACTGCTGATTTTTTCAACGCTGATCTGCTCCTGGTGGATGCGGGCATCCATCTTGTTGGCCGTTATTTCCACATCGTCCAGCAACATTACTTCGCCGGAGAGGTAAAAAGTAACTGTGGTATCTGCGTTAATAGCAAAAGAGTTGGTGTATTGCGGTAAGCCTGAAACTTCCACCTCAAATACATACAAGCCAAAGGGCAGGGCTACGGTAAGTTTTCCCTTTTTGTCGGTAACAAAGCTTTTTCCTAAAGGACTGATATTGACCAAAGCTCCGTCAAGCGGTTTTTCACTCTTTTCCTGCCGCACTTCCAGTTCCAGCAGGCCCAGGTTTTGGGCAATGACGGGCGCACTGGTAGCCATACTCAGTAGGAATAGCAACAGCAGATATCTATTCAACATAGCGCATCATTAAGTTTGAGATTGCCTGGTCACTGCTGACACACACCCAGCCTGCTGCCATCCCTCCGGGCGCCACCTCCTGCCCAAGCAGGGAACGCCCCATAAAGTCTTTCTCAAAAGCCTTATTGGCTTTGCTTGCCCGTATATAATGATACACTCCCAGCGGGGCAAGTACCGGGTAGTAGATGATGCCATTGCCGGTGTAGAACAAACCAGGCAGCAGGTAGAGAAAATATTTGGCTTTCTTTTGTCTCAACTGTTTGCTCACTTTGGCCGGGGCTAGTATTTCCACCGCCTGGTAGTCAACAAACGCCTGCAGCCGTGACTCAGCCAAGCGGATGGTATCAGCAGTACGGTTTAGTACTTTCACCTGTACGAAAGCAAGGTCCTGCTTTTGGGCGTTCTGGCTATACTTACTTGCCCCATTGAGTTTGACCTCCTGAAAGAAGAACCGAACTCCCTCCTGCCCTTCTTCAGTATTGATTTCCGGACTGCTAAAGGGAGCTATATAGCGGCTGCTACAAGCCGACAGCAACAGGCAAAGCAAAAGTACTACCCAAAGATTTATCGTTTTCATATAGCTCTGGCATCTGAGAGGTGGGCAGCAAACAAGCCTAAACCGCCCTCTATATTGGTGTATTCGGGATAAACGCCATTGAACAAGCGCAAGAAAAGGCCAAAGCCAATATTGGTGCGGTCTTCTTCATACAGGTCATAGACCCTCAAGTAGGCTTCCAGTTCCGGGTTAAGGGTGACAACCGTAAAATAACCACCATCATGGCTCGAGGTCCTTCCATCATACAAACGATAACCTTCTATCATCAGATGCTTACAGCAATCAGTAGTTCTTATGTAATATGGATCGTTGAATCCTTCATACGCTCTCTCCATTCTCAAAGGATGACTATAACCAGTGAACACCAATCTGGTTTCCGCTCCCTGGTTAGACCAACTGCCTCTTACATCGGCTATTGTATCAATCACATACACTGGGTTCTTGTATTCGTTAGGATAAGTAGGCCTGGGGGATGGTCTTCTGTTGTAAATCTCAAAACTATCCCACTGCACCGCTTCTTTTGGCACACTAGTACTAGCCCTTAACAGTTCCGTGCCATTTGCTATATTGACCAATAAATGGTAAGTCTCGCCTGCCTGTATGGGCAGATCCGACTGTAATGCGGTATAGGAACCATACTGTATCGGGACATTGTACGCATATCCGCCATCAGATGAAGGGTTTTGCAAACGGACTGTATCCCCATGATCGTTGAAAATACGGATATCGGCATCGTAGATCACCAAATCTTCACTAAGATAAGCTGTGCTATCAAAAAAAGGTACCGAGCGGAACAACAGTACCTGAATGTACTCCCCGGGCGTGAGCACACAATAAACGGCTGCCGGGCTTTCCCTTACTTCCGTAAAGTCTTCAATTACTTCTTCCCGCATACACTGGGTAAACAGCAATGTGAGCGATAAGAGGAGGATAGGCCTCCTCTTATATATTTTACCAGTCAAATCTCTCATTTTGTAAATAAACTTAACAAAGATTATCACTGTCAATTCAGTAACTTTATGCGTAATATCTCTTATCTCATTCTCAATGTCAATGCCAAGTCTCTTAACCAGCCAAGAATATTTCTTCACTTGAGTATAAAACACATGGGGAATGGCTCATATTTTATCACCCATCATCTTTCTTGATGCTGTTTATCAAGGCACATGTCAGGGACTTGATGTCGGTAGAAAAAACAGCTGAGGATAGAACAGCGTGCCGTAGGTACGCCATGTGATGAGACAGTTACGGATACATCCATTGATGCACATCATGTAGCTTACGGCACAACATGAAGATACCCATCCTAAGCGCTACCCACATGATGTCCCTAACGGGACAAAGGGGTTCCCCTGCTATAGGATACACTCTTTTGAATTAAAGTATTTGCTCGCAGAGAATCGGGTGCATATGTAAGGAGTCTTCTTCTCTCATCTCCAAATAGTACAAAAACAACGAAAGGGGTGCAGACCGAACGTACACCGAAGGATAGCCGAACGATCACCGAACCCAGGTAAAGGCTACTTTCTGCTATTATTACCATTCTACCGCTATTTGCAAGGACTCAGTAGCGGTAAGGTTTTGGTCTCTGCTACATAAAAATCAGGCTGCGGAACAAACCAGCTGCCCGCTGCTCC
Source organism: uncultured Porifericola sp. (assembly GCA_964518125.1). Lineage (GTDB taxonomy): Bacteria > Bacteroidota > Bacteroidia > Cytophagales > Cyclobacteriaceae > Catalinimonas. The sequence goes on from CAZFFW010000016.1 coordinate 3,294, forward strand.
TGACTACCACATCACGCCATTTACGGCCTGCGTAGCGTCGGGTAGTTCCGTTTCCCCCAGCATCTGCCGCAGGTCACGCTCTATGGTGTTGCACATACTGGTGAGGGGGATGTCGTTGGGCGAGTTGTCAAAAGGGTTTTCAGTGTAGCGACCGGTTTGCTCAATGATGCTGAACGCAAAGGCAACCGTCATGGTGAGCGGTATGGTGGCTATCCCTACGTTTACCAGCAGGCCAAAAGGCAGTAATACGATAAAAATCCACAGAAATACCCGGGTCAGGAGATCATAGTAGCGGATGAAAGGCGTCTTCTTAATCCGCTCGCACTTGCCCTGCAGATTATAAAACTCCTTGAGAGAATGCATGATCTCTATGTGACGGAAGTCATCAGCCAGGCCGGTTTCATACACCTCATTCAGCTGTTTTGCCTGCTGAAGGTTGATCTGCGTTGCCTTATTTACCTGCCCCGGCAAGGCTCCAAATTCGTCTTCGGGCAGAAATGCCCTGACCTCATCCCAGGCTGATTGGTCTCTTAGTTGCAGGCGCAATGCATTGATCCAGGCAATATGCCGGTAAATAAAGGTGCGTTGCAGTTGATGGACGTCCTGGCGCACTTCCTGCTTCATGTGGCGTTCATCCAGGAGGGTCAGAATCTGCATGGCAAAGGAGCGGCTGTAGTTGATGATACCTCCCCAGATTTTGCGCGCCTCCCACCAGCGGTCGTAAGCCCAGTTATTCCGAAAGCCCAGAAAAATGGACAAGGCCACGCCCAGGATACTGATGGGAGCAGAACCTATACTGACCAGCTTTTCGTCTGCCAGTTCGTAGAGAATAAAGACAAAAGACGCATAGAAAAATGTGATAAGCAGGTTTTGCCACTGGTAGCGGAATACCGCTCTCAAAGTACCTGTGAAGGTGCGCGGAAGGCTGACGTACATCTGTTTTGGGTTTGGTATAAAGCGCTTGTTTCTGGTGATATGTATCCCTCAGTCACTAAAGATCATTTGCGCACAGGAAACGAAATGAATGATAGGAGTGCCCCATATGATATGTTTTACACTCAAATAAACCTCTAGAGCGCATCCAGCGGCGGCACCGTTTCTCCTTCAATGTCCCAACCGGCCAGTCGGGCACCCGCCTGATAGGCACTTTCCAGGAAATCCAGTAATGTAGCACGGGGGTTGTCCAGTAACCGCAGATCGTCGTACATCAGCAAGGCCATAGGTGAGCCGTTGGCATCTATCCAATGAGCCGAAGCAGGTTCCAACTGCTCTTTATCCAGCCCCGGAGGAGAAGGGAAAGTATAGGAGTAAAATGCAGGCGAAGGCGTATTGTCATCGCCCGCCCAGAAGCCAAAGCTGATCACCTCATGCGAATAAGCATCTTTTTCAGCCGCCGAGGCCGCGCTGTTCATGGAGGGTGCTCTTTTACCAGAAAAGCGGGTGACGGTCAGGTCAAGGTGGTGCCAGTACAGGTGTACCGGGCAGGTCTTGCCATAAAAGCGGCCGCTAAACTCTTTGAATACCCCATCTACCCACAGCATGATCTTCCAGAAGCGCAGTATGTACTCCTTATCCCAGTGGTGGAATTGCTCTATTTTGTCAAAAGGCTGGTCAGGTGGCAGGTCGTAGGCCCTGGCCAGAATATCAACGGTGATACCAATGGACGCCAGCTTTTCGCAGAAAGTTTTGTAGAAAGAAGCTACGCTGAAGCCATCTTTTAGGGGAATATAAAGATCATCGCTCCAGCTGCTGATAATTTCTACCCTACTGGCTTTTACATTCAGCCTCACTTCAAATGTTTCCTGTCCGAAGGGAATGCTGTGGGTGGTAAATCCAGCAGGTCCGACAAATTCTGTGATGTTCCACCAGTGGTTCTTGCGAGGCATCAGCTGCAGCTTGAGCTTGCCGATGATCTGCAGGATCAGGTGCAGGGTCTTTTTACTTTTCTCCCATTCGGCCAGGGGCAGAGGGGGTAGCTCAGGTTTTTGCGCATTGTGTAGCATGCTAGTGTAGGTTTGGTTATGCAATAGCCTTTTCGGCTTGCTGTTTCTTTTGAAAATGGAGGAACGTAAATACCAGGCTCAGTACCCCTGCGGGAATGACAGCGTAGCCAAAGGCCGCTGACAACGAAAAAGCTTCCACCAATGGCCTGACCGCTATGGGCGACAGAAACTGCCCGATAAACAGAAATGTCCCCGAGATACCGCTACCAAAACCCCGGATACGTTCTGGCAAAATGGACAAAAGCCAGATATTGGTATTGGGTATCAGCATACCGATGCCCAGCCCGGATACGATGAGTCCTCCTATCACCAGGCTCAGTCCATCAGCCATGGCTACCAGTCCATAGCCGCCGCCGATCAGCAGGTAGGCTATCGCAAAGAAGGCTGGAAAGCTCAACTTTGTGGATAGCTTACGGTAAGATATGGAAGTAAGTGCTGAGAAAAAAGTACCTACACCAATCGCCACCCCGGAAAGATAGTTCTGCTCTATCCCCAGTTCTTTCAGGAGAAAAGGTATCTGCACGGGTATCATGTAGAAAAGGATCATGCCCAGCAGAATATTGACGTAAATCAGCCAGGCAATGCGGGGAAGGGCGCTTACACCTGTTTCCTCATCACCCTGATCGTCCTGCTGCCTGGCATCGGGTTCTCTCAGGATACGAAAAGCTACTGCCGCTACGGGTAATGACAGCAGGTAAATCAGGAAGGGTGTACGCCAGGAAATATCCGCCAGCACGCCCCCCAGCATCACAAAAACGACGCCGCCCATCGCCATAAAAGCGCCCTGCAGGCCCAGGAAGGACTTCCGCTCTCCCCCCTCAAAATAATCGCCGGCCAGGGTGACTACGGTAGTCATGGTGCCGGCTACTGCAATGCCGAGTACCGCTCTGCTGAGCAGGATCAGGTAAATGTTGTCCATCAGGTAAGCGGAAGTGCCGCCCAATGCATACAGGAGCAAACTTCCCAGCAGCAGCGGCATACGCCCCAGGCGATCGGCAATGTTGCCAGCTAGCGGCGAAAAAATGGCAATAAAAAGGGCAGGCAGGGTAATGACCAGTTTTGACAGGAGCGCTATATGCGGCGTATCGGCAAAAACTTCTGAAATATTGGGCAGGGAAGGTGCCACAATAGCTCCGGCCATCACAGTCATGGTAGCGGCAAGCAGCAGTGTGGCTTTTACATAATTTTTTTTCATCCGTTTACTTTAGCCTCGGTGTAGGCTTTGATCTCCTCGTTCATGGCAGCAAAACCTGCCTCAGCGTTCTTGATCATCGCCAGATTTTTCATGACAGGTGTCATCAGCCCGCTGAATACTTCCCGATTGGTAAGTGCTGTTTTTCCGTCAGCGGTAGGTTTGAGGATGAAGAAATGCTCCCCGTCAAATATCCCTCTGACACCCGTAGTACCTAACCACGAAAACTGCTGATGTTCACGAAAAGAGGTAACAACGGGCTTAAATTCATAGGGTGCGACTCCCGGGGCAGCTAGTTTGAGGTGAAGCTTTGCGCCCTGCTCCAGTGTGCCGCCCAGCCAGAAAAGCATGCTACTCCAGGCCTGGTAGTTTGGGGTATCCGTCAAAGTCGCCCAGGTTTCTGCAACTGAGGCATTGATCAGGGTTTCGGCTTCTACAATGTGTCTGAATACAGGCATAGGTAAGTAGTTTATACACTAATATACTTACCCATACAATTTATGTTGCAACAAATTTAAATATAAATGCCTTATTTTTCGCCGCAACTCCTGATCTTGTCCAGCAGGCGATTCAGTTCCTGCGATTCCTCCTGGCTCAGGCAGTCAATGCTGCGGATTTCCTGCATAATTTTTTCGTCCAGTTCACTGACCAATGCCAAACCATCCTCCGTGAGCCAGATATGCATCTGCCGGCGATTCTCAGGGTTCACCTCCCGCCTGACCAGCCCCATACGCACGAGTTTATCCACCAGGCGCGTGAGGTCACGGCCCTTGTCCAGCAGTATTTCCTTGATTTCTTTGGCTGAGCAGGGCAGTGGAGCTTTGCCGCGCAAAATGACCAGAACGTTGAAATGCTGGGGCAGCAAATCATAGGCCTGGTAATGGGGATTCTGCCGTTCAATGATCCAGTTGCTGGTGAAATAAATATTGACGATTGCCTGGTGAAAAGTACTGATAAAACCACTGCTTTTAATTTCTTCTCTGATATCCATAGTTTAATTACTGCGCCTGCAATAGTTTTAAAAAATCTTTGTTTCAGTTTATGTTATTCAAAGAGTGAAAATTCCGGGCATTTTAATCATTATTGAAAAAATTTACACGTTTTTTTACCACATGCCCTGCAATTGGGTTCAAAGTACCCCTCCGCCTAAGGATTACATCATAAACTTCAATTACGAACGTTTGGTATCTGTACAAGAAAATCGCTATTTTCATTACAGATACCTGCATCAAAATCTAGCCCAGTGCCAAACACCATTTGCTGATTTTGGTTCGTTAGCATTATAAGTCCCTTCCCACAATAGTCGGAAGCTGAACCCCTGTACTGATGCAAATTAAAACAGAAAAAGACAAGATACCCCTGAAAAGGACTGTATTCAGCTTTTTGCTGCTAATGCTCATTTATGGTGCTCTGGCCTTCGGGCTTTCGCTTTGGATGTACGGAGAATCCTGGAGCGAAGCCGGTCTGGTACGCTGGATCAATCTGCTGCTGGTACCGCTCGCAGGTACGCTCCTGCTGGTTCGCTCGGCACGCAGCGCCCGTATCTACTTCACCCACCTCACCCAGAAAGATATGATACAACAGCGACTTACCGATAGCCTGATTCGCGATGGCTACCGTATCAGCGAGTCGCTGCCCCATCAGGTGTATTTCCGCTCAGAATTTCCTTTGCTCAGCAGCATTTCCGGCAGGGCACCGCTCTGGATGGAGTTTGAGGAGGATTATATCCTGCTGCACGGCCCCTGGAACAAGATCCATGAGCTGGAACGTCAGGCCCACGAGGGTGAGATTTTCCTTCCCAAATCCCGCTGATCAGTTGTTAATCACGACTTCCTTGCCGCAGTTGACCATGGTCTGGTCCAGGGCCATGCCAATAAACATGGGATAAGACCAGCTTTTGTACCTCCCCCAAATTTCTCCTGAGTATTTTGGCATAACCTCATCCTGAATGGCAGGAAGCAGCGGAGCGGCTTTTTCACCAATCTGCCGCACACTGATCGCAGCCTGCAGTACCACCGGTTCACTGTCCAGCAGCAGCTTTTCTTTCAGCGTTTGCAGGGCCTCTTCATCATCAAAATGGTTGACCAGCAATTCGGCCGCTTTGATGGCTACGCTGTGGGATGGGTCATCCAAAAGACCTGTCAGGGTTTCCCGTTGCGCACTAATGTCGCCATTGTAAGCTTCCAGCGCGATCAGCCCCCAGTAGCGCACACCGCTATGCGCTGAACTTAGTTCGTCAGAGAGTTCATCCGGGCTGTCAATTTTTCCCACCTGGTCGGCTGCTGCCAGCACCGTTTTGACGGGGAAATTGGTGGTATCCCGGGCCATCTCATAGACGCTGCCTTTGCCCTCGGCCCGTACCATCATCTCACCTTCGTTGAGCAGGCCGGTATCATGGTGCTCTACCATCCAGGCATGCAGCAGGGCGTTCATCTCCTGCGCCCTTTGCTGAAAGCCTTCCTTGCCGATCAGGTTATCCAATTCGTAGGGGTCGCTCTGCAGATCATACAGTTCTTCCACCGGCTTGGGGGTAAACATATCCTGCGCTTCGGGAGGTAGTCCACCTTCGGCTTTTACCCGGAACAGCTCATCATAGCCCCGCTTGCCTTTGTTGAAGATCACCGCATTCTGGATGTAGGGGTTTTGCGGCATAAAATGGCGGATGTAGAGATAACGGCCATCGTAGACTGAGCGGGCCATGTCGTACACATCATCAGCACGGCTGCGGTAGCCGTAGATGTAGTCTTTGCGGGTGCTGTTTTCACCCAGGAAATTTTTACCCTCCATCATGTCCGGGATATCAACTCCCGCCAGATTAACTACTGTTGGCGCAAAATCCACAAAACCCACCATCTGATCGGTCTGCTGCTCCTGCAGGTTACTGACCAGCGGTTTGTATTTTTCCGGCACATGCAGCACCAGGGGCACCTGCAATCCTGAGTTGTAGAGCCAGCGCTTGTAACGGGGCAACCCGAAACCATGATCTCCGAATACGAAGATGATGGTATTCTCAAATTCTCCGTCCTCCTTCAACTGCTGCACCAGCTTACCCACTTCCTGGTCAAAGACAGTGATCAGGTCGTACTGATGTGCCCAGATGTCGCGAAACTCTTCGGTATCCGGAAAATAAGGCGGCAGTTGGGCCTCTGCCGGATCGTGCAGCGTTTCCAGTGTCTCAATATCTTCAGGACGATCGCTATTGGCGTGACCTTCGTGGGTAATACCAAAGTTGAACACGCTGAAAAAAGGGCGGTCATCGGGTGCGTTTCGCCAGTGGGCTTCCCCGCCGTTCTCATCCCAGCGGCCTTCCGCGCTGAAATTGTAATCAGTCTTGGCATTATTGGTGGTAAAGTAGCCGGCCTGCCGCATCAGTTCGGGCAGCGTTTCCAAACTGGCCGGAACAGGAATTTCCGAGCGCAGGTGCTGGGTGCCCAGCGAAGTAGCGTACATGCCGGTAATCAGCGTAGAACGAGCCGGTGCGCAGATGGGCGCGTTGGAAAAAGCCTGGGTGTAAACGAAACCATCCTGCGCCAAAGAATCAATGTGCGGCGTGGTGGCGTATTCGTCACCATAGCAGCCCCAGGCCGGACTGATATCCTCGGCACTGATCCAGAGGATGTTGGGCGGCGGCAGGCTTTCTTCTTCTGTCTGGCAGGCAAAAAAACTAATTGTGAGTAACAGAAGCGGGATCAGTTTGTGCATAGTTTGTATTTTTAAAAAAATTGCAGTGCCTCAGTTTCTTTAATGTAGGTCATGTCAGGGTAAGCCCGCTGGTACACGACCTGCGAGACAAGCTTCCCTTTCTGTCTGCAAACCAATGACAATTTCCCGGAAAGGCATCCCGTACTGTCTGCTATCTGGCCATAGAGGCTTTTGATGCCAAAGCTTAGGTTTACTCTTGCTTGCCGGGATCAGAGAAATTTTTGGTGCCATCGTCCAGCACCAGCATCCAATCCTGTCCGCGGCCGCTGCTGGGCGGTGTAAAGGTCTGCGGCCCGGTATTGTCGCCTTCGTGGATAAAGCTGGAAGTGCCATAGCGGGGGTCATACCAGTAAGCCCGCACCTGGTCCGAATCAATCATGGCCTGATCAATGGTAAACTGCTCACCACGGGGAGAGTAGACGAATGCAAAAGAGCCATCACTGGCGCGGGCTACTTTTACTTTGCTGCCTCTGCTGGATGGGCCATCCAGCAGAAAATCAGGCCGCGGCTCAAGGAGTTGATAAGGACGGGATTCAAACAGATTGCGCACATGCCTCATCTGAAATCCACCGGCATGGTCTATGGCATCATACCAGGCTGACTGCGCCCCCAGCACGGGTTCCCGACCGGGTGCCCACATTTGCCAGATGCTGTTGTGCCCATAAGTATGGCCGCAGGCACCCTCCAGCAGCGACCAGTATGCAGCCTGCCGGGCATCGTAATCGTCAAAACGCAGGTCCTTCTGGGCATCATTAAAATAAAATCCTACCACGATACCCTCGTAGCGAGGTTCGCCATCCAGGGTCGGCTTAACCGGCTCCAACTGGTAGTCATTCCGGGTATACAGGCCGTTGTCGTGGTCGCGGGCAGCGTGTGATGACTGGAACATATTAAAATCCAGCCAGTCTGCCGTATGGAAAAAATCGGAAGACAGGCCGGGTCCCCGCGGGTGATAGGTGATCAGGTGGGCACCCCCATCGCCTTCCCGCAGCCCCTCGGCCATGGCCGTGATGATGTCAGCCTCTGCCTGATTTTGTATATTTTCGTCTCCCCCCAATATCCAGATGAGGTCAGCCTCGCGGTAGCGTTCTCCCAGCCATTTTCCGTAAATACGCGCATTCTCCGGGGTGAAAATCCCGGATTCTTCGCCCCGGCCTTTTTTCCACTTACCGCCCCAGGAAGGCAGCATGCCGATGATCAGCCCCAGTTCGTTGGCCTTATTGACGATATAGTCCACGTGCTCAAAGTAGTCACTGTTGGGCTTGGTCGGATCGTTGTTTCGCAGCGGGGTATCTCCGTAGGGATTGGGATCATTCAAGCCGCCGAGTTGGGCCAAAGCCACTGCCTGTATGACAGTGAAGCCTTTGTCCGCACGATTTTGCAGGTAGCGGTCGGCTTCTTCACGGTTGAGGCGGTGAAACAGTTCCCAGGCGGTATCACCCAGGTAAAAGAAAGGTGAACCATCCTCATAGTCCAGGTAGCGGTCGTTGTCGCTTACTTTGAGTTGGGCAAAAACAGGATTGAAAAGTACAGTCAGGAAAATCAGGGTTCCTGAAAGCAGGGAAGTCAGTGTTTTGTGATGCATCGTTTTAGGTTGTGTTTTGGACTAATATTAAAAAATATTAGCGTTCTGAAAAAACTCTGTGCAGAAATGCTGCATAGCAGGAGGCAATCCTTAAATTAGTGCATCAATCAGCAAACAAATTTTCACCCTATGCGACGCACCTATTTTTCTATTTCAGTATTTATATTATTCGTGTTGGCCTGTAACAGTCAGGCCCAGGAAGTCCCCGACAAAGAAGCGCAGATCAGTGCGGCGGTGATGGCCGCTCCGGAAGACAAACGGGCCGAGGCTACCGTACTGGGTTTTGATGCCGATGGCAATATCGTTACCATCCGTGAGGGCAGTAACAACATGGTATGCCTGGCCGATGATCCCAACAGTCCCGATTTTAATGCGGCATGCTACCACAAAGACCTGGAGCCTTTCATGGCAAGAGGCCGTGAACTGAAGGCTGAAGGTAAAAATCCACAGGAGGTATTTGACATTCGTGAAGAAGAGGCGAAGTCCGGTAAGTTGAAAATGCCCGAGGCACCTGCCACGCTGCACATACTCTCCGGTAAGGAAGGAAAATTCAATACCGAAAGCGGAGAAGTGGAAAATGCAAATTATCGCTACGTCGTATATATTCCCTTCGCCACGGCAGAATCCACCGGACTGCCCGAGAGGCCTATCGTACCCGGCGGCCCCTGGATCATGGACCCCGGCACACACCGCGCCCACATCATGGTAACGCCTCCTCAGCAGTGATGGTGTTAGGGTGCTAAGGTGCTATAGTGCATAAAGAAATTCAACCATAACACCTTTACACTGAGCAGGAATTTAGCAGGTTATGATGCGTTTAGTTCCGTGAAGTTCCCGAGCTCCAGCGTCCAGTCGTAGTCTTTAAATTCCAGGTCTGGGTCGGAGTCCTGGGGGATGACATCGTATTTTTGCAGCATTTCCTTGGCCCCGTCCAGTCCGCCAAAATCGCCGCGAAACCAGCTGATAAGCGAAGTGACATATACTTTGCTTTCTTCGGCTTTGTATTCGCTGGTGCGCTGGAGAAACTGCCGTGAGATAGTATCCAGTTGCTCGTCCAGCTCTTCCGCGCTATACACTGCCACATAGGGACAGCTTTTGGCGCCGCAATTCAGGGCAAAGTGAATGCGTGGGTCGGTTTCTTCCACCCGAAAAGTTTTCTCAAAATCATCGGCAAAAGGGTCCTGAATCAATCCCAGTGACCATTTTACTTTGGAGCCCCGGATGATGCCGTGTTCAATGTCGTCCAGGCTGAGCTCCTGACCGGCAATGGTGATCTGGTCAGTAGTGAAAAACTTGTCGCGGTCTTCAAATTTTTCGGGATTTTCCATCAGGATGTGCTGCACAAAGCCATTGTAGATATTGATAAAGAAAGCTTTCTTTTCGGCATCAGTTTTCAGCGCTTCGGCTAATTCATCCTGCGGGATATTGGCCAGTTGCTGGATGATGGCCGAACGATCCTCATCATTTTTTACGGCTTCTACCAGGTCCTGGGATAAAGTTATATAAAGACCGTCAGCAGCAGTTCCTTCGGCAGCAGCATGAGCAGGATTATGTTCAGCACCGGGCCCGCAGCCAAGCAGTAACAGAAAAACAGTGTATATTGTCATAGTCGGGACTCTCATATTGATCAGTATTTTATTTTCTGCAAGCCAATCCAGAGGCTGCTCCAGTTACGTAATTCAGTCAGGTGTGGATTTCTTTTGCACATATTTTTTTATCGGATACGAAAACTATCCATGTTTACTCAAAAAAAGTTTTACAAATGAAGGTCAGTGTCATCATACCGACATATCATGAAGCAGCAAACATAGCGGCGCTTATCAGGCATCTGTACCGTCATGCTGATGAACGACTTCTGGAGATCATCGTTGCGGATGGACAAAGTAGGGATGCTACAGTGAGGCTTGCCCGAGAGGCTGGGGCAGTAACGATAATATGCCCCAGAAAAGGCCGGGCATTACAGATGAATCATGCTGCTTCCCTTGCCAAGGGTGATGTATTTTATTTTGTTCATGCCGACACCATACCGCCTCCATCCTACCTGTCAGACATCAAACAGGGCCTGGATGAGGGATTTCTGTTGGGTGGATATCGGTCTGAGTATCTTAGTAACAACCCCCTTTTTAAGATTAACGCCTGGTTTACCCGCTCCGGCAGGAGCTATAGCCACGGCGGAGACCAGACGCTTTATGTGTACCGCGAACTGTTTGAAAAGTTGAAAGGCTTCTGCGAAAAACATGTCATCATGGAGGATTTTGACTTTGTGAAACGCGCCAGCAAATTAGCGGTATATAAAAAAATCCCCAAGAACGCCCTCATTTCCACCAGAAAGTATGCGCACAACAGTTTTGTGAGGGTAACGCTGGCAAATTTTATTGTATTTAATATGTATAGGATGGGCATTGATCCGGGCAGGCTGAAGCATGTTTACGGAAAACTCCTACACACACCGGCAACAAAAAAAACCGTATAATTCGGTTACATTTCAGGTAAAACGCCTGCTCTTTTTTAAATTGAAGGCAAAAAAACGTATGCTACACAAATACCTGACAATCATTTTATTGCTACTGTTGCCCCTGCTGGGCATAGCCCAGAAGAAAAAACAGCAGGCGGTCATCCAATCTGTTGAAGCCAAGGCGGATACCTACCGGGAGGCGGCGCTCAGCATCTGGAACTATGCCGAAGTGGGCTACCAGGAAACCCAGAGTTCCGCTACTTTACAGAAACTGCTACAGGACGAAGGCTTCAACATTGAAAGCGGTGTAGCTGATATCCCTACCGCCTTTGTGGCCAGCTATGGCAGCGGTGAGCCGGTCATCGGTATCATGGGTGAATTTGACGCGCTGCCCGGACTTTCCCAGGCGGCTGTACCTGAACGGCAAAGCCTGGTAGAAGGGGGGGCCGGACATGCCTGCGGCCATCACCTCTTCGGAGTAGCCTCGGCAGCAGCAGCCATCGGCATGAAAGAGTGGTTGGAGAACAATAAGGAAGTAGGCACTATCCGCTTTTATGGCACACCCGCCGAAGAAGGAGGCGCCGGCAAGGTCTATATGGTACGGGCGGGACTCTTTGACGATGTAGATGTCATGCTGCACTGGCACCCCTCCAGCGCCAATGACGCCAGCCCCGGTTCTACACTGGCCAATAAATCCGGCAAGTTTCGTTTTTATGGTGAGGCCTCTCACGCGGCTTTTGCGCCGGAAAGAGGTCGCTCCGCGCTGGATGCCGTGGAAGCCATGAACTACATGGTCAACCTCATGCGGGAGCATACCACCGAAAGCACCCGTATCCACTATGTAATCACCAAAGGCGGAGAGGCCCCCAATGTAGTTCCTAATTTTGCCGAGGTCTACTACTACATTCGTCACAGCGATGTAGCGGAAGTAAAAGACTTATGGAACCGGGTAGTAAAAGCTGCCGAGGGTGCTGCTTTAGGCACCGAAACCCGCATGGAGGTGGAAGTGATCCACGGTATTTACAATGTACTGCCCAATGAAGCCCTGGCCGAAGTGATGCACGAAAAGCTGCAAATGGTAGGAGGCGTGGAATACACTGCCGATGAAAGAGCTTTTGCCGAACAAATCGCTGAAACGCTGGGCCGTAGCAAAGCACCTTTAAGCATAGCTGAGCAGGTTATGCCACTGGAATTGCGTACCAGCAAAGCTTCTTCTGACGTAGGCGATGTGAGCTGGGCGGTACCTACTGCCGGACTCGGAACAGCTACCTGGGTGCCGGGTACTTCAGCCCACACCTGGCAGGCAGTAGCCGCAGGAGGTATGAGCATTGGCATCAAGGGCATGATGGTGGCTGCCAAAACCCTGGCCCTAACCGGCATTGACCTCTTTCAAAACCCCGAGGCGATTGCCGCGGCTAAGGCAGAGTTTGAGGAGCGGCGCGGCCCCGGCTTTACCTACGAAGCCCTGCTAGGCGATCGTGAGCCTCCTCTGGACTACCGTAAATAGCGACAGGATTATTTTCTCGCACAGTAGTGGGCATTATTCCTTATTTTTTTGATCAAAAAAGGACACAATACCTGAAGTAATTGTGTCCTTTCCTTTTAAAGCTTTAGGTATTTAACTTTTACTGGTACACAAATTTATTCTGATCTGTTACCCCAGGCCAGTCATCGGTTCTGAAGGGGGCAGCAGGCAGACCCTCCACATTATACAGATTCGCCTCATCGGGATTATCGGCCCAGGCATAGCGAACAGCTACTGGTTTATCTACATCAGGGTGGTAGACGGTCACCTCATCCGGGCCGCTGATCTCGGCTTTGGCAAAATGCCACTCACGGTCTTCACCGGCGATGGTAAAGCCTTTGAGATAACCGTACTTATCCTTGACCAGCAGGCCACTGCCCACGTTTTTAAAAGTCACTTTTGCCTGACCGCCTTCCACCCGGATACTGGCGAAGGTTGGGCCTGAAAATACCAGGTCCTCTCCGTAGGCGATCTTCCGCATGCCCAGGGCCAGTCTTTTTCCTACATCCTGCTTATTGGCAGGGTGGATATTATCAGCTTCTCCTGCGTCGGTAATGACTGCCATGGCGGTATTGGGCAACTTAAGCGCCTCAGCCTGTGCTTCCCTGAGTTCTGCCCAGGCACTGTTGCCCGGCCGCTCGGATGGCGGGCGGTAATTGGCCAGTTGCACAAAAGCAAAAGGGACTTCAGCTCCCCAGGCCTCCCGCCACTGCTGTATCATATCCGGAAAGAGCCCGGCGTATTCCTTTGCCCGGGCCTCATTGGATTCTCCCTGGTACCAGATCATGCCTTTAAGGGCGTAGGGTGCCAGCGGGGCGATCATGGCATTATAAAGCGTAGCAGGCAAGTGGTGCATAGGCGTTGGCATATCCTGTCGGGACAGTGCTTTCTGATAGTGCCAGCTTCCGTCAAGATACAGCCGCTGATCCTGGGCCAGCACCGGCGACAGGTAAAAATCCCCGGCAGAACCATGGAAGCCTCCCGGCCCGCCCATATCCGCCACACGGATGGTAATCTGGTTGTTGCTCTGCAGCAAATTGGCAGGAATCTGATAACGACGAAACACTCCGCTCCCGGTAGTCTCTCCTATCAATTCACCATTTACCCATACTTTGTCTTCATCTTCAATAGCACCCAGGTAGAGCATCAGGTTTTCTCCTGCCCAGGCGGCAGGCAGTTCAAAATTTCGCTTGAACCAGACAGAACCATCGTAGCTCTGTAACGCCCACTGGTCCCAGACGGCTGGAAGCTCCATCGTGGGCCAGTCAGTATAGTCATAGCTACTGGCATACCAAGCTTCCCGGGTTCCCGGATCATTGTCATAAGATTCCAACCTGTATTTTTCCCAGTTCTGCGCATGCTGTATCCTGAGTTTGCCCAGGCTCATCTCCTCCTGCTGGTACATTTGAAGAATATTCTGCATCTGTGGATACTCTGCCAGTTTTTCAGCACTGATCCAGGATTCTACCGGAGTGCCTCCCCAGTTGGAACTGATCAGGCCGATAGGAACTCCCTGCTCCCGGTGTAGGTGGCGCGCAAAAAAGTAGGCTATGGCAGAAAAATCCATCACCGTTTGCGGAGAACATTCCTGCCAGCTGGTCGGCAGCACATCATCCTGGGGCTGTAGCGCCTGGTCATGCTGTATTTTGATCAGGCGAATCTGCGGGTAATTAGCCGTCATAGCTTCCTTTTCGGCAGTGGGAAGCCTGCGCAATGGCCACTCCATATTAGATTGCCCGCCGCAGAGAAATACGTCACCTATGAGGATATTATCAAAGTCCAGGCGGCCGCTCTTGCCTGTTACGTTGAGCAGGTAAGGCCCTCCCGCCGCTAGGGCCGGTAGACTGACCTGCCAGTTGCCCTCCCGGTCGGCACGGGTTTTAAAGGTCTGGCTATCAAAGGTAATTGTCAGTTGCTCCCGGGCTTCGGCCTTTCCCCAGAGAGGGATTTCGCTATTTCGCTGTAAAACCATGCCGTCTGAGAAGAAAGCAGGCATACTAAGCTGTGCGTAAAGGATATGGGATAAACCTAAGAGTAAAAATAAGGTGAGTAAATGTGGTCGTTTGTTCATCATGTTCAGCTGGTTATTCGGAAAAAAATAAGCAGAAGCAGGGGAAAATAAAATTTCCTGAGAATTATTACCTGTTTTTCTGTGGACAACGTTTCTGCAAAAATAAATGTATTTTGCCCTCAAATATACAAACTATGGCTTCATCCGACGATGCCCTTGACCGCTACCTCAAAAAGCTGATGGAGTTGAAGTTCAACCGTCAGGAGAAACGATATAGTGAGGAAGATCTACGGCAGATCGCCCTTGACTCCGGACTTAGCGAAAAAGAGTGGGAACAGGCCCAGCAAAGAGCATTAAGCCAGAAAAAAAGAGGTCAGCTTCATATAGAGCATACCAACTGGACAGATGCGCTGGAGGAGCTTGAGGCAGCCAGTGCCCTCCTGCCTAACGATGCCGAAGCCCACGTATTGACAGCCAAAGCGTACCTCAACAGGGCCACCACTGAGCGGCGAGAAGAAGACTTGCTGCAGGCAGATTACCACCTGGATGAAGCACTGCAGATTGACGAAAAGTATGAGGAGGCGTATGCGTTGAAAAAACAACTGGCTACCCGGCGTCAGTTGCTGCATACCAACACCACACAACATTCAAATAACCGTAAACTGATCCTTGGGATGGTACTGGGAGGAATAGCACTAATCGTTATTATTTGGTACTTCAGCACCTACAATGCGATGGTGGCAGCAGAAGAACAGACAGTTGAAGCCTGGGCACAGGTAGAAAATGTATATCAGCGGAGAGAAGACCTGATCCCCAATCTAGTGGAAACCGTCAGGGCAGCCGCTGATTTTGAGCAGGAAACGCTGCAGGAGGTCATCGCTGCCCGTAATCAGGCACAGGCTTCTCAGGTGGACCCCACAAATTTAAACCCAGCCGCCCTGAGGCGATTTGAAGAAAGCCAGGCTCTCCTGGGTAGTACGCTCAGCCGCCTGATCGCTGTGGCAGAGGACTACCCTCAGCTTAGTGCTACCGAAAACTTTCGGGATCTTCAGGCGCAATTGGAAGGAACAGAAAACCGGATAGCGGTTGAGAGAAGACGTTTCAACCAGGCAGTGCAAGCTTATAATGCCCGTAGCCGGAAGTTTCCCAACAACCTCCTGGGGTTTGATACCAAAGCATACTTCTCCGCCACAGCTGGTGCTGAGGAAGCCCCCGAAGTAAAATTTGACTGATATGCCAGAAAAATTATTTACAGACGCGGAACTTCAGCAGATAAAGGAGGCAGTGATCAATGCCGAAGCAATGAGCGGTGGAGAAATCGTTCCGGTACTGGTACCTCAATCTGACTGGTACGAGCAGGCACTCTGGCGAGCAGGAGCCCTCTTTGCCCTGGTGGTGGCCCTGATCCTGACCATACTGTACATGAGCACCAGCCTGCTGCTCTGGCTTCCGCCCTATCTGTGGTTAATCATTTGTACCTGCTCCGGTATCGGTGGTGCCGCCCTGGCCGAAGCACTCCCCTCTATGAAGCGCTTCTTTATCTCCGACCAAAGCAGGCAGGAACAGGCAGCAGCCAAAGCCCGACAACTGTTCACCGAACACGGAATCAGCCAAACCGAACAAAGAAGCGGGATGCTGCTATTCGTTAGTTTTTTTGAAAAACAGGCTGTCATCCTGCCCGATACAGGTATCAGCGAGCTGGTAGAAGAACAACAGTGGCGGGAGATTGTACAGGGTATGACAAGCCGTTTGCGACAGGGCAAAAAAACCGAAGCGATCTGTGAGGCTATCCGGGCCTGCGGACAACTACTGGCTGATAGCGGCCTGCAAAAAACAGATTCTGACCATAACGAACTTTCTGATGAACTACGGGTGGAGGACTAAATCATACAAACGCTATCTGCTCTTTTTTTTCCTGCTACTGCCAGTTTTACTGAGGGCGCAGGAAGTACCATACCTTTCGGGCAGGGTCAATGATTATGCTGGACTGCTCAGCGAAAGTGCAGAGGCGGCACTGGAAGCCAAACTAAAGTCAGTGGAAGCAGCACAATCTCATCAGCTGGCGATACTTACGGTGGAAAGTCTGGAGGGGGCTGATCTGGAAGGTTTTGCCGTGTTGACTTTTGAAACCTGGCAACTGGGCCAGCAGGGAAAAGACAATGGAGTGCTGTTGCTGGTTTCGTCTTCAGACCGAAAGATTCGTATAGAAGTGGGCTATGGCCTGGAGCCTTACCTGACCGATGCCCTAGCCAGCCGGATCATCCGAGAGACCATCATACCATACTTTCGGCAGGGAGATTATGAAACGGGCATTATCGCAGGAACTGAAGCCATTATAGCAGGCCTGGACGGAGCAGCGGCCTTGGAAGAACCTAAGCATGTCAGCAGCAGCGGTAGTTCTCCGGGATACTGGATACTGGGCATACTACTATTTTTGATCATGCTGCCCTTGACATTCTTTCTGATCCGCAGACATAGGCGTAACCGCCCCCGCCTGAGCAAAAAGACCGGCTTAGCCATGCACAAGCTGGATGAACAGGCAGATGATCAGTACCTGAACGAAGGGCAGCGTAAGGAAGAAGAGATCAGCTCAGTAGATTATGATGTATGGGTTTCTTCTCAGCAGGGCGATGTGATGGTAATTCCTTACCGTAAATCCTGGAAAGCACGCTATTCAAAATGTCCGAAGTGTGGATTTCGCACCTATTACCGGAAATCCAGCCGCATCGTCCAAAGTGCTACCTATAGCCGGGAGGGCCAGGGTGAGAGGACCTATACCTGTAAACACTGTGGTCATCAGCAGCAAGAGGCGTATAGCATACCCCGCCTCAAAAGACAAAGAGCGGTAATAATTCCCGGTGCAGGAATGAGTGGAGGAAGCAGCTTTGGCGGAGGAGGGTTTGGAGGTGGTGGATTCAGCGGAGGAGGTGGCTTTAGCGGAGGCGGAGGTGCCTCAGGTAGTTGGTAATTTAACCACCTGATTAATAGACACTTACGTTTATTTTATTTTTATTTTCATGAACACGCAACCTTTACACAACTATTGTTGTATATACATCTAAATTACAAACAAAGGTAATTACTAAACAAAACTAAGGCATGATGAAATCTTTTAAACTCTTCGCTTCATTTGTACTGACCGCAGTGGTATTGGCGGCATTTACTAATCCTCAGAAAATTACCGCTTACAATGTGGACACTGAGCAGAGCAAGGTGCAGTGGACCGGCCGCAAAGTAACCGGAGAGCATACCGGTACTATTAATATCAAAGCAGGTGCTTTGGATGTGGAAGGCAACAAACTGGTTGGCGGTACTTTCACTATTGACATGACCACCATCAATGATGAAGACCTGAGCGGTGAATACAAAGCTAAACTGGAAGGTCACTTGAAGTCAGACGACTTTTTCGGCGTAGCTACCCACCCTACTTCTACCTTCGTTATTACTGAAGCAAAAGCGAAAAAAGGCAATGAGTATGACATTACCGGTAATCTGACCATCAAAAATATCACGCACGAAATCAGTTTCCCGGCCACTGTAAAAATCAGCGGTGAGCAGGTGACTGCCGATGCCAAGATCGTGGTTGACCGTGCCAAATATGATGTGCGCTACGGATCTGACAGCTTCTTTGATAACCTGGGAGACAAGGTAATCTACGATGAGTTTGACATGGTGGTGAACCTGGTAGCTGGAGCTGCTGTAGGCAAATAATTTTAGTCATTCATTTTCTGCAATCGTTAAAGCCTCTTTTCCTGCGGGATAGAGGCTTTTTCTATTTTCCCCTTCTGTCTATACTGTAAGTGTTGAACTCAGTAAAGAAAAGCCCAAAAAAGAAACAAAGTACATAAATCATCTGTGTCCCTACGGTGGCCCAATCCTGCTGTATGGTTTTACCAAAGATCAGGAGCGACATCAGCAGACCTCCGGCTATCAAAGCCCAGCGGGTCCAGGCGCCTACCAGGATCAGCAGGCCGATCAATGCCTCTGCATAGGGCAGGAAGTAAGCAAAAATGGTAGCCAGCGCCTGGGGGAACCAGGTACCTTCAAAACCCTGGGCAATACCAGATACAAAGTCAGATAGGATAGGAATCCTCACTACGCCATGCATCAGCATGTTGATCCCCAGTGCAACACGCAGGATGAGGTAGGCAAAAGCTTTGTCTTGTTTCCACATAAAAGCTACTCAGGTTTGGTAAATAAAGTCGCTAATGATCATCTAATTTATGGAATCAAACAAAAAAGGACGACCTCAGGCCGTCCTTTTATTTCGCTTATCAGTTGATGCTTACTTTTCCAGCGCTTCTTCTATGCTTTCTGCATACTGAATGTCCATTTTAGTAAATTTGGCGCCGGGAAATTCTGCAAAGATTTTTTCCCTGCCTACATCTACGCTATGGCGAAAAAGGGCATCTTCGGGCAGGATTTTACGGTGTTTGTTCAGTCCGTGCTGGTACATCTCCTCTTTCCATTCGGTATAGTACCATTGCATGGATGGTTGATGGAAGGTGTTCATCTTCCTTTTGTCGAAAATCAGCTTTTCTATTTTCTCCGATTTTACCAGCTTACCTACTGCATTGAAGATCTCCTGGAAAGCATTGAAAGGGATATAGCCGCTGGTAGCTTCTATGATCAGCACCGGCTGACCTTCCACCTTCAGGAGGTTGGCATGTTTTAGGGATTGAACAGAACGAACAGAATCGAGAAGAGTATTCATTTTGATACTTTTTGGTTTTAACAATATGCTCAAAAATACACTTCCTAATCAACAATTTTAACTTTAAATAGTCATATAAATCACATGCCGGCAAAGCATGAGGTAAGGAAACCGGGTAGTTTTACCCTATTCTCGTATCCATTAATCTTGCCTTCAGTATATTGACAAATACATAAAATGTATCTCCATGTAAGTACATAGCTAAGATGCAATCCTTGAAGTATCATATACCAGCATTACCTGAGCGGTTTGAGAAGAATAGTAAATTGTACCACTAAGTGTTTCTGGCAAACCCATGAAGATCAAGCAGGATGAAAACCAAAAAGGGGCAAAACATTACTTTCTATCCATGAAAGGAGGTAGATCATCTTAGCTTTTCAGGCGTACTTCTGGCCCGCAAAGCATCTCCACAGCTGGCTTTTTTGTGACAGCGCCCACTTCCGAGAGGGTGTCCAGCACTTGTTCGAGCATCGCTACCGAAACCTCCGAATCGTTTGCCCATTCGGTACGCGCCAGCCACTCCTTAGCATCCTCCTCCTGTAGGTCAAAACCTTTGGCTACCAGTGCTGCAGCGTCATGCCGCTGACTAAATGCTGATGAAGCCTGGTTAATTACGCTAAGCATACGCTGCAGGGCATCGGGATGCTCATCAAGAATGGCGTTGCTGGCAGCTACCACAAAACAGGGCCAGGGCGTATCTATTTCCCCCACCCTCCTGAATTCACCACGATCAACAATGGGTTTGGTCATGAATTTTTCCCACATAAAAACATCAGCCGCATCATTTGCCAGGGCTTTACGCGCACCATCCATACCGCCTACTTCCACAAACTGCATCTTTTCAGTATTCCAGCCCTGCTGTCTGCCCAGCACATAAGCCATCAGGTGAGAACCAGAGGTAGGGCGGCTGATGGCAAACCTTCGGCCTTCCAGTGACTTAACATCGTGCAGGCCTGAGTGACCGGCCACGTGTATTCCCCAGCTCAGAGGAGTGCTGACATACAGCTGAACAATTTTGGCCTCCGTACCCTTAGCAATACTGGCTACGACGCCTTCAGTAAGGGCTATGGCTACATCCGCATCGCCGGTCTGCAGGGCCTGCATCATAGCCCCGGTACCGCCGGGAGCATCCTGCCAGTGCAGGCTGATACCTTCCTTCTCGAATGCTTGTGCCGCTTTGGCCAGGTGCCAGGGAAGGTTAAAATGTTCGGGCACTCCGGTAACTTTGATGCTGATAGGATGTAACATAGCTACTGACTTGTAATTTTGTATTGCTCTATTAATTTTACCAGAATATGGTCTTTATGGTTAAAATCAATAATTGCTTAAGAAAAAAAAATAACGCCACTTCGGGTACTTCGGCCGGTGGCCTGCTCCTTTCCATGCTTATCCTGCTTGCTGCTGCCTTGGGCTCACCGGCAAAAGCCCAGGATGATGTGATAAAAGTAGCAGTGGCCGCAAACCTGCTGATTCCGATGGAGAAAGTGAAGCAACTGTACGAAAAAAAGTTCAGGAGTAAGCTAATACTGATACCCGGCTCTTCGGGCAAACTTACCGCCCAGATTCTCAATGGTGCCCCTTATGATGTTTTCCTGTCAGCGGATATGAAGTATCCCCGGCAGATTGTGCGGGAGGGACATGCGCAGACACCACCCTCAGTACTCATGCGGGGTAAGCTTGTTTTCTGGAGTAAAAATAAACCGGGCGGAGATCTGAAAGCATGGATTACATCAGAAGATATGCGATCAATCGCCATCGCACAACCTGAACTGGCTCCTTACGGACAAAGAGCCCGCGATTGGCTTAGCGAACAGGGAATTTATGAACAATTGCTTCCCCGGATAATTTTTGGTGAAAGCATCGGACAGGTCAATCAGTACATACACTCGGCTACGGTAGAAGCCGCTTTTACGGCAGTTTCAGCCATGCATGCCGAACAAATGCAGGAAAAAGGTTACTGGCAGGTCCTTGATATCCAATCGGGTGACGCCTCCAGCCTGGATCATGGAATTGTACTTTTGACCAATGCTGTGGCCAGCAAACTGACGGTAAACCAGTTCCTGGAATTCATCAAATCTCCGGTGGCAGAAAAGGTATTCAGAGAGTTTGGCTACGAATTTCCTTAACTTCCACCATGGCTGAACTACTGCAACCTCTACTGCTGAGTCTTCAATTGGCCTCGGTCACCACCCTACTCTTGTTTTTGATTGCTATTCCGCTTATTTACGGTATCTACTTTTTTAGCCACAGGGCCAAACCCTGGCTTAAAGCCATTGTAAGCATGCCATTGGTGCTCCCGCCCACTGTGCTGGGATATTACCTGCTGATCATGTTACGCCCCGATGGCTGGATTGGCAGCCTGAGTGAAAAGCTGTTTGATACCCGGCTGGTATTCAGCTTTCCCGGCCTGGTAATCGGTTCCCTGATCTTTAGCCTGCCGTTTATGGTCAATCCCATTCTATCTGCCCTGGAGAACCTGCCTGCCGCTTATAAGGAAGCTGCCTACACTTTGGGTAAATCCCGCTGGAATACCCTCTGGCATGTACTGCTGCCCAATGTAAAATCTTCGGTAGTAGTAGGGCTGGTGATGACCTTTGCCCATACTATTGGGGAATTTGGGGTAATCCTGATGATTGGCGGAAACATACCTGGTGAAACCCGGGTAGCATCCATTGCTATTTACAATGAGGTAGAGATGCTTAATTTTGAGAATGCAGATCTGTATGCATTGGTACTGCTGGTTTTCTCATTTGCAGTGTTACTCCTGGTATATTTTTACCAAAACCGCAGACCGCAGCAGGTAGTATGATCAGCGTTGAACTCAGCAAACGCCTGATGGGCAGCGAGGGCACAATTGACCTCAGCATAGCTTTTGATATGCCGGAAAGAGCAGTTTTTGGGATTATGGGCCCTTCCGGAGTCGGGAAGACCAGTATACTGAAAATGCTGGCCGGCCTGCTGCAACCTGATACCGGAAAAATAGAAGTTGACACCAACTGCTGGTTTTCTTCTGATCAGCATATCAACCTGATGCCGCAGCAACGCAGCATCGGCTTTGTCTTCCAGGATTATGCCCTTTTTCCGAACATGAGTGTTCGTCAAAACCTGGTCTATGCCCTCCGCACTTCCCAACAATTACCACTACTGGAGGAGGTGCTGCAACTCATGAATATGGAGAAGCTACAGGATCGTAAACCGGCCAGTCTGTCAGGCGGACAGCAACAACGGGTAGCACTGGCGAGGGCTATCATACGGCAGCCGCGCCTGCTGCTGCTGGATGAGCCTTTTGCTGCCCTGGACCGTAGTATGCGGGAGAAGTTACAGGAAGACCTGATACACCTGCACCAACGCTACGGAACTACTACCCTCCTGGTCAGCCACGATATGGCAGAAGTTGCCCGAATGGCGGAAGAGGTTATTTTTCTGGAAAAAGGCAGCATCATCAAAAAAGGGAATCCGGCCAGTGTTTTTCCCCTGATCACCGGGCAAACAGTGGAGGGTGAGATCATTCATATAGACCAGGAAAAGGAGGTTTTTATTCTCTTCAGCAAACTGACCAAAGGGCTTTGGGAGTTCCGTCTGCCTGCCGAGCAAAACCTCAAAAAAGGAGACCTGGTTGCTGTTGCCCTACAACAGGCAAATGTGAGGAAGCTATAACAGGATGCAGCGCTGGCGGTTTGGTAAAGTAAAGCTGGCAGCGGCAGGTTTAAACAAACTGAAGAGGCTAAGCCTGCAGTAAATACATATGCTGTTAGCCAGGATATTAGAGCATCAAAACCATTTGGATACTATGCATACTACAGATGATCACAACAGTACTTCCTCGGGCCAGAATTTCTACCAGCATGAATTTGAAGCAAGTTCGGCCTGGGAGTTTTTCCAGGATTTTAGCAGGCAGCTAAGTGATGCATACTGCGTGACCACTGAGGCAGGAATCATCGTCAGCACCAATAATATTTTCGCCCAATTGTTAGGCTACGAAAAAGAAGCCTTAGTATCCAGCAATTTTATACAGCTATTACCGGAAAATATCCGACCCTATGCCCAGATGCTTCACAAAGAATACGTGCAGGGAAAAAGCGACGAAAACGCCGGAGAGTGGAAATACCTGAAACAAGACGGCCAGAAAATCCTGCTCAGAAGCACCACCAGCCGGATAAAGACTGATAAGCTGACCTACAAATTTGAGATATTTACGCCAGTGTCGCAGCCAGATTTAAGTCCATCCGAACAGATGAAACAGGCGGAAGGCCAGGTGCGGAAAGTTTACCATCAGGTTAAAAATACACTGCACGAGATAAGCAGCCTGCTTCAGTTACAATCCATGTCTCACCAGGGTGAAACCCGCCTTAGCCTGATGAGTGCCCAGAAGAGGGTGTCAGTAATTGCCAAAGCTTATGAGCAATTGTACCAAAACAGCCGGCAAAAAGAAATTGAGTTGGGAATGTATCTCGAGGAGGTACTGAAGATCAACCAGGTAGTGGACGAGCAGTTTGATCACCAGGAGGTGTATTTTGCTATTGAAAGCGCTTATGCCTTGGGTATAATCCTGACAGAATACTTACAGTTGTATCGAGAAAAATTAGTAGGTCTGAAAATTTCGGGCTTTCTGGATGGAAGTACGTATAATTTAAGCCTGAAGGCTGAGAATGGCCAGAACCTGTCCAGACCACAGGGATTTTCTGAACGGCTCATCGCTGCATTGCTGGGGCAGATTAAAGCTGAGCTAAAGCCCGTCCGGCAGGAAGACGAAGTATTGTTAATTGCTATACAATTATGATATCAGGCTGATCTCTTTGTTTTTGTAAGACAGCAGATCCAGCAGCGCCGCAAAATCAGATCTCACATTAGCAATCATCATTTTCTTTTCTTCTTCAGTAATGTCCTTATCTGTAATTTGTTGCTTATAGAGTTCCAGCATGGATTTGAGTTCTTCCGCTCTAAGCATTTCAAGATGGGTACCTACATTATGTAGTATTTTCCTGAAAGCATACACATCCTGTTTCAAAATTGCACTGACGATAACATCTACTGCTTCCTGAAACTCAGCGTACATGAGTAAAATAAAATGCCTGAACTCCTCTTTGGAGTCAAATACTTCTTCAATGTATGTGAAATTAATGCTGATTTCCTTCCTCATGACCATATACTTTGAGCTATATCAATACAGCAATATGGACAGAAGCCCACAGGAAAAAAATGTTGATTGAGCGAGTAGTCTGCTGGTGTGGTAAATCAGAAGTAAATGAAAAAAATCTTCTCTCAACCTGCCAGCTCCGTTCTACATATTATACACGCTGCTTATAAATTCTTCAATCAAAATTATATATAGTTAACAATTTATTTAAGTATTTTAATAATTTTTGCATTTATTCTAAAATTTCTTTGGCATCCTACTTATATTTCCCGTTATAACAGCTTAATTTGAATTTTAAACTACCAAAACTGTAACACAACCAAATCATGCAAATGATGGAAAATACAAAAATAAGAGGGGTAGTTGATCAGCTGAAAGCTGACATAGACCAAATGTCCAGACAGACCCGTGGGCTAAAAAACGGAGAAAGATTCCAATCTGTACGCAAGCTTCATGAGTTACGAAATATCCTTTCTTCCATAGAAGAAATTGAAAATTCTGTAGAAACCCTGCTGGAGCAGCAGCACAATAAAAGAAAAGAAGTAGACTAAGAGGAAAGTATATCCATCTTATCCCCCCCATCAGCAGCCATTCTCTATTCATTTCTATGTTCCAGGTCAGTATATAAGTTTGACCGCTTACCCTAAAAAAATGTATATTGCTGTATAACAACCTATAAACTTATACAGCATGAAAAAGAAACCAACTGCCTTGCCTACTGAAACCGCATCACGCAGAGGTTTTGTCAAAAGCTCCCTGGCAACACTGGCCACCATCAGTTTGGTGCCCAGTTATGTACTGGGAGGTAGTCGGCATACAGCCCCCAGCGATAAATTCAACCTGGCCTATATCGGCACCGGTAAACAGGGAAGAGGCACCCTACTTAACAAATTCATTGAAATTCCCGAGGTTCAGATAGTAGCCGCCAGCGATGTAGATAAGCTAAAACTGGAAGATTTCAAACAGAAGGTATCTGCCTATTATCAGGCGCAGAAAGAACAACAGGACTATCAGGGCATCGATACCTACGATGATTTCCGTGAACTTCTCAGCCGCTCAGATATTGATGGTGTGATAGTAGCCACTCCCGACCACTGGCATGCACTGGCCTCTATTGCTGCTGCCAATGCCAAAAAACATGTTTACTGCGAAAAACCGCTGTCGCTTACAGTGACTGAAGGCAGGGCAATGGTAGAAGCCGCCCGCAAGAATAATATTGTTTTTCAGACGGGGAGTATGCAACGCTCCTGGGAAGATTTCCATCGGGCAGCAGAACTCGTAACCAACGGTTACATAGGAGACATAGAAAAAGTGGTAGTAAGCGTGGGAGGCCCGCCCGATGCCTGTGAACAGCCGGACGAAGCGGTGCCGGACAGCCTTAACTGGGACATGTGGCAGGGGCCCGCACCCGAAAGAGGCTACAGTTCTTTCTTTGCACCTCCCATTGACTGGGATGGCTGGCCCAGATGGAGGTACTGCAAACATTACGGCGGAGGCATGATGACCGATTGGGGAGCGCATATGTTTGACATAGCCCAGTGGGCGCTGGGAATGGATGAATCTGGTCCGGTAGAGGTAATTCCCCCTGATGGAAAGGATTATCCCGTGCTAACCTACGTATACGCCAACGGAATACCCATGATAAGGGAGGACTTTGGCAAAGGAAACGCTGTTCGCTTTGTAGGATCAGAAGGCACCATTGAGGTCAGTCGCCAGTTCCTGAACCTACCCGATAACCTGCAATACCAGTCTATAGACCTCAACGATAAGCACCTGTACCAGAGCCGCGATCATTACCGCGATTGGCTCAACTGCATCAAAACCGGTGAAAAACCTATCTGTGACGTAGAGGTGGGGCATCGTACGGCTTCGGTCTGCAATATTGGTAACATCGCCTACGAACTTAACCGCCCCCTGAAATGGGACCCGGTGAAAGAGCAGTTTGATGGAGATAAGGAGGCCAACAGTATGCTATCCCGGAAAATGAGAAAACCCTGGAGGGTGTAATTCCAGGGTTAATGAAATGGCTTGGGCCGGGAGTTTACTCTCGGCTTTTTACATACCTTCCGCATGCTTAAAATCTGCATAACACTGCTTAATGGTCACGATCACTTCGTATTCATTAGGTCGGTCGCGAAAAAGATCCTTCATCTGGCAATAAGCCATGAATTCATCTAATTTATCTTCCTGCAGACCGGTTACTTTTTCTACCAGTTCACGATTGTATTTCTGAGCCAGCACATTACTGCGCCGGGAAGCGGCAATCTTTTCACGGGCTTCTCGTTCATAACGGGCCCGCTTGCTAAAAACACTGGCCATCAAAGAAATGGGATTCATAGCGCTTGCTGATGGTTCCCGCCGGGGGCCCTCGTAGGAACCGGGAATATGTATTTTTTCATTTTCTTCAGGCAGGTCCGTTAATTCCAGTATGGCTTTCTTGAAAGCGTATTCATCCTTGAAAGCAAAAACTGTCACTGCCTCCAGTTCATAAGCCTGTTCACTGAGGCGGATCTTCAGGTCATAATTATCCACGCTAGCCGTATCGCCAAAGTAGAGATACTGGGTGGTATGAGCAACAGTCGATAGTATCAGGCTGTCTTTTGCCGGAAAGCGAATGAAGAAAAAGCCTTCTTCATCACTTACAACTCCCCTCCCGCTATGCCCGACGGCAATGGTGGCAAAAGGTACCGGCTGGTCCTCACTATCCACGATATGTCCGGACACACTGAGACTTTTGGGCTGCACCTGCGCATAAGCACCCGAAGCTGTCAGCAGCAGGGTAAATAGCAGGTAAAACGTATACTTCATGCTTAAGACTTTTTCCATTTAATATTGCAACCTGCACTGGGTACCTGGTTAGCGTTTCCTGCTTCTCTTTTCAGTACAGCACCTATGGCTGCTCTCAGATCTTTGTCAAAAAGATAGAAGCCTGAAGTACAGTCGCCCTGATGGGCCCGGTCTAGCTCCTGCTCCTCATCGTAGAGATAAGGAAAATCAAGCCCCAGGCCTTAGCGGTATTTTCATTTCATCCGGCCCATCTTCCGGGCACAGTTTCACATCATGGGCACTAATGGCGACGAAAGATACATCCTTTTGACCATAAGTACGACTGATCCCGGCTATTTCAGCCATTACACAAGAGCATTTTTACAGATGAACTTGATCGCCTTGGCCCGGTCCGAAATAACCTCATCAAGCCACATTTCCTTACTGCTGAGGGTATTTCTAAAGCGAAAGGCAGGCTCTTTCGTTCCAGGGGCTGACATATTAGAGGACGTAAGAGACATATACCTTGAATTATGGTAGCTTGAAAAGTTCACGGCATTAATTTAATCTATGATGGCTATTTACTACGAATCCAGTATAGGCAAATCTGGCTTAACGGTCATTTATCTCTTTTTTTGGTTGAATTGTCAGTCAATACAGGCCCAAAACCTGGAGCGGGGGCTATAACCCTTACCCAAAATCGTCTTCAGTTTTACCCTTCCTTTTGCTTGCAGTATCCGGCAGCGTTGGACACTGTCGGTATAAGAACGTCCAGCAATTAAGGTATTGCACGGATAATAATAAATATCAGTAAATTTAATTCTCTGTGCTGTCGCCATTCCCTGGTACAAAATGAGCAGACTTATAAGAAAAGGCATCAGCGATACTGCTCACCAGAAATTTAGTAGCATTGGCATTGGGCTTACAATAACAAACCCTGCTCCTTGAGTGATGAAGCCTGCTATAGACATTGGCCAATAGCAGTAATGTAAAAATAGTTTGGCAAAAAGTGGAATGGCTGAGCACTACCCCTTCAGACCTATTTGTTCCGGATATCAATGGCATGCTTTCTTTCTCTTTGTCATATTAATAACAGATGGGCGCACATTTTTCTCAATATTCTGCCAATCTGTCACCTACCTGGCTCTTGGCATAAGCATTGATGAAATTAAGTGAAACTGAAATTACAAAACTGAATCAATAAGATATTATGGGAAAAGTTATAGGAATAGACTTAGGAACAACCAACTCCTGTGTCGCTGTAATGGAGGGCAATGAGCCCGTAGTGATCCCTAACAGCGAGGGAGGTAGAACGACCCCTTCTGTGGTCGCATTTTTAGATAACGGAAATGGTGAGCGTAAAGTAGGTAGCCCCGCCAAGCGTCAGGCTATTACCAACCCGCAAAACACCATTAGTTCGGTGAAGAGATTTATGGGTAAGAAATTCTCAGATGTTACTGAGGAGATGAAGAATGTCTCTTATACACTGGAAAAAGGCACTAACAATACGGTCCGGGTAAAAATCGGCGATCGTCTTTATACGCCGCAGGAGCTATCTGCGATGATCCTGCAAAAGATGAAGTCTACCGCAGAAGATTATCTGGGTACTACCCTTACCGAAGCGGTAGTTACCGTACCCGCTTATTTCAACGATGCTGAGCGCCAGGCTACCAAAGAAGCTGGTCAGATCGCCGGACTGAATATCAAGCGTATTATCAATGAGCCTACTGCAGCTGCACTGGCTTATGGCCTGGATAAGAAAAACCAGGACATGACCATCGCGGTTTATGACCTGGGTGGTGGTACTTTTGATATTTCCATCCTGGAGCTGGGAGATGGTGTATTTGAAGTAAAATCAACCAACGGTGATGTACATTTGGGTGGTGATGACTTTGACTCAAAGATCATCGACTGGCTGGCCGAAGAGTTCAAAAAGGACGAAGGCATCGACCTTCGTAAAGATCCAATGGCACTGCAGCGCCTGAAAGAAGCCGCTGAGAAAGCCAAAATTGAGCTGTCCAGTTCTACCAGCACTGAAATCAACCTGCCCTATATCATGCCAGTTGATGGTATTCCCAAGCACCTGGTCAGAACACTCAGCCGTGCTAAGTTTGAGCAGTTGATTGACGACCTGGTACGTCGGAGTATGGAACCCTGCAAAAAAGCTTTGGATGATGCTGGCATGTCAACTTCTGAAATTGATGAGGTAATCCTGGTCGGTGGTTCAACCCGCGTACCCAAGATTCAGGAAGAGGTAGAAAAATTCTTCGGTAAAAAGCCTTCCAAGGGTGTAAACCCTGATGAGGTAGTAGCCGTTGGTGCTGCCATCCAGGGAGGTGTATTCTCCGGAGATGTCAAAGATGTACTGCTGCTGGATGTAACCCCGCTATCACTAGGTATTGAGACCATGGGCGGAGTAATGACCAAGCTGATAGAGTCTAATACTACGATTCCTACCAAGAAATCTGAAGTGTTCTCTACTGCCTCTGACAACCAGCCTTCTGTGGAGATCCACGTATTGCAGGGCGAGCGTCCGATGGCCGGTCAGAACCGTACCATTGGTAGGTTCCACCTCGATGGTATTCCACCTGCTCCGCGTGGTGTACCCCAGGTTGAGGTAACCTTTGATATTGATGCCAATGGTATCCTGAACGTATCTGCCAAAGATAAAGGTACCGGCAAAGAACAAAAGATCCGTATTGAAGCTTCTTCCGGTCTTTCTGATGAGGAAATTGAAAAAATGCGTAAAGAAGCTGAAGCCAATGCCGAAGCAGATAAGCTGGAGAAAGAAAAAGTAGAGAAAGTCAATGCTGCTGACTCACTGGTTTTCCAGACTGAAAAGCAGTTGAAAGAGTACGGTGACAAACTCTCTGAAGGTAACAAAAAGCCTATTGAAGAAGCGCTGGCCGAACTCAAGGAAGCCCACAGCAAACAGGACCTTGACGCGATTGATGCTGCCATGAATAAGCTGAACGCTGCCTGGCAGAATGCTTCACAGGAAATGTACCAGGCTGCTGGTGCCCAGCAGGGAGCTCCCGGCGCTGAAGGTGCCGCCGGAGGACAGCCCGGACAAGGTGGCGGAGGAAACACAGCCGAAGGTGATGATGTTTCTGATGTAGAATACGAAGAAGTAGACGATAAAGACAAGAAGTAATTATCCTTCTGTACTCAAATAGATCAAAAAAGCTCCGGTTATTCGGGGCTTTTTTTTTGCTTCTGCCTTGCATGTACTGCTACAAAGTTGAAGACTGATGGGTAAAACTTGGCAGACCTGATTGATAAACCGGCGCATCAGAAGCAAATGCTTTGCACATAAAATGATGGATTTAATTTTCTAATTATCTGTCAATTAGTATTTTTCAGCTTGATAACCCAACAAATCCATAGCTGTTGAATTATTGTAGCACATGCGGCAGTAGCGAACTGACCTTCAATATCCCTCCCGGCGATAACCGAGCCCGCTTCATCTGCCAGAACTGTCAGACCATCCATTACCAAAATCCCAAAATGGTAGTCGGATGCCTGCCGGTATTTGAAGATAGAATACTGATGTGCCGCCGCGCAATCGAACCCCGCAAAGGCTTGTGGAACCTGCCCGCAG
Source organism: uncultured Porifericola sp. (assembly GCA_964518125.1). GTDB lineage: Bacteria > Bacteroidota > Bacteroidia > Cytophagales > Cyclobacteriaceae > Catalinimonas. Next base: position 33,985 of record CAZFFW010000016.1, read on the forward strand.
GCTACCTGGAAAATGGCGAAACAGTAGAGGAAGGTGCCTTACGCGAAACCTGGGAGGAAGCCAGGGCAGAAGTTGAAATCATACGCCTGCATTGCCTGTACAATTTACCCCATGTAGAACAGGTATATATTCACTTTCTGGCAGTTCTCAAGAAAGAAGAATTTTCCAGTGGTCCGGAAAGCCTGGAGGTCAGACTTTTTAACCATGACGAAATTCCCTGGGAAGATATTGCCTTTAGTTCAAGTAGCTTTGCCATCAAAAAGTACCTGGAATTCAATAAAAATTACCATGGAATTCACATAGGTACTTTCCGTGATAATAGAAGACTGAAGTAGTGTTCTCCTGGAATTCAATAATAATTTTGCCTTCACTTTCTTAGTTACTTTGTCCTTCACGTTTGATTCACCATCAATAATTACTCAAACAAATAAGTAATTATCATTAGTAATTCATCTCATACACCTGCTTATATTTTTAAATTCACTCATTTATCACTCGTTTTTTGGCATGTAACATTTCGCCCAAATAATGGGCGCATATGATTACACACTTTTTTACATTTACTTATGTAAAGGTTTTTCCGGGGGGATAAACCTTTAGTTAGCTAAGTTTTCAGAAATTAATGACCATATATATGTATCATTAATTCAACTATTGAAAACAATCCGTCAGCAATTTTTTTCAGGCAGTAGCTAAGTTCTACCGCAATTTTCGTAAGGGGGGGGATGTGAAGTGGTTTTGAAAAAATTTTTCTAATGAATGTACTCTTTGAATGGAAATTGCCTGCTTCTTATACGGGAAGCTTAGCAAAAAGCGATGTACAATTTAACCAAGCAGTGGACATTACATTGATGCCTAACGCCCATACTTTCTTGACACCTGACGTGCTTTGGATGAATGTTATCGCTGATTTGCTGATAGCCCTGTCCTTCTTTACCATTCCTGTAGGAATCTATTATCTCATTCGCAGGCGTCAGGATCTGAAACAGGCAAAGTTCATCTTTGTACTCTTCATCTCATTCATTGTACTGTGCGGACTGACTCACCTGCTGGAAGCCATTACCATCTGGCAACCTCTGTACCGACTGGCGGCAACCCTCAAAGGCATGACCGCCATTGTCTCAGTAGCTACTGCCATCATCATCTGGCCCCTGATACCCAGGATAATAAAGATCCCGTCAAGCTCTGAACTTTCGGCAGCTAATTTCAGGCTTCAGCAGCAGGTGGCCGACAAACTTAAGGCAGAAAAAGCCCTGCATGAACACAAAGAAAACCTGGAGCATCTGATACAGGCAAGAACACTGGACCTGGAAGATACCGCTAAAAGCCTGCAGAATGAGATAAAGAACCACAGGGAAGCACAGGCGCAGATCGGGTTTCAGGCATCTTTGCTAGACCAGGTAAACAGTGCCATTGTGGCTACCAACATGCAGTTTGACATCATTTACTGGAACAGCTTTGCAGAGAAGCTATTTGGCTGGAAACGCGAGGAAGTATTGGGTAAATCCGTATCAGAGATCATGATCCGGAAAGAGCATAAGCGTGTCGGGCTCCGCCTGCTGGATAAATTCAGAAACAGAAAATTCTGGTCAGGAGAGCTTACTATCCCGCATAAATCCGGACGTAAGATACCAGTTGAAATTACTACTTCGGCCCTGTATAATGCAGAAGAAGAGCAGATTGGCTTTGCCACAGTAGCCGTAGATATCACTAATCATGTCCGCTACGAGCGCAAACTGCAGCGGGAAAAGGAAAAAGCAGAAAAGCAGGCCATTGCCAAACAGGATTTTCTGGCCACCATGAGCCATGAGATCAGGACTCCGCTTAATGTGATCATTGGCATGAGCCGCCTGCTGAATGATAGCAAACCTCGTTCTGACCAGGAAGAATACCTGAAAAGTCTGCGCTTTTCGGCCAGCCACCTGCTCACCATCATCAATGATATTCTTGACCTGGCCAAAATTGACGCCGGTAAGATCAAAATTGAAAAAATAAGTTTTGATGTGCGGGAAGTAGTAGAAGGTGTCTTCAATGCATTTTCCCCTAGAGCTGATGAAAAGCAACTGGACCTTCGGGTAGATATTGACTCAAGCACTCCCGGCAGGGTTTTGGGCGATCAGGTAAGACTGACGCAGGTTCTTAACAACCTGCTAAGTAATGCAATCAAGTTTACAGAGCAGGGCTTTGTCAAAATAAAGGTCAGGGCAGAGAAGCAGTCCCAGGCCAACTGCCGGCTTCATTTTGATGTCATTGACAGTGGAATAGGCATAAGTGCCGATAAAATTGAACAGATATTTGAAAGTTTTACCCAGGAAAAAGAAGAAACTACCCGCAAATTTGGTGGTACGGGACTGGGTCTCACCATCTGTAAAAAACTGATCCGCTTGCAGGGAGGCAGTATAAATGTCAATAGCCACGAGGGTATTGGTAGTACTTTCAGCTTTTCTCTTGATTATGCCATTGACCAGGAGGTACACCAACCGCAACAAATCCAAGCTGTCGAACAGTACAACTTTCATAATATACGCCTGCTGCTGGTAGACGATAACCAGGCCAACTGTGTGGTAGCCTCCAACTTTCTGAGCAAAATGGGTATCCGGGTTAATTTTGCCGAAAACGGGCAAAAGGCTCTGCAGGCAGTACAGGAGCAGGAATTTGACATAATACTCATGGACCTGCAGATGCCAGTGATGGATGGCTATGAGGCCACCCAGGCTATCCGTAAGCTGGGAGGAAAATACGAAGTGCTGCCTATCATCGCCCTCACCGCTGATGTGGTATCGGATGTGCGAGAAAAAGTCAGGAAATCAGGAATGAATGATTACCTCTCCAAGCCTATTGACCCTGATCAGATGAATAGAACCATCGCCCGGCATCTGAAACTTCATGGAGATGTGCCAGATGAAGAAGCTTCAGCGCAGAATATCCTGACGCTTTGTCAGATACTGGAAGATTACAGCGATGACATACAGTTTGTCACTACTCTGCTCAACTCGCTGAAAAGTTCTTTTTTGCAGTTAAACCGGCAGATACAGGAAACAGCTGAGCAGCGAGATGTGGAAAGTCTGCGCAAAATTATTCATAAGCTCAATCCTACCATCAAAATGATGGAAAACCAGGCTTTACATACCAGGCTGCTGGATTTGCGCGAAGCGCTTAGCAAAGAAGAAATCAATGAGACTGAAATCATAGCCCTGCTGCACCAGATCCACTCCCATACCAGTGAATCCCTGGTAATGCTGGAAGAGCTTAGCCAGAAAACCTCCAATCAGAAAGCAAAATCATTCTGATAGGCTAAAGTTTGACGCTTTCATGCTTATTTTGTTAGTTGTACTATCAAACTTAAACTATAAGCATGAAACTCTTCAATTCTATTTGTATCCTCTCGCTGGTATGCATATTTGCCTGCGGCCCGCAAACCGATGATCAGATGTCAGAAGTCAACGGTGCTGGACTGGCAGAAACCAATCCGCCTGCCGAGGGCTTTAATGAGACCGAATCTGACCCTGAGGCTATTACCCTTGCTGATGAAGTCATGGAATCCATGGGGGGCCGTGCTGCCTGGGACAGCACACGCTATATCAGCTGGAATTTTTTCGGAAGACGCAGCCTGCTCTGGGATAAACAAAGCGGTGATGTGCGCATAGACGTACCCGGAGATTCAGCCATTTATCTCATCAATGTAAATGCCGATACCGGACGGGTACAAATGCGGGGGGAAGAGATCACCCAGGCTGACTCCCTGGCCAAATACGTAGAACAGGGAAAGAAAATATGGGTGAATGACAGTTACTGGCTGGTAATGCCTTATAAGCTGAAAGACTCTGGCGTTACCCTGAAGTATGTCGGTGAGGACACAACACAGACAGGAGATGCCGCTGATGTACTGGAACTTCGCTTTCAGAATGTGGGCTTCACTCCACAGAACAAGTATCAGGTATATGTTACCAAGGATGACAAACTGGTAAAACAGTGGGCTTACTTCAGCGAAGCTGCCATGGATACGCCAAATTTTGTTACCCCCTGGGAAGATTACCAGGAATATAATGGAATTAAACTCGCGGGTAATCGTGGGCAGCGAGGCCTGACGGACATACAGGTGTACGATTCAGTCCCCAGGGAAGAGGTTTTCAGCTTACAGCCCTACTCTCTTGATTAACAGAAAAACGCACTGGTTTACAGTGCGTTTAGTTTTTTGATGTCCTGGTACTCAAATTCAAAGTCTATCTCAAAGCAGTCTACAAATTTCTTCTTCATGGCCTGCTTGAGGCTTTGCGGGTTTTCACAGTAAAAAATAAAGGCTCCGCCCCCACCGGCACCGCATATCTTACCGCCATAAGCGCCCTGTTCTTTGGCAAAGCTGTACATGGCGTCCAGGTTTTCATTGGTACTGGCGCTGGCCAGCAGTTTCTGGGCCTCCCAGTTTTCCTCCATGATAGCCGCACATGACATAAAATCGCCCTCTGCCAGGGCGTGGATAAAACGGTAGCCACAGTTGGAAAGTCTGTCAAGCGCCCGCTGACCGTCCTCTGTCTGATGGTTCTGGTATACCTGTTCTACTGCCGACTGTGCATTACGGGAGACGCCGGTATGCAACAGCAACAGGTTTTTTCTGAAAGTTTCCAGGTATTCCCTGGAGATCTTCAGTTCCACAGGACGTGCGTAGTCCTCAGTACATTCAAAGCAGTTAAAGCCCCCGTATACAATAGCATACTGGTCCTGCCGGCCGATAGCCCAGTTCAGTTCCTTATTTTCTAGGTTGAACAGGTCTTCCGCAATAACCTCTAATGATTTGGGCTCAGCATTGTACGTTTTGGAGCTAATCATTTCCAGCAGCTTTACGGCAGTAGAGGTGCTTAGCCCGCTTCCTCTGGGATAGCCCGAAAAGTTGAAGCTCTTATTTTTCAACTCTATCAGAGGCTTGATGGCTACATTGGATACATATCCGGTTTTACCCCGCATGATGTAAGGCACATCGGTCCAGCCACCGGCAAAGTCAATCCTGAGTGGAGCCTTATAGGCGTAGTTAATTTTGTTGATAATACGCGTAGTAGAGGTAGGGATAAGTTCTGCGGGTACTTCCCTGTCTACAAACTGGGTGCGAATCCCCAGGCTGTGGCACAGGGACTGTTTATGCTCAATAGCCGAATCATCCCGGTTGAGGATAAAAATATCCGGCTGTAGGCGGGTAATCACCTGCTGGAAGTCAATTTTTCCCGGACCTATCTCATGATCGTTGAGCACAGCGTAGTCTACATCCTGCAGGGCTGCTACCAGGTATACCCGATTATTTTCAGGGTTGACTGGTCTACCCGGCCCTTTCAAAGCAGTCAGCGTAGCATCGCGCCCTACCCCTACGATCAGCAGGTCACCGTATGATTTGCACTGGTTAAAAAAAACCGCATGACCTGACTGCAGTATATCATAGCATCCTGTACAGAATACAATCTTCCTGCCCACATTTTCTTCTCTGATACGCTGAAGGTCCTCAAGAGAAGCTACTTTGGCTTTTATACTTTCAAACATCAGAATGAATGGTTTGCCTTCGGCTAAAGATAAGCAAATTTTATACTTTGCCGTATGCTTCTGCTAGATGTATATCTGCGACTGCAGGGTCCACTGCCCTCTTGTCATATCGGAGATGATTTGATTACCCTCCCGGAAGAAAACCTGTCTTGTACCGTATTGTAGGGTAATTTTGGCATGATGGCCCTCAAGGTACCAGTTAAAGCCAAAGTCCTTATTGAAGACGGGTATATCCAGGTAGTCCAGATTTTTGACTTCTGCCCGGCTGAAGAGTTGAAAACGTCCGATTTTACGCCCTACATTGGCTGGCAGAAGTACACCTGCCTGCGTAAGCCAGATGTTACCGCTACCCATCAGGGGCTCGGCATTGCCAAAACCATCAATAGACACATTGCCTTCAAAACTGACCGGAGCAGCGGTCTGTCCGGCTGCCGTATTCATGATACCAAATGAGCGATAATAATCAGTTCCATAATTGTAGTTAAACAAAGCCGAATAGAAAGTAAGCGCCACGCTGTTTGCGCCAAAAGGGTAATCCAGGAAAGCATCCACTGCCCAGGTAGTGTGGTCCTGCCGTTCCAGCGTACCCTGGTTATTGAGGTAGCCACTGGCTTCAGGCTGATGATAAAAACCAGCCCCCAGGTTAAATATCTTCTTGGTGCCTACGTAAGTCGCTGCACGATAAGGCACCGTATTAGCCTCACGATCCATAAATTCATAGGCAACATAGCCGGCAGTAGATAATTTTTCTGAGGGTATGTTTACCGCTCTTTCGTTGTTTACATCTGTTAAATTACCGTTGACAAATGGCTTATTTACGTTAAAACGATAGTCTAAAGGGCCGGCTTTACCTTTGGCAAAAATTCCGAACTGACGGCCAAACTGGTCTGTACGTTCTATGTTAGGAAAGTTATAAACCGGCAGATCAAGTGTCAGAAAGCTGGTAATACTGGCATTGGTCATACGGGAAACTCCATTCCAGAAGTGTAGGCCCATGCCCATGTAGAGAGAAAAAGGGTTCTTTTCACCACTGATATAGTCTTTTTCCGGTATTACCGTATACTGTGTCCAGGCATCGTGGATAAACATTTGCGGTTTTTTGGGACCCTGGCCGGGAGCTCCACCGTTAAGAAACGTCTGGTTGTTGATGCCAAACTGGGTAAGTACCATGAAACGAGGCGTGATCTGAGAGTAGATAGTAGCCCTGACGCGCCGGGCGCCTATATCAAAGCTGTGTTTGGCCAGTTCACCGTTGGTATCAATTGTCCCGGGATTATTTTCTACCCGTTTAGCCCAGAACTGCTGGAGCAGGATGATACGTATATGCTTACTACTATCCTGTCCTACAGGTATGTCAATGCCGCCCCGGTATAAGTCGGAGCCTTGTGAGAATACTGACTGACAGATGAACAGGCATGATAATAAGAATAGTAAATACTTGGTGGTTTTCATGAAAGATATCGTATGTAAAAACTGAATTAGAACGCAAACCGAGGCTCCAAAACTAAAAAAAAGATCATAGTCAGATTTCATTTATAGCCTTACTGACTTGCAGCGTAAGAAAAATCAGTATCTAAAGGTGAAATCAGCCCGGTAACGCACCTTTTTTTGCCTTTCATATTGCTTTGAAGGATGGATACGATACAATTCAGCGGCCGCGGACTTTGCAGAATTATGCTAACTCGCTTACCTTGCACATTATGCAACTGAATGTGTTACTTTTCGGAATCACCAAAGAGATCGTAGGGCAGCAAAAGCTGCGCCTGCAGATGCCTGAACCGGCTACTGTACCACAGCTGCTGGAAAAACTTCACCAGGACTACCCAAGGCTCAAAGAACTGCAGTCACTGATGGTGGCTGTCAACAACGAATACGGGCAGGCAGAACAATCACTGCACGAAAGTGATGAGATAGCGCTGATACCGCCGGTAAGCGGCGGATGATGCATGTACAATGCCTGATATTTAGTCATGAAGGACACAAAAATAGACATACTACTTTCTGACAAGCCGCTGGATGTGCAGGCAGCCATCAGTGCGGTAAATCATGCCGGTGCCGGTGCGGTAGACGTATTCATCGGTACTGTCAGGAACAAAACACAGGAAAAGCGGGTAGTACGCCTTGACTACGAAGCCTACGACAGTATGGCCATGGCCCAGATGCGGAAACTGGCGGAAGAAACTGCAGGAAAATGGCCTGTCAAAGGCATTGCTATCCATCATCGTAAGGGCGTACTGCAGATAGGCGATATCGCGGTGGTCATTGCCGTATCTACCCCTCACCGCCAGGAAGCTTTTGACGCCTGTAAATACACTATTGACACTTTAAAAGAAAAAGTACCCATCTGGAAGAAGGAGATATTTGAGGATGGAGAAGTCTGGGTAGCTGCTCATCCATGAAATATGCCATATATAGATAAAATCACCATCTATCCCATCAAGTCGCTGGACGGGGTAGATGTCATCCAGAGCCGGGTTACTGAGGCAGGCGCGCTTTACCTGGATCGGGCCTTCGCCCTTTACAATAGTGCAGGCCGTACCGTCAATGCAAAAAAATACCCGGACCTGCAGGGCGTCCGCTGCCGCTATGCGCTGGAGCCGATGCAGGTTACTTTTCTGCTCAATGGCGCAGAAGCCTCATTTCATCTGCTGCAGGAGCAGGAAAAGATCGCCGCTTTTTTCAGCGACTACCTGCGGGAAGAAATCCAACTGAAAGAAAACCGTACTTCCGGTTTTCCGGACGATGATGAAAACAGCGGGCCCACTATCGTGAGCACCCGCACCTATGAAGAATTGCAGCAGTGGTTCCCCGGCCTGGGGCTGGATAACCTGAGGCTGCGCTTCCGAGCCAACATTGAGCTGGGCGACTGCTCTGTCCCCTTCTGGGAAGACCGCCTGTTTGCGCATCCCGGGAGCAACCGCCCATTCAGGCTGGGAGATGTAGAAGTAATCGGGCGGCAGGCCTGTGCAAGATGTTCGGTACCCGCCCGTAATCCGATGAATGGTGTGGCTGACAAGCAGTTTATGAAAGATTTTGTGGACAAAAGGGAACAGCATCTGCCCTCCTTTGCTAACGAAGAACAGTTTGATCATTATTACCGGCTTTGTGTCAATACCGTCATACCAGCTACTGAGGGAGGTAAAGTGCTGAAGCTGGGCGATCAAGTGTATGCCTGATACTATAGCCAACCTTTTTCAGCAAACCCACCACCGGCTCTTACAGATAGCCGTTCTCAGCCAGGTAATCCTCAAAAGTCAGCGTACCATATTTTGGTGCCACCATTTCATGGGTGGTGATATAGGTAAAAAAGCTGAGCTTATCGTAAAGGTTCTGGTTCAGTAGCCTTACCAAGGCGAGTCCGGGCCTGACCAGCCATAGGGGAATATTGACAGGCGCCAGGCAGCGGGTAACTTCACATACCTGCTCGGCTACCTCGTTACGGCTGTGAATCTCCGGACCGCCTACTTCAGCTACTTTAGGCCCACCTTCCAGGTGTTCAAGGCAAAAGCTGGCTAAATCGCGGGGGTGAATCGGGTTAGTAACCGGCTTGCCACTGCCGGGGGTCATCACCAGGCCTTTCTGCCCCATGATCAGCAGATCGTTCAACCCACTAAACATCCCTACCGGCTTGATGATGGTGCAGGAAGAGAAATAATGCAGCACATTCTGGGCAAACATCTCCTGTGCCCAGCCCTGCCGTAGTTTGGGCGATGTTTCGCTACCAAAAATGGAGACATAAACGAAGCGGTCCACGCCAGCTTTTTTAGCCTCCTCCAGCAGGTTCAGGTTACCGCGAAAATCAAGGTCTATAAACGAAAGCGGATCATTGGTAAACAGGCTCACGCTTTTGCCAACTGTGGAAAGTACAATATCCACTCCCTCACAGATGCCGTGCAGATCTTCCGGATTGCTCATATCAGCCACCACCACTTCATCGCAGACAGCAGCGGTCTCCTCCTGCTTATTCGCACTGTGAATCTGCCCTATAACATAATAAGGCTCGTTTTGTAACCTTTTAACCACTTCCCGGCCCAATATACCGGAAGCTCCAGCTACCAACACTTTCTTCATAACATGCAAGTTTTAGTTCCAACAGATTTTGGGTGGATTAGTTTATTTTAGTATAATACCGGGTACTCCTCAAACAGGAGCTTAAACGACAACAACATTTTTTTAACCCATTAGACGATGAGACAAGAATATGAGCATTACACTGAAGAAGACTTTCAGGTATGGCGGCTTTTGTACGAAAGACAGATCGTAAACCTGCCTGATGCAGCTTCGCAGGCCTACCTGGACGGGCTGCAGATGATTAATTTTATGGCAGAGAAAATCCCCAATTTTGATGAGACCAATGCCGTACTCAAAGGCCTTACCGGCTGGCAGATCCATGTGGTACCAGGCCTGATTGATGATGATAAGTTCTTTCAGCTCATGGCTGACTGCCGTTTTCCGGCCTCTACCTGGCTGCGCAAAATGAGCCAGCTGGATTACCTGGAGGAACCGGATATGTTTCACGATGTATTCGGCCATGTACCCCTGCTGACCAACCAGCCCTTCGTAGACTTCCTGCAGCAGCTCAGCAAGATCGCCCTCCGCTACATTGACAATCCCTGGGCTATTCACCTGATTTCACGTATCTACTGGTTTACCGTGGAGTTTGGCCTGATCCGCGAAAACGGACAACTGCACATCTATGGTGCCGGCATCCTTTCATCTGCCGGGGAAACCAAACATTCTATCAGCAGGGAGGCAAAGCAGGTGCCTTATGATGTGGATGTGATCATGGGTACAGCCTACCGCAAGGATGAATTCCAGAAACAGTATTTTGTCATAGACCAGTACGAAGATCTCTACCAGTCGCTGGACAAAATTGAGGCTTATCTGAAAGCCCATGCCGATCACCCTGAACCTGATTTTGCTTTCTCGTGAAAAGAATTCACCTGATCTCTAACCCACGAAACTTGTCCACTGCCCTGATGTATTCCTTCGCACAGCGATCGGATACCAGGGTGGTGGACGAGCCTTTTTACGGGCACTATCTGAAGGTAAGGCCCGATGTGGATCATCCCGGCAAGGAAGAAATCCAGGCCAGCATGAGTAGCGACGCGGCTGAAGTGGTAGAAAAAATCATCATGGCTAATGATGATACGCCAGTCTTATTTCTTAAGGACATGGCCCACCACCTCATTGAGATGGACCTGGACTTTATGCTGCCGCTCACCAACCTCTTTCTGATCCGTAACCCCCACCAGCTGATAGCCTCCATCGGCCAGGTGATGCGGCAGCCGACCATGGAAGATATTGGCTCCCAAAAACAATATGAACTGTTTCACTGGCTAAGAGAAAAGGGGCGGCAGCCGCTGGTGCTGGATTCGGGCGATCTGCTCAAAGACCAGGAAGGTATCATGCGTAAGCTGTGCGAAGCACTGGACATTCCTTTTGACGCTGCGATGCTGCAATGGAAACCCGGCCCCCGGCCGGAAGATGGCGCCTGGGCTCCCTACTGGTACGCCAATGTGCACCGCTCCACTGGCTTCAGCCGACAGCCGACCAGCAAACGGCCACTGCCCGAACACCTTATCACTCTCTATGAAGAAGCCCGACCCTATTATGAGGCTTTGTATGAACACGCTATTAAATGATTGCAGATTGGAAAATTGAAAATTACAAATTGAAGATTGCAGATTTCTACACGCTAATCTCTAAACGTCAAACGCTAAACGTCTAACGAACTTTGAACTCTGAACTAAAAAACTAGAAACTCCCCATGCTACAAAAATTCAATCCCAAAAACGCTGATATCCAGGTATTTGTAAAAGACAGTCTTTACCATAGAAACGACGCCAAAGTCTCTGTATTTGACAGCAGTGTGCAGGGAGGCGATGCGGTATGGGAAGGTCTTCGGGTGTATCGCGGCAAAATATTCTGCCTGGACCGCCACCTGCAGCGCCTGCGTGAATCGGCCAAAGCGCTGATGTTTGCCGATATTCCTGACCTGGACTTTATCAGAAAGGCCATCTTTCAGACCCTGGAAGCTAACGGCATGCGGGATGAAACCCACATCCGCCTGACCCTGACCAGGGGAGAAAAGGTTACTTCCGGTATGGACCCCAGGGTCAACCAGGCCGGCAGCTGCCTCATTGTGCTGGCCGAATGGAAGCCACCCGTGTACGACAACCAGCAGGGTATTCGGGTCATCACTTCTTCCATTGCCCGTAATAGTCCGCAGCACCTGGACTCTAAGATTCACCACAATAACTTACTGAATAACATACTGGCCAAGATACAGGCCAATGTAGCCGGAGCCGATGCGGCCGTGATGCTGGATGCCTACGGCTTTGTGTCAGAACTGAATGATACCAATCTTTTTATGACCAAAGCTGGCAGGCTCTTTACCCCCCATGCCGATGCCTGCCTGCCCGGCATCACCCGTGGACTAACCATAGAAATCGCCCGATCAATGGAAATTGAAGTGGTAGAAAAAAATCTGTCACTTACCGAATTTTACAATGCCGATGAGGTCTTTGCTACCGGCACCATGGGTGAGCTAACACCTGTGGGTGAGATAGATGGCCGAAAAATAGAAAGGTATCATCCCGAAGCCCTGCTGCCCCGGCTGAGAGAGCGTTTTGAAGAACTTATAGATGAACTGAGTGAACCGCTGCCATTTTAGGCATATTAAATTCAACAGGCAGGGGAAGTTTTCCGTAAAACCTATAAAACTCCCTGCCATGAGAAACCTCCTCTGTTTAGCCCTACTATTCCTGGCTTTTACTGCCTATTCCCAGGAAAATGACAGTACAAATAGACTGCGCTTTGGCACTTATTTCAGCGTCTATAATCTGAATCCTACAGCACTGGCTGATCTGAACCAGCAGTTAAAGGCTGCCGAGAGGCTGGACCTGAATGATAATATCGTGGGCGTAAGCTTCGGATTTACACAAAGGTTTGCTGAACAGAACTCTTACCTTGTTACCCGGTTGAGTTATTTCTCGGCTACCGATACGGAGGATAGTGATGACCACACCCGGCTCAGGGTCTGGGAGTTTTCCACCACCGGTCATTATGACCTGCTACCTAATGAAAACTGGCTCGCCTATCCTTTGCTGGGCGTAGGGGTCAACCTGGCCACCCTCAATCTGATGGCACAGACCCCTGTTTCGTTCGAGGAGAGTATTAGTATGATTGACAACCAGGTCTTGCGGCAACAGTACACCACGGACCTGATGCTATTTGCTGACCTGGGCGTGGGAGCAGAAAGGGCGCTCCGCTTTCCGGAAGCCACCCTTTTTCTGGGGGTCAGCGGCGGCTACCGTTTTTCCTTCAGCGAGCCCTGGAACATTGACAATTTACGCTACTTTACCGAAACCGAATTCAGCACCCAGGGTTGGTTATTTGAGATCAAGCTTCGGTCGGAGATCGCTGATCCGGAAAAGAGGAATGCATCCCGTGGGCTTTTCCAGTTTTTTCAGTAAGTTACCGACAGCCCCTTGTTTACGCAGGATAATATGCTGTTCCTATGAAAGATGATACTTTTGATCTGAAATCCGATAAACTTTTCCCTTTCCAGTTCCAGTTGTTTGGGGTAGCCATTACTTTCATGGGCCTGGTATGTATCGTCTTTGCCCCCTGGGCGGCTCCCTTTTTGCTCCTGACCGGGCTACTGATCCTGACTGCCAGGAGAGGCATAGAGTTTGACCGTTCAGCCCGCCACTACCGTATTTACAATTCCTTTCTTTTTTTGAAAAAGGGCAAAAAAGAACAGTACGGACAGTTCCAGTACCTCTATATCCATGCCATCCAGATGAGCCAGCGGGTAAACACGATGGTTACCACCGGCATCACTGTCAAAAGTGACGAATATGATGCATACCTGAAGACCGACGATGGAGACCGTATCTACCTCTTAAGCCATGGCAACAAGCAGCAGCTCATCAGTAAACTCTCCAAACTGGCTGAATTTTTAGGGCTGGAGATCAGGGAATGAACCTAAGCAAAGCGGAGCTTTTCCATCCTCAAATTAATGGCATAGCAACAGTCGCCTTATCAGGTATTGCCCAAACCAGTAACGGCAGCACAGCGGACACATCAGTAGCCTGGCCTTCCCTTTCTGACTGCTTTGGCTTCCTGAAAACTTTCACCGCAATTGTCACACATCATGCATGCTCGCTGAACTTATTTTTTTTTAGGGAAAGTCTGCTTTTCCGTTACCTGACTTTGCTATCTTGGTAGCACAAATCGGAGGGTAAATATAGACGCATATGCGCGTTCTATACGTTGCAATTGATGCCATGAAAATTGAAATAGCAAATTATAATCATGAATGGGTCAATTCTTTTGAGCAGATAAAAAAGGAACTACAGACTATCCTCGGAAAGTTTAATCCAAAAATTGAGCATATTGGAAGTACCTCAGTTCCCAATTTGGCTGCTAAACCTGTAATTGATATTGCTGTTGGTATTGATAGCTTTCAAGATTTGGATAATACAGTTGAGCCAATGGTTCAAAATTTTTATTTATACTATGAAGTTTACAATTCTAGTATGCCATTGAGAAGACTCTTTGTTGGGTTGAAAGACAAAAAACATCATCTAAAGTTTAAGAACATTTATAAAGAAGGAGACTCAATACCCCACGAGCAAATTCTTACTCATAGGTTATGCCATGTACACATTTGCGAATTTGGCACTTCTGAGTGGCTTAGACATATCGCTTTCAGAGACTATTTAATTGAAAATCCAAAAATTAAAGCTCAATATGAAGCACTCAAAAAGCTATTGAGTACAAAAAACTGGAGTAATGGAAATGAATATAATTATGGAAAGAACAGCTTCATAAAGACGGAAGAATCAAAAGCCATTTTATGGTATAATGAAAAACATAATGCAACTCATTGAGTAGGCGGCTTATACTCAGTTGACGCCTGCTACACCTCTCCCACCACCCTGCCTTCTGTCTCATCCCGGAAGTTTCATACAGCATACATTTCTTACTATTCAAACAGACGACCTCTTCTTCTAGATTTAAGATAAAATTAGACAAAGGCTCCTGATCACTTTTCGCTTCACCCTACCTTCAGCCAGTGGCTCCCAGCCCTCGGCTCACCTAAAGCAACTTTGTTGCTTGCCAACGGGCCACAGCGGATTTCACGCTCAACTTCATAAGCTATATTCACCATTCAAGGCGCAAACACAAGCGTAAATGTCCATGCCCTTCTGACTTAGCCGGCAAATGTTCCCAGGCAACAAAGAAACGTTTGACAATCCTTTCCATAAGCTTCTCCCAGGCATACACCCACTGAGATAAATTAAGTGCCGCAGTCTCATTTGGGAGTAAAATATTTTGTGCTTGACTGTATCAAATCGCTACAGCAAGTGTACGAAAATCGGACAGGTCTTTTTATAAATGGTTGTCTAAAGTATTGATAATTAATGAGTTGTATTTTGGCGTAAACTTTGGCAAATAGAATGGATAGCCCCTCCTTAGTATCTGGCTTATTTTTCTAAAAAAAATCAACACTTTAGGTCATGATAAAGAACAATCTGAAAATCGCTACAAGGATACTCTGGAAAAACAAACTTTTTTCATTAGTCAATATTCTGAGCTTGTCATTGAGTATGGCGGTTGGGGTGGTTCTTTTTACAGGCATAAAAGCCACTTTAGATACAGACCATTTTCATCCAGAATTAAATCAAATAGTGCGGATACTCACGCAGGAAACATATGAGGGGGAACCAACCAAATGGGCAACGGCACCATTACCACTGGCGACTCAAATGGAAGGCGTCTCCTTTGTTGAAAAAACGGTAAAAGTACGTCTGGCAGGAACACATAATTTGCAAACCGACAAAGGTGATGTAGCTGTTGACATAAAATTTTCAGAGCCTTCTTTTTTTGATGTTTTTGGCTTTAAATTGTTGTCAGGTAATGCACAAAGCCTTACCAACAATCCAACCACCCTTTTTTTAACTGAAAAAACAGCAAAGAAAATATTTGGTAACGCCAATCCTATAGGGCAAACTGTTCAATTTGAAAATTTAGGTGCTTATACCGTTGAGGGAATTATCCAGGACCCGCCTTTAGAAACACATCTGCCCATTGAGGCAATGCTTTCTATGAATGCTGCTGAAATACTTGAAAAAAAAGGAGCGATCAGTAATATTTCACAGTCCTGGGGAGACTTCAAAAGTTCAGCAATTTACGCACGTTTACAATCAGAGGATAACGTAAAGGAGTTCAATACAACGCTCCAGCATTATAAGCGGAAACTGGATGAGCGCAATCTTCAATTTTTGGCACAACCCATAGAGGATATTACCCCTCGAGACATTGACATCAAAAATGACCCCAATGCGGGAGTCGATTGGGCGGGCATAAAAACCCAGCTGTTTTTAATTCTATCCTTAACCCTCTTATCTGCTTTCAACTATATCAGTTTGGCATTGGCACGTGCCTTCTCCCGAGCGCAAGAAGTAGGTGTTCGCAAAACGATAGGCGCAACAAGAGGACAAATTATAGGTCAATTTTTAATAGAATCGACCCTTGTTTCCCTAATTGCTTTGTTGTTTATAGTACCATGTGTTGATATTTTAATGCACTATATACCCGATTTGGAAGTGGCGTTTTCCTGGGATCCCATCTTGATTTTAGGCTTTTTAACCTATGCAGTGATCACAGGCTTGGTCGCAGGGGCATTTCCGTCATGGCTATTGTCAGCGTTTCAGCCCATACAGATTTTGCGTAAAATTCAGCATATCAAGCTGTTCCGGGGTGTTGCTGTTTACAAAGCTTTGATTGTCATACAATTTTCAGTGACCATTATGCTGATGATATTGGTGGTCATATTAGCCGATTATGAAATAAAACACCATGCAATGATTAGCTCAATCGTGCCACCCAATGTGCTGACACTCGATTTAAAGGGTGAAAAATATGAAAGTCTCCAAAACGAAATAAGTCAGTTAAATCAGGTAGAAACCACTTTGGCGACCAACTGGTATCATGAGCCTATTAAAATGGGCAAAAGTTCTGTCACATTAAACGGCAAAACGCTGGAGATAAATTACGTGAGTATTGACCCAAAAATAATTGCTACCGAAGGTATCCGCTTAAAATCCGGGCTCAATTTTCCTTCAACTATGCCCCAAAATGCTGAGCAATATGTGTTGGTAAATGAAGCTGCCGCAAAATTATTGGAATCTGAATCGGAGACTGTACTGGGACAAAATCTATTACTGGACTCTGCCTATGTGCAAGTCATTGGCATCATGCCTGATGAAATAATTGGTCGAACAATTCCTTTACTATATCGGTATTTGCCAAATGAAGTAGCCACCTTGGCCATAAAAATAAATCCAGGTACAGACTTGGAAGTGACCAGAGCTATTCAATCCATATGGAAGAACAATTTCCCTGAAAAAACAGCAAATCTTCATAACTTAAAAGATAGTTATTCAAGCAGCGGAGAAAGAATAAGTTTTTTTGGATCCTTTGCCCTTATCGTTATGATCATTGCGGCTTTGGGTATTTTAGGTATAGCCAGTTATTCCGTAGAAACGCGCACTAAAGAACTGGGTATCAGAAAAGTATTGGGCGCAAACAACCTAAAATTGGTGTGGACAGTGACCAGAAATTTTGGCATGCTTATCCTGATTTCCGGACTCATTGGTGTTCCAGCAGGCTTGTTTGGCGGTGATTTATTAAGACAGGATATGGATATGGGTAGTATTGTTGATTTGAGTCTTATCAATACAAGTATTGGCTTTGGTTTGGTTGCCATATTCGGGCTACTGACTGTATTATCCCAAACCATACGAGCGGGGCAAATTGAACCTGTAAAAGTTTTAAAAGCAGAGTAAAAAAGGCAAGACCCTCATGGGCAGCTTATGACGATGGCGAGATAATTAATGCTATTCCGCGACACCTTAATGAATATATAACGACCAACTATGCGTTGCGAGAAAAAGGACATTTGTGCCAATCGTTCAGAGAAAAGTAGTAACTGACATTTAGACCTACCCAAAAGGCAAAGGTCCGGTTAAGCCCTGCAATGTTCGTCAGTACCGGGTGAGGTCCCCCGGTCTTTGCCGTCCTGCTTCCATCAGCCAGGGCCCCCAGTCCTCCGCTTACCCACCGCAAGCTTGCAGCTTGCAAACGGGCCACAGCGGCTTTCACGCTCTGGAATAAAATGGTATCTTTAGTAGTAGCACATAACCATACCGGGCAAACACAATCGCTATAAAAAACAGGGCCTGCAGGAGTTTCAGGAAGGTTCGCTCATCCGGCAAATTTTCTGTTACAGACAGCTAAGCAAAACGAAGCTTGTACTTGTCATAGCCAGGGCCTTATATGCCATGAAACTAAACCCAACACCTTGAAAAAGATTGAAGTAAAAAAAGGCCAGATCCTGCAAAGAAAAGGTGATTTAAACAGTAAAGTATATCATGTTGAGTCTGGTTTGTTGCGTAGTTATGCCATCAGCGATAAGGGCAAAGAACATATCTATATGTTTGCTCCAGAAGGCTGGATTATTGCCGATAATGTAGCGCCTGATGAACACTGCGACTTATTTATCGATGCCATTGAAAACTCCATCGTTCTGCAAAAAGAAAAAGACTCACAGGAAGAGCATGATATACCTAAGTTGTTAAAACGGCTTGGTGTTCTGCAAAAAAGAGTGATCATGCTCATGTGCGCTTCGGCCCTTGAGCGATACGAGCATTTCTTAGCCAGCTATCCCGAAACCGTGCAACGGGTACCCCAAAAAATGATTGCATCATACTTGGGCATCACACCCGAAGCGCTTTCTACAGTTCGCAGGAAGCGAATCCCAAAGAAGTAATTTCATTTACTTTCTTAATCTACATCAATGCACAGGCCCTGAGCCTCGCCTACTTTTGAGCCATAACGAAATAAAATTCTTATGGCATCAAAACTCAGGACCATTGACACCTCAAATTCAGCCGTATCCTTCAAGGTTAAAAAGCTTGGGGTATTAACGATCAACGGCACTATTTCAGATTTCACAGGAGATGTTGCTTTCTCAAAAGAAACATTAGAAGACGCCAGTTTTCATGTTTGTGTGAGTCCGTCAACCATTGACACAGGTAATGTCAAAAGAGACGAACACCTCAGGAGCAAGGATTTTTTCTTCGTAAATGAATACCCGAAAATCTGCTTCCAAACTACTTCCGTTCAGGCAGTGAATAATGGCTATGTGGCGAATGGCAAGCTCACCATAGCCGAAGCTAGCCGGGAAGTAAGCATACCATTCTCATTTTCCGATGGCGTTTTTGCAGGTCAGTTCGCTATCAACCGCGTGGACTTTTCGCTGGGCAAAAAATTCCCGGCTTTCATTGTGGGGAAAACGATTCAGATTTCAATCAGATGTAAAATCAGTCAGTCATGAAAAACATAAACTTCCTATTCAAAACCAGTGCTGTATTGTGGATAATCTGGGGCCTTGTACACATCCTCGCCGGGGTGATGACCATGAAAGGGGTGCTTACCAATGACATCAGCGCCTCCATCATTGGCATTGCTGATGCGGCGAATCCCGAAAGTATGACCATGGATTATCCGGAAGCGGCCGGAGCGGTCATCGGCCAGCACGGTTTCAATCTTCTCTGGATTGGACTCCTTACCTTCATTTCCGCCTTTTTCATCTGGAAAGGAAATAAGTACGCTATTTTCCTGGCAGCCATTTGCGGTGGTCTTGCCGACCTTGGCTACTTCTTATTCCTTGACTTGGGTGGCTTTGTCAACTTTGTGCCAGGAACGATCATGACCTTGATTTCCAGTGCAGCCATCCTGCTTAGTTTTTATGGCCATTTTAAAGGCAGGACGAACTAAGTGCTAAGAGGGTATTCGCTTTCCTCCTTGCTGGTGCTGTTTCACTTTGTTCGGGCGTAAATATTTATGCCCAGGAGGAAATCTGGCCGTAGCATAGCATGCATATTTAATATTGATATCCCCAAAAAGTACAAAAAATCACCAAAAGACCTGAACCGAAGGAAT
>CAZFFW010000017.1:0-51364 GCA_964518125.1 uncultured Porifericola sp.
AGTATTATAGTTCTTTATTTTTTTGAAAATCACAACCCTGTGTGGTGGAAGCAAGCTTTCCATTAACACCCTAACACCCTAACACCCTAACACCCTAACACTATCGCACTTTCACACCCTAAGGAACATTGGTTTTATAAGTATCCCAGTTGTTCACGATCTCATTCACCACGGTACTACCTACCACAAAAGCTGCTTCCAGGGCGGGGATGTAAGCAGTATAGCCCTGACCTTTCAGTTTCTCACCACTCAGGCTCTCGGCAGCGGTGATGCCTTCGTACTGCATCGTATAGTTAGATGCGGTGCGTAATACCATGACCCGGTCCAGTTGCACTTTGTCTGCCTGCGCCAGAAAGGTCAGCGATTGCAGGGTGCCTGTTTCTTCCATGGCTGAAGTGACAAAGTTACCTTGCCCTTCGGTCCAGTAGTCAGTCCAGTCATTGGCCCATTCATTCATGAGTGCACCATGCCAGTAAGTCATGGCGGCTAACTGGTCGCCTTTGAGGACAAAAGGAGGCTTCTGCGCGTTGGGGTAACCTTCATAAAGTGCGCGTAAATTGGCCACATTCTCATCATCTCCCAGGTCTATGTCTTTGGTAAGCTGATAGGCCCAGTCTGTCAGGCTAGGGTTGAGGTGGTAAACTGCACCCTCTGAATCTTCTGGCACAGGCTGCTCGTAGGGTTGGGCATAGCGCAGCGGTATGTAGCCGGTTTCCCAGTCATCCGGTATTTCGCGGGCATCAATCTCATGGGAAAGGTCGCCGTCAATCACCCATTCGGCCCAGGCGGCAGAACCGGCCGAGGCATCTTCGGGGTCCACGCCGGCAATACCGGCCACCAGCCAGTAGGCATCGCTCAGGTCAAAGCGCTGGTCCATCCCCAGCGCCATGATGGAAGCCGCAGCCCGCGCCGTACCGATGCCGGTGACGATGCCCAGCACATCTTTTTCGGCATTGTAGTGCAGGTCGCGGTAACCATACGGAAAGCTGATGACACTATCCAGGGGCAGGCGCTCCACCCAGTTCTGAAACTCACCCGGACGGTCGCCGCTGGCTTCGCCCTGCTCAAACATGGTGACGACCACCATTTTGACGGGAATTTTGGCATCAGTGGAGGATTCCTGGGCCTGGGGAGTGCTACAGGCAAAGCCCAGCATCATTAGTAGAGAAAAAAAGCTGTATTTCATGATTTTCATTATTGTACATTCAGAAAATTGTCGGCAAAGTCAATGAACTGATCCCACTCCCGCTGCCAGTAGGTCATCGCCTGTTGCTTCTCGGCTTCGGGCAGGCTGCTGAAGGTGAGGGAATTCATCGCCAGTTTTTTGACGGCCTGCAGGTCCAGTTGCCAGGCCAGGAGGATTGTCCAGTAGTCGTAACTGATACCGCTGTAGCCAAAGATGGACGGATCATCCGAACTGATGGTGCACTGCACGCCCCGCCGCAGCAGGTAGTTGGCCGGATGCATCCGCAGGTCTTTGACGTAGCCCAGGATCTGATTGCTCAGCGGGCAGATTTCCAGGCAGATGTCCTGCTGTTTGATCATTTCCTGCAGCACCGGATAAAAATTCAGGTTAAAGCCGTGACCTATTCTTTTGCTGTCCAGCAGTACCGCATCGTAGAGGTTTTTTACCGTATACCAGTTGCTTTCGCCATCGTGGAGGTAAAACGGCATATCTACGCCGTAAGCCTGCTGCAGCGAGTCCATCTTCAGCCAGTTGTCCAGGAAGAAAAGCGTGGTATTACCATCATCCTCATTGGCCACCAGGTCAAAGCCTCTTATCAGTTCCGGATAGCGGGATCGGTAGTAATAGGCGCTTTCCAGCTCCTGCATGATCGCCTCTTCCGAAAAAAAGCGCAGCGAAGTGTAAATCAGCTTCAGCGAAAACTGCGGATGTTCCTGACGGATATCTTCTATGATATGCTGAAAAATCTGTATGGTGGAGTCACCGTTATAATAATCTGAGGCCGCGTCATGCTGCAGGTCGTACAATCCACGGATAGCAGCGCGTATCTCCACATGCTGTATGCCATCGGCCAGCAGGTCTTCAAAGATGCGGCGGTTGTATTCTTCAAATACCGGACGGTAGGTGTAAAACCCGCCAATCCGCTGGAAAATAATCTGAAACTCATCCCATACGTCAAAAGTGTCTTTTTCCACCTCCTCCAGTTCCAGCGTGATCAGGTCATACAGTTCATCCTGAAAACCAGGCTGTTGCCTGGCCATTTCTCTGGTGGAAAAGAAGCCCTGGGGCACTTCATCAGCCGGGTAAAAATGCAATTGCCCTTTGGTGAAGCGCTGGTTATCCTCTTCCCAGTACACATAACAATCCGGAGTGCTGATAGCCTTTTCCACGAGCCAGTGGAAATCTACCGCGGCTGAGGCATGCAGGTGCAGCATACCACCCTTGGGCATCTGCTGAAAAAGCGCATACAGCCGGGTGCTTTCAATATGCTCCTTGGACTTCAGAAAAGGGTGCGTTGGTGGAAAAAATCCCGTTTGCAGATAATCAGCAATCATTGTTTCTCGCAGCCGGACCAGCTTGTCGTTAACAGACATTTCTTTCGCATTCAGTTGTAAGTCAGCATCAAAAGCCATCAGGCTGTCAGCCCGTAGTAGTTTTTGCCGGTCGTCCAGGTAAGCTGACTTTTCGCTGTAGCTTTCCTGAGGCTGCAGCACTACCTGCTGACCCGCACAGCTACCCAGCAAAAGGACGAGCAGCGGTAAAAGCAGGACGTTATTGAAAAGTTTTGGCATACCAGGCATATACAATATCAGGTAAAAAGAAATTTCAGGATAAACAGTAGGGAAATGATCACGATGACGGCATTGAGGCTTTTGAAGTCCCCTTTAAAGGTTTTGATCAAGGTATACAATACCAGTCCGCTGCCGATGCCGTTGGCAATACTGTAGGTGAAGGGCATCAGCACGATTACCAGAAATGCAGGCACGGCTTCCTCCAGATCAGCAAAATTGATCTTTTTAACCGAACCCAGCATCAGGACGCCCACCATGATCAGGGCAGGAGAGGTGGCGGCTGCGGGGATTAACCCGGCCAGGGGGGAGAGAAAAATGCAGAGCAGGAAAAGCACTGCTACCACCACGGCCGTCAGTCCGGTACGCCCCCCGGCGGCGATGCCGGTACCGCTTTCAATGTAAGTCGTCGTCGTTGAGGTACCCAGCAGCGAGCCAAAAGTAGTGGCGATCGCGTCGGCCATCAGCGCCCGGTTCATGCGGGGAAGTTTTCCTTCCTTATCCAGGAACCCGCCTTTTTCTGCCGTACCGTAGAGCGTTCCCAGCGTATCAAAAAGGTCCACCATCGTGAAAGCCACGATGATGATCAGTATGTCCATCGTTCGGCTGAAAAAAGAGGCTTCGCTACTACCGAATAGTTCGCTGAAATCCATCTGCAGGAAAGTAGGGGAGAGGTCCAGGTTGAGACTGAGTGGCTCATCGGGAAGCTGCGTCACCCCAAAGAAAAGACTTAATATACTGATCGTTGCGATACTGAGCAGTATGGCTCCCTTAAAGCCGCGAATCATCAGCAGCGACATCAGGACAAAACCAAGTATGGCAAGAATGACTGATGTACTCTGCAGGTTACCAAACTGCAGTATCTGCGGAGGAGCCTGGGCGATACGGTCTAGCAGCACTCCCTTATCATTTAGCTCATCCGACATGATGATGTCAATGATCGGCCCCTGGTTAATATCTATGATCTGCGCGTTGTTGAGGCCAATAAGTGTGATAAAAAGGCCTATACCTGCCGGAATGGAATGGAGAATGCAATCGGGCAGTGCATGGGCAATGGCCGCCCTAAGGCCGGTGGCGGTCAGTAAGATAAATACCACACCGGATATAAACACAATGGCCAGTGCGCCCTGCCAGCTGTAGCCCGACTGAAATACGACGGTGTAGACAAAAAAAGCATTGAGCCCCATGCCGGGTGCCTGGGCGAAGGGATAGTTGGAAAGCAGGCCAGTGAGCAGGGAGCCGGTGGCTGCGGCCAGGCAGGTAGCGATCATCACACTCTGGAAATCCATCCCGGTTTCGGCCAGGATAGCCGGATTGACAAAGATGATGTAGGCCATGGTGGAGAAGGTGGTAAGACCTGCTACAAATTCCTGCCGTACATTGGTTTGCTGTTCCTGCAAACGGAAGAAGCGCATTGGTGTAGTTTATATGAGCAATAAGCCGAATGAACTGCCTGAAAATCATGGCCGTGTCAACAGCTTTTTATCCGAAAAGCGGGCAATTTAATACATTTATTTTTTATCCCTCAAGGCAGTAATTAATTAAAAGTTGGATGTTGGTTTTAGGGCTTACATTTGTAAAATAATAAACTTGCCTGATTTTATAAATTCACAATATGCCAGATAAAAAGATGGGTAATTATGGGTTATTACTAATGTTTGCCACTGAATAATATTTCTTTTCTAAAAAGATATTTGGTGTTTTGTTATCTCTTTAATTCCTGTTTATTTAGCCGCTTGATTCACATAAAGCTTTGACAGGATTACTTAATCCTTGCTTGATCTTACCTGGGAAATTCCAAACGAAAGTTTGTATTTCATATACACCATAACCTCCATTCTTATGCGGAAAACTATACAGTTTTTCAGCCTTTTGGCTGTGCTTTGTCTATTTATCAACGGTCAGGCTTTTGCGCAGGGCTCTACCACTGCCAGGATTACCGGGCTGGTTAGCTCGGGCGGAGAAGTACTCCCCGGAGCAACCGTGGTGGCAGTCCACACCCCCACCGGGGCCGAATACGGTACAGTATCCAACACTGAAGGACGCTTTACCCTGAATAACCTCAACGTGGGTGGCCCTTATCGTATCACCACTAAATTCGTAGGTTATCAGGCTTCGGTGAACGAAAATATCTTTCTCAGCCTGGGACAGACACTTAACCTGGAACTGGAGCTGGAAGAGTCTTCCGTGGAGCTGGAAGAGGTAGTCGTGACTTCCAATAACGTTTTTGACGGTACCCGCACCGGAAATGAAACGACTATCAGCGAAGAAACCATTACCAATATGCCTACCGTTGAGCGTGGCCTCAACGACTACACCCGACTTACGCCACAGGCGCTGGTCGGTAATTCTGCGGCCACCAATAGTGGCGGTATTTCCTTTGCTGGTATCAACAACCGTTTTAATGCCATCTTTATAGACGGTGCGGTAAACAATGACGTCTTTGGCCTGGCCAACTCCGGTACCAATGGTGGTCAGGCTGGTATCTCACCCATCAGTCCCGATGCGCTGGAGCAGATACAGGTGGTACTGGCGCCCTTCGATGTAACGCTGGGTGGTTTTGCCGGGGGTGGGATCAATGCGGTCACTCGCAGCGGAACCAACGAATTTGAAGGTTCGGCCTACTATTTTCTGCGTAATGAGGACCTGAGCGGCAAGACCCCTACGGATAACCCCGGAGCCGAAAGGACCAAGCTGGCGCCTTTTTCGGTACAGACCTACGGTGCCCGACTAGGCGGACCTATCATCAAAAATAAGCTCTTTTTCTTTGCCAATGTGGAAATTGAAAGAAGGGAAGAACCCCGCCCTTTTATCCCCGAAGACTATATCGGAAGTGCTTCCCTGGCTGATCTGCAGGCGGTACAAAACCGTCTGATCAATGATTTTGGCTACGACCCGGGCGGCTTCCTCAATAATGCCCAGACCACCGACGGAGAAAAGGTGCTGGTGAAACTGGACTGGAATATCAGCCGTGACCATAAGCTTTCCGTCCGCCATTCATACGTAAAGGCCCTGACCAATATTTTCCCCCGCCCGAGCAATAACCGGGTGTTCTTTGCCAACTACGGCTATGTTTTCCCCTCCACAACCAACTCCTTTGCCGCCGAGCTGAAGAGTCAGCTGGGACAGAATGCATCCAATAACCTGATCTTTGGTTACACCCGGGTACGGGATGACAGAGATGTTGCCGGAGAGCCTTTCCCCAGCATCATCATGCAGGATGGACCGGCGCAGGTAATCGCCGGAACGGATAATTTCTCTTACTCAAATATCGTGTTCCAGGACGTATTTACGCTGACCAATAATTTTAACCTCTACAAAGGCCGGCATACTTTCACATTGGGGACCCACAATGAGTTTTTCAGTATTCAGAACCTCTTTTCTATCTTTTCTACCCCTCGTTACCAGTATTTCTTCAATGGGGTGAATCGCTTTCTGGACGGAGAGAATCCTGACCTCGTACTTTTTGGCCATGAGCAGCTTGCTGCCGGTCAGTCAGAAATTCGCCTGGGTGATAATGCCGAAAACCTCGGGCCTACTTTCAACGCCCTTCAGATGGCTTTTTATGTACAGGATGAATGGCAGGCGACCAATGATTTTAAGCTGACCGTAGGGCTGAGAGCTGATATTCCGGTCTTCCTGGAAGATCCGCCCCTGGAAAACACTGATTTTAACAACAATACCGTTCCTGCAATTGAGCAGTTCTATAACCTGAAAGGTGCTCGTGCCAGCAATACACCCAACACACAAATATTGTTAAGCCCTCGGGTAGGTTTCAACTGGGATGTGACCGGCGAGAGCTCTACCCAGCTCAGAGGTGGCGTGGGTATCTTTACGAGCCGGGTGCCCTGGGTGTGGCCGGGAGGAATGTACATCCGTAACGGACTGAATAGTAGCTTTTTCGTAAGTGGCGGACTGCCTATTTATGGAAATCCCGACCAGTGGCGTACTGAACTTTTCAACGCTACCAGCCCATCCGGTGATGTGGATCTTTTTGTTGAAGACTTCAAGTACCCACAGGTTTTACGCGCCAGTGCTGCGGTAGACCAGCAACTGCCCTGGGGGCTGGTGGGTTCACTGGAATTCCTCTACACCAAGACGCTTAATAATATAGATGTCAAAAGTGTTAACCTGCGCCCTGCTACAGAAAATCTGGTAGGCCCTGACGACCGTCCGATATTCAACAAAGGCAACCTGGTAGATCCGACCTATACCAATGTTACCCTGGTAGACAACACCAACGAAGGCTACACCTGGAACATCACCGCGCAGCTGAACAGGCAGTTCAGCAATGGCTTTACCGCCGGTATGGCCTATTCATTTACGAGAGCCGAGTCGCTTTTTGATGGTACCGGTTTTATCAACTATACCAACTGGGATAATATCATCAGCGTGGCGGGAAAGAACAATCCTCCGCTGACCCGCTCAGATTATGATGCGGCATCGCGTATCACCTCCTTTTTGTCTTACCGCAAGGAGTACCTGAATAACTTTGCGACCAGCATCTCGCTCTTTTACAACGGACAGTCCGGTCAGCCTTTTTCCTATGTGTATAATGATAACGACCAGCTGACCAGCCAATCCAGCAACAGTACCAGCAATATCCCGATCTATGTGCCCACCAGCCAGGATGAAATATTGCTGATTGATCAACGAGACGGAGACGGTAATGTGATCAAGACTGCTGCGCAGCAGTGGCAGGAACTTGATGCTTTCATAGAAAACGACGATTACCTCAGCACCCGCCGCGGCGAGTATGTGGAGCGTAACGAATCGCGTACCCCTTTTGAAAGTATCCTGGATATCAAGATCGCACAGGACTTCTTCATCACGAGCAGCAGCGGAAAGCGCCATACCCTACAGGTATCGCTGGATGTATTCAACTTCACCAACCTGTTGAACAAAGACTGGGGACGTCGTTATTTTGTTGGCAACAACAGTGCTTTTCCGTTGATCAACTTTGAAGGCTTTGTGGTGGACAATGAAGATAATGTTACCAATATCCCTGCTTTTACTTTCAACGATCCGGGTGATCCTTATGCTGTGGTGCAGTCAGGTATCTACAGTGCCCGCTGGAGTGCCCAACTAGGGTTGAGGTATTCTTTCTAAATGGTATAACAGATAATGAATTTGGATAAATTGAACCGCTCGGGAATTTTCCCGGGCGGTTTTTTTTTAGAAATTTTGGAAAAGTGAATGGAGGTTTTGGTGAGCGAAAAGCTGGAGGCATAATACCCGGGGCTTACCCCCGGCAAGCCTTATCACTAAAAATACTGGTCAATAAACGCTCAGCATACAGGCAATTAGCCCCTTTTGAAGCGATTTACTTTTTTTAAGTATAAATCCTTTGACTGCCAGAAAGGTGCTTCCTATTTTTAGGCGATGAAAATGCTACACACCGCCGACTGGCACCTGGGCAAACGCCTGGGAGAGTACAGCCGACTGCCCGAACAGCGAGAAGTACTACAGGAAATATGCGAGATAGCCGAGCGTGAGCAGGTAGATGCCGTGCTGATTGCCGGCGACCTGTTTGACAATGGTAATCCGCCTAATGAAGCTGTTGAGCTATTTTACCGGACCGTCCATCGTCTGGCAGATGACGGCAACCGTGCGGTGATCGCTATTGCCGGTAATCATGATTCGGCCAATAGGATAGAGGCTCCCGATCCGCTGGCCCGCGAGCTGGGCATTATTTTTCATGGAAAACCCGCTTCCGTAGTGCGCCCTTTCTCCACCCGGCGTGGCCTCAGCCTGCTGCAATCTGCTCCGGGTTTTGTGGAACTCAAATTACCCCAACACGATTTCCCCCTGCGCCTGCTGCTGACCCCTTATGCCAATGAACTGACGCTGCGGCAGTTCCTGGGCACAGAGGACAAAGAAGCAGCCCTGCGCCAACTGCTCAGAGAGAACTGGCAGCAGACTGCGGATCAGTACTGCGATGAAAAGGGAGTGAACCTGCTGGTAGCGCATCTGTATTTTATGCAGCAGGGTGGAGAAGCTCCCGAAGAACCAGACGATGAAAGGCCCATCCTGCACATGGGAGGGGCACAGGCCATTTATACCGAAGACATCCCGCCACAAATTCAGTACACCGCACTCGGGCATCTGCACCGCTATCAGCATATTGCCGGAGCAAAGGGACCGGCAGTGTACAGCAGCAGTCCTCTGGCCTACAGCTTTAGCGAAGCCCACCAGGAAAAATATGTGGTGCTGATAGAAGCTGAACCCGGAGAGCCGGTCAGGAAAGAAAAAATCGCTCTGCAAAAAGGACGGAAACTGCTCAGGAAGAAGTTTACCGCTACAGACGAGGCTCTGGCCTGGCTGCATCAAAATCCTGAAACTTATATAGAGCTGACCCTGGTAAGCGATACTTTTATTGAAAGTGATGTCAAGAAAGCTCTCTATGATGCCCATGATGGTATCGTCAGCATCATTCCCGAACTGACCGGAACCATAGAGGGGCAGGAAAAACCTTCCGAAAAGGTGAATCTGCAGCAGGATATCCGATTGCTGTTCAATGACTACTTTAAAAGCCGAATGGGGCAAAACCCCTCCGAAGAATTGATAGCCTTGTTCAATGAAGTACTGGATACTGAAGAAGAAGAGGAAGACTAGCCTATGATACCGATCAGCCTGACCCTGAAAGGACTGTATTCCTACCGGGAGCCACAGTCCATTAATTTTGAAAAACTGACCTCCTCCCAGCTATTCGGCATCTTTGGCCCGATTGGCTGTGGCAAATCCAGCATACTGGAGGCTATCATGTTTGCCCTCTACGACCAGAGCGACCGACTCAAAACCTCCGGAGACAATCGCTATTACAATATGCTCAACCTGCAGAGCGATGAGCTGGAGATAGATTTCACCTTTCGCTCAGATGCCACGAATAAAACCATGCACCGGGTGTACTTCCGGGCCAGCCGCAACCGCAAGCACTATGAGCAGGTTAACGTCCGTAGCCGCGACCTCTACGTATGGGAGGATGGCGCATGGATCCCCCTGGAGGATAAAGATGCCAGCCAGGTACTGGGGATGAATTACCAGAATTTTATGCAGACGGTCATTATTCCCCAGGGTAAGTTCCGTGAGTTTGTGGACCAGGGTGCTACCCAGCGTACCAAGATGCTCAGAGAGCTGTTTCGCCTGGAGAAGTTTGAACTGGGACAGAAGACCGGCAGTTTACTCAAAAAAACACAGCTCTCCATTAAGGATACTGAAGGTCGGCTGTCTGAGAATGGTGCGGTAAGCGAAGAAGAGATAGCGCAGGCGCGCAGGGAAGGAGAGGAGTGGGAAAAAGCACTGGCCGAGAACCAGCAGCGGCAGCAGGAGGCAGAAAAAGCCTGTCAGCAACAGGAAGAGCTCCGCAGGCTATTTGAGAAGATACAAAGTACCCAGGAAGAGCTGAGTAAGGAAGAGGGGCAGCAGCAACATTACCAGGAGAGAGAAAACAGGCTGCAGAACTACAACCGGGCAGTTACGTATTTCAACGAAATCCTGAAATCACTGGTAGATACCAAGTCCGAAAGCCGGCAGCTCAGGGAAGCACACCAGCAGCGGAAAAAAGAAATTGCCGGTCAGGAGGCTGCGCTGGAGCAGTCACAAAAGACACTGGCAGAAAAGCATGCAGTCTACCAGCAGCGTGAGTTTAAAGAACAGCAGTGCCAGGACCTGGAGCATGTCATTGAGATCAGGAAGTACAAGGAAGAATTAGAATTCCAGGAAAAACAGCTGATGCAGTCCAGAAAAGACCTGGAAGAAGCTATGGCATTAAAAGAGGCCCTGGGCAAAGATATCAGTAGCCGCGAGGAAAAGCTGATCATACTGGACGAAAAACTCAAGCGTCAGCCTGAGCTGCAGCAGCTGGCCCACTGGCACGAAAAGATGGATAGCTTTCAACAGGAAGCGCAGGAAGGACTCCGGCAAAGGCAGCACTATGGGCTACAGGTAAAAGAAATTCTGCAAAAGAAAAGCCAGCTGCTTCAGCCTTATGAGTGGGCGAAGAACAACGGCAGTTTTGAGAAATGTAAAGATCTCATGAAGGCGCAGTTGGATGCCTGTCGGGCCCGGCAGGAAAAAATCAACGGTCTACTGCAGGAACTACAGATCAGCGAAAAGCTGGCTGCTTATGCCGGCTCGCTCCATGAGGGTAGCGCCTGCCCGCTCTGCGGCTCTACCAGCCATCCACAAATAGCCCATCATGCGTCCGTAAGCCAGCAGTTGCGTGAGCAGGAGCAGGCGTTGAAGCAATGCCGGCTGGAAGAAAAAGCGCTGCAGCAGTTGGGCGAGCACCTCAGCACACTGGAAGTTGACTACAACAGCCATCAGCAGATGGACAAACAACTGGCCGAACGTCAGCAGCAGCTGGCCGACCGGATAAAGCAGCACCAGCAGCAGTTTTGCTGGGATGAATTCCAACAATTTGAAGCGCAACAGATACACGGGTTCCTGAAAAAACTGGAAGCCCTGGGGCAGGAAGCGCAGGCGCTGCGTCAGCAGCTGCAGCAGGACCGCAAACGGATGCAAAGCCTGGAAGAGCAACTACACAAAGCCCGGGAGGTACAGCAGGAGGCACTGCAGAAAGAAACACAGCTTTCCACCAGCATCAGCAATCACCTGAAGCTACTCAGGACGATGCCCTACGAAAAGCTGGACTCCTATGATATGCAGGCCTTACAGCAAAGCCTGGAGAAGGGGCGCAAACAGGTCAAAGCTGCCGTTGCAGAGTACGAAAAAGCACAGCAGGATTTTCACGCCAGGGATAATGCGCTGAGCGCCGTCCGCAGCCGGGCAGAAGCCGATAGCGAAAGGCTCGAAATCCTGGATAAAAAAGCAGCAAAACTGGAAGAGGATATTGACCAGCTTTGTCAGGCCAAAAACTTCACTGGCCGGGAAGAGGTGCAGAACCTGCTGTCGCTGGATCTGGATGTGGAAGCAGAACAGGAAGCCATCAACCTGTTTAAAACAAGGCTCAGCAGCTGCCGCGACCGGCTGGAAAAACTCCGTAAGGAGGCAGAGGGGAAAACCTACCGGGAATCAGCCCACCGGGAACTGTTACAAACCCTGCAGGAAATCAGGGAGGCAGTACAGCAATGCCAGGAAAATTGTGCACTTTCGCGGCAGAATGTCCAGAAGCTGATTGAAAAGTTGCGCAATAGCCAGGATCTGCAGAAAAAACTGCAACAGTTGCAAAAGAGAGAGGACAACCTTAAGGAGCTAAAGAAGCTTTTCATCGGTAGCGGCTTTGTGAAATATGTGTCTTCCGTATATTTGGAAAATCTTTGCCGGACGGCCAATGAGCGCTTTATGAAACTCACCCGCAACAACCTGAGCCTGGAGCTCAATGAAGAAGGTGAGTTCATCGTCCGGGATTACCTGAACAATGGCAAAACCCGGCTGCTCAAAACACTATCGGGAGGGCAGACCTTTCAGGCGGCACTCTGCCTGGCGCTGGCATTGGCTGAAAACGTAAAAACACTTAACCAGGCTGAGCAGAGCTTTTTCTTTCTCGACGAAGGTTTCGGTTCCCTGGACCGTGAGTCGCTCAGGGTAGTATTTGATACCCTTAAATCATTGCGGCAGGAGAAGCGGATCGTAGGAATCATTTCGCATGTGGAGGAATTGCAGCAGGAAATTGATGTATTTCTCCAGATTGAAAACGACAGGGAAAGAGGTAGCCTGATTAGCTGTAGCTGGGAGTAAGGTGTTATAGTGCGATGGTTTTTTAGTATTAGGGTGTAATAGTGCGATAGTGTTTTGGTATTTTAATACTAAATGATAACACCCAGAACCATAACACCTTAACACCTAGAACTGTAACACCCAAAACCATAACACTCTAACACTAAGAACCATAACACTAACGATACAATGCAGGAATTCAACGAGTTTTTAAGTACCATTGACGGGCTGATCGGCGGAAGTTCGTGGTTTGTTTTTTTGCTCCTGGGTACGGGGCTATTTTTTACCATCTATCTCAAATTTCCGCAGCTCAGGTACTTTGGTCATGCCATACGGTCGGTGCGGGGAAAGTACGACAGAGCAGGTGATGAGGGCGATACTTCCCACTTTCAGGCGCTGACTACGGCACTATCCGGAACAGTAGGTACCGGGAATATCGCCGGTGTGGCCTATGCCGTACACCTGGGCGGGCCTCCCGCTATTTTCTGGATGATCGTGACGGCCTTCCTGGGGATGACTACCAAATTTGTGGAAGTAACCCTTTCTCACAAATACCGGGAAAAAGACGAAGAAGGTAAGATCGCCGGTGGTCCCATGTACTACATGAAAAATAAACTGAAGATGCGCTGGCTGGCGGCTATTTTTGCGGTAGCGACCATCCTGTCATCTTTTGGAACGGGGAATATGCCGCAGATCAACAGCATTTCTACTTCCATGTTCGCCACATTTGGCATTAATCAGATGCTGACCGGAGGGGTGCTGGCCGTAATCCTTGCCTTCGTGATCATAGGCGGGATCACCCGTATTGCCAAGGTGACTGAACGCCTGGTACCTTTAATGGCTGCTGTTTACCTGATCGGGGCGCTGATGGTTATTTTTTACAATATCGGTGAACTACCCGAAGCTTTTACCTCCATCTTTTCCGATATATTTTCCGGAACTGCCGCCACTGGAGGTTTTCTGGGAGCCAGTATTGCTTTTGCATTCAACCGTGGGGTAAATCGTGGACTTTTCTCCAATGAGGCAGGCCAGGGCTCAGCACCCATTGCCCACGCCGCTGCCCGGGCGCATGAGCCGGTTTCCGAAGGTCTGGTAGCTATCCTTGAGCCATTCATTGATACTATTATCATCTGTACCATCACCGGGCTGGTAATCCTGACTTCCGGCGTATGGCAGGAAAAACTGGAGAACCGCTTTGAAAGCGCCGACCTGATGATACTGGAAGGTACTTACCGCGAAGCTGATGATGCCGATCGTGATAAACTGTATCAAATGCTGGTGAATGAGGGTAATCTGGATAGATTTAACGGAACCATGGAGGTACAAAATGGTCAGATACAGACTGATGTCACATTGATCCATGCCCGCTCAGTGGCTGATAATGTGGAGGTATTTTTAAATGGTGAGCCGTTTACCGGTTCTATCAATATCAGCGGAGGTAAACTGGATATCAGAAAGGAAGAAAATCAGGGAATTGAGTTGGTAGGAGAATCATTGGTGCATAGTGCGCCGCTTACCGCCATTGCCTTTACCCGCTCCTACCTGGGTGATTTCGGGCAATACATTATCTCTATCGGTTTACTGCTTTTTGCATTTTCTACCGCTATTTCCTGGTCGTACTATGGCGACCGCGCCACTACTTACCTGTTTGGAGTAAAGTATGTGAAATTTTACCGTATCTTTTACATTGCCGGTTTTTTTGTAGCCTCTTTCGCTGACACCACCATTATCTGGACGCTGGCGGGTATCACCATCGCGCTGATGACCCTGCCCAACCTCTTTGGTATCCTCATGCTGAGTAAAGAAATGAAGCAGACTGTCAGAGAATATTGGGTAGGCTTTCATGAAGAATATCCGGATGAAAAAATTCCGGAGCGCCTCCGATAGACTTAAAGCCTGGCACTGTTCAGGCTTTTTCTTTGACGAATTTGTTAACTACTGGCCTTTCCCTGCGTAAAAGGCTTATATTAGAAGATGAAAAATTGCCCTGGCAGACGCTAAAAAAGGGTTCTTTTAAAGCTTTTTAACTGATTTATGAAGATATTTTTAACCGGCACCAGTGGATTGCTGGGCAGTAATACCGCCAGAGAATTATTAAAAAGAGGATACCAGGTTAGAGGGCTTTTTCGTCATGAATCAGAGGCGGCGCTTCTGGAAAGGCATGATAATTTTGAGGTTTTTTTTGGAGACATCACTGACTCCCGTAAGATGCAGGAAGGCGTGAACGGATGCGATGCCGTGATCCATGCTGCGGCAGATACCGGGCTCTGGCCTGCCCGCTCCAGAGAGTACGTTGCGACCAATGTGACAGGTACGGTCAATGTCATGGAAGCTGCCAAAAAAGCCGGGGTCAAGAAGGGGATTTTTGTGAGTACGGCTAATTCTCTGGGTTTTGGCACCAAAGAGCAGCCCGGGACAGAAGAAAGCCCGCCAAAATTTGAACAATACGGCATTGGCTACATGGAAACCAAATACCAGGCACAGCAGGCCGTATTGAAAGAAGCGAGGGAAAATGGCTATCCCTTTCTGGTAGTTAACCCAACTTTTATGATAGGCCCCAGTGACTATAAGCCGAGTTCGGGGAGAATGGTGCTGGCGATAGCCCAGGGCAGTGTGCCCGCTTATCCCAAGGGAGGGAAAAATTATGTTTATGTGGGTGATGCAGCTACTGCCATCGCCAATGCTCTGGAGATGGGGCGATCGGGAGAATGTTATATTTTGGGAAATGTAAACCTTACGTACCAGGAGATGTTTACTACAGTAGCCGAGATCGTAGGTGTGAAACCCCCACGCTTTGCAATCCCTTCATGGGCAACTAAAGCCTTTGGGATGCTGGGCACCATCTCCGGTAATATTTTTGGAATTACGCCCAAAGTAAGCTACAAAATGGCGCGTGTGTCGTGCGACGGGCACTATTTTTCGGCGCAGAAAGCGGTAAAAGAACTGAACATGCCGCAAACACCAATTGAAACCGCAATCAAGGAATGTTATGAATGGTTCAAAGCAAATGGGTATCTCAGCAAGTAGTAAAAAAGCTGCAGCAGCCTCTCATCATTTTCTCCTGGAAGAGGTCCAGACCAAAGAGCAAATTGAAGAGTTTCGTAAGCTACCCTTTAAAATTTATGAAGGTGATCCTAACTGGATACCCCATATCCGCCAGGAAGTGGAAGAAGTATTTGACCCTGTACAGAATCCTTATTTTGGCCATGGTGAGGCCATCCGGTGGATATTGTATGATCTGGAAGGCGAAGTAGTAGGCCGGGTAGCCGCTTTCGTTAACTGGCGCAAAGCCCACACCTACCAGCAGCCCACCGGAGGAATGGGATTCTTTGAGTGTATTGATGACCAGGAAGCGGCCAATGTGCTCTTTGATGCCAGTAAAGCCTGGCTGGAAGAGCGCGAAATAGAGGCGATGGATGGGCCGATCAACTTCGGAGAAAACAACAAATACTGGGGCCTGATCATTGAAAACTTCAACAAGCCCCCTTATTATGGGCAGAACTATAACCCTGACTACTACGTCCGTCTGTTTGAAAACTATGGCTTCCAGGTTTATTACCGGCAGATGATATTTGATAAGTCATTTTACGAACCTCTTCCCGAACTCTTTCAGAGGCGTGCCGAACGGCTCAAAAATGACGGGGCCTATGAGGTGGTGAATTACCAGAAAAGCAAGGCGAGGGTGTTTGCCCGGCATTTTATGGAAATCTATAATGACGCCTGGCAGACCCATGATAATTTTAAGCAGATGACCGAAAAGCAGGCCTTTAGCCTGCTGAAGCAGGTCAAACCGATTGCCGATGATGACCTGATCCTCTTTGTCTATCATCATGGCGAACCGGTAGCGTTAATGGTAGCACTTCCTAATATCAATGAAGTTTTCCAGAAAGTAGGCGATAACATGAATGTGGTAGGAAAGCTCAAGTTCCTTTACTATAAAATGACGCTCAAGTTCTCTTCTTGTTATGGGGTGGTATTTGGTGTAAAGCAGCGTTTTCAGGCCAGGGGTATAGAAGCACTGATGTTCAACAGAATCAGGGAGACGACTTTTAAAAACAGTAACTACAAGTACGAAAATTATATCGTCACCTGGGTGGGGGACTTTAATCCCAAAATGATCAGGGTGATGGAAGCGCTGGGATGTGTCAGAAGCCGTACAATGGCCACTTATCGTAAACTTTTTGACGAAAGTGTCCCTTTTGAGCGTTCACCTATTATTGGAATCAAACAGAAACAGAAAGAAAAAAGTGAGTCCTGAGGTTTAGCCCAGGACTTTTTTTTATCCGTTATGGATTTCCCGGTCATTGCGTTTGGCTTCCTCTTTTTTTCGCTTGTTAAACTTGGCAACTACCCAGACCACAAAGGCCACGAATAGTACAAACAAACCTATGGTGATGATAAACCACCAGGGTTCCAGGTTAATCAGAAAAATAGTGAGGAGTTCGCTGAGCGTTATCATATCTCGTTGAGTGATTTAGTTTAAAAAATAGATTTCTTATCTATCTAACAGCTAAATACACCCTTGGTTTAGCCCGGATTTCCTTCTTTGAGCCTGATCATTTTTTCGGGCGCAACCAGCAGGCTGACTTTGTCACCCACTTTCACATGATTTTCCTGGTGATGTAGCCGAAGGGACTGCTGCCCTACCGCTACGCTTACTTCCTGAAATGCCCCCATGTAGCGGATTTTTTTCACCAGGGCTTTAGGGCCGTCCTGCTCGGGTTCTCCCATTTTGATGTCTTCGGCCCTCAGGCATATTGGTTCTTTGCCGCGCCAGTTAAACAACTTACGGGCGGTCTGCCGGTCAATAAAGTTGCATGGCCCAAACAGCCGGGCTACGTAGGCTGAAGCTGGATAACGGTATATTTGCTGCGGGCTATCAATCTGCAGCATGCTGCCCTGCTGCATTACCGCTACCCGACTGGCCATTGAGAGGGCATCCTGCGGATCGTGGGTCACCATGATGGTGGTAATCTGCAGGTCTTCCAGGATCTCGGTGATTTCATGCTTGAGGTGGTTTTTAAGTCCTACATCAATATTACTGAAGGGTTCATCCATCAGCAGCAGACGGGGCTCTTCTGCAATGGCTCTGGCTAGCGCCAGCCGCTGCTTTTCGCCCCCGGACAGCTCACGGGGATAGCGATCGGCCAAGGTGCTGAGTTTGCATAATGCCAGCAGTTCTTCAGTACGCTCCTCACGGTAAGCATCCTCATAAGCCCTGAGGATATGGGCGATATTTTGCCGAGCGTTCAGATTAGGAGAAAGCTCATAATGCTGGTATACCATTTTGATATCCGGATGGCCGGGGACAAGGCGGCGCGATGGCCCTTTTATCCATTCTCCATCCAGGTATACTTTGCCTTCATCAGCTTCCAGCAGCCCCGCTATCAGCTTCAGCAGGGTTGTTTTTCCGGAGCCACTTTCTCCGGTAAGGCTCAGTATCTGTCCTTCTTCCAGCGTGAAGCTAACATGTTGAACAGCGGGATGCGTACTTTTCTCGTGGGTCTTACTGACTTGCTTAACTTCTAGTATGGGAGGCATAAATGATGGCAGCTTATTTCCTTAACTGTTTAATGAAGAAGTAGCGAAAATGTTGCACCTGAGCAAGAAAAAAGCCCTTTATCGGAGATAAAAGGGCTTTGACGGTTAAGATACTGAAATCAAATAAACAGACTGTGAAAGTGCGGGCAATTAATCAGTTCCGGTTTTTACATCAGCGTTTTTCCTGGATTTATGAATCGCAGTCTGCTTGGTCTTGTCAATAGTGTGGTTAAAGTAATCCAGCAGTACAATCTGATCGCCGATGTCGTAGGTGCGGAGCTTGTTTTCTTTGATAAACGCTGCCACCCGTTGGTCCTTGTTCAGCAATGCAGGAAGCACCTCCTTCTTAAAATGCCTTGATTTGATCAGTTCACCTTCCAGTTGGGTATAGTAATCATAAGCTACCAGGTGGGGGTTGCTTCTCCGGTAAGCCAGATGTCCTTCTTGAGGTTGGGTAACAGGATATCGGTTATGCTTACGGACATATTTTACGTTACCTTCCAATACTATCTCAAAGAAAGCTTTCCTTGTATAAAAGCTATTCTGCTGTATTTGCAGCACTTCATAATTATGGAAAACATTATTTTCCTTTTCGTAGTAGCGGAATGAGCGGGTTTGGTGTGGTCCAAATGTAGAAATCTTCTCTTCACTTTTGCACATTACCAGGTCGTTGGCAAAATCATAGCTGATCTCACCTTTCACGATTTCTTCATTCTCCAGAATAATGATTCCCGGATACCAGTCGGTACTTCTGGCTGAGAACTGGGCAAAGCTGCTGCTGTTAAGCAGTAAAAATCCTAAAAATAAAAATATGTATTGCTTCATGGCTAATGTGGTTTGAATGCCGTGCCAAATTTAATTTGGCAACTTTGGGATCAATTTAATCACTTGATCGCTCAAAATATTTAAAAAAATGACAGCTTACTTAGCTTGTAATTTTAACGCATTATTTATGATTTTGTTAAAATTAGCCAATAAATAAATATTAATATTATGTATTTATAATTATTTGATAAGATTAAAAGGAATTTATGAATGTTAGATTATTGCTGAATACCGAATGGATATCAAATTATTGGTGTGTATTATTCTTTTATTCAGAATATAATTCTGGTATTAATATGTCTTGCCTTGGATTATTGGGAGATGGGTGGTAAGGGATGCTTGGGGAGGATGTGCTGTAAAAAGTGAAATCCAAAAAAAAAGCCAGGTGTTGGCCTGGCTTTCATCTTCATTTTATAAGTTAATATTCGCGAATATCTATTCTTTTGATATCCATATTACGTGGATCATCAGTAAATGGCATCACTACCTTTAGCTGACCGTTCTGAAAAACTGCGTCAATCTGTTCACGGTCCACTACAGGTGGTACTTCGAACACTCTGTTGAACAGGGGTACCATATGGCGCGAAGCGCTTTTCGGGCTGCTTTCGTCTTCCAGCAGATCAGTATCATTGAGTACTGCATATACCACTAACTGGTTACCGCTCAGAAATAAATTAAAAGAATCGCTACTCAAACTGGGAGCATTGATCCTGATAGTCAAATTGTCTGTGTTCTTATCTATTTTAATAGTAGTAGCTGTTACACCACCACTGATTGTGTTCATTGCATCTAACTGATGAACAAAGTCTTTAAGTACATTTTTCATCATTACCTCCGGTTTTATTTTCATCTCTTTCTACACAAAACATGTACCATGAGAAATAACTTATATTCTAATGGAAAATACAGGACATAATGTCATTTGATAAGAAAAAGAAAGACTTTATGTCATGTATACTAGTATATTAACCGCTCTGATGCCGGAGTGTTAGATTGTATCGGTGGATAGCATGACTTATTTACGAAATCGGTAAGAGACAAAACTGAATAAACCGAGGCCCAACAGCAGGAATAAATCCATCCGTATGGGCCCTACCACAGAAGGCACTATGCCCAGTAGGGATAATACGAATGTCAGCAGTACCAAGGCGGTGGCAACAATAATTTCATTTCCCATCACCTTTTTGCTGAGTACCCCTGTCAGGATCATCGGAGCCAGCATGGAAGTACCGGCGAAGCTTACCCGGGCCAGCATCACCAGCTGATCACTAGCCAGTATGGAGAAGATCATGGCAATGGCCGCAAATACGAAAATGGCATACCTGGTTATTTTCATGACTTTCTTTTCTTCACCCTTCATCAGTGAGCGCAGTTCAGTTCCCATGGCGAAAATCTGCGAGTCAGTCGTGGATAGACCGGCTGCCAACAGCCCCACCACCGCTATGGCGGCAATAAAATCGGGCTGTTCGTACAGGAGCACCTGCGAGAGGAAGTCAGCCGTAGTGGCCTCGGGGTAACGTATGGCACCATACATCCCGATAAAGGCAGTAGGCAGAATGATCAATATGGCAAATATACCTACCGCTACTGCCATCATATGGGTGGTCTTCAGGTTACGCATGATCACCAGGCGTATTGTCAGCTGAGGCTGGGTAACCGGAATCAGCAGTATGACCAGAAAGGAAGCGATCAGGAACTGAACAGAAAAAAGCCCGGTAGGTCCGGGGGTGGAGAGCAGGGCTGCATTGGCTACTTCCACCTGGTCAAACATATTTTCAAGGCTGCCAAAATATTCTACGCAGCTGATACCGATGATCCAGGTCACAATGAGCAGGGTAAGCCCCTGTACAGCATCAGCGTGCATGATGGCTTTGAGTCCGCCGGTTTCGCTATACAACAGCATCAGCGAGATGATCGCAATTGACCAACCCCAGGAGGGGAGTGCTTCGGGAAAGACTGCCGTCAGGAAGATGGCTATGCCCCTGATCTGTATGGCTACGTAGGGAATAAGAAAAAGAAACACACCGATAAAACTCACGATACCGGCCCATCGGTTGTTATAGCATTTGGACAGCAGCCCGGCTACGCCGTTAAATCCCTTCTCGGCAACTTTCTTGCGCAGATGATAGCCCCACCAGAGTATCAGGAAAACCATTCCGCCATCGGAAACTGCCAGGAAGAGCCATGCACCTATCCCATTGAGCCTGAAGAAATCTGGCATACCCAACAGGGTAAAGGTACTGAAGAGGGTGGCAGCAAATGTCAGAAATCCCAGTATGAGACCAATGTTAGAACCTGCCAGCAGATAATCTTCTGCCGTTTTATTCTTTTTATAGGAAGATACCGCCACAAAAGCCAGCATGCCTATATAAATAGCGCCTAAAATAATGATCCAGGTAGTCATATTATTTATCGGTGTCTTTTCCGGGGTGAACTTGTGTACCAATGAGCGTGAGGATGACATAGCCTATAGTGACCAGGATGGATATCCAGAGCGTATAAGGCATGCCAAATAATTCAGGTTTGTAAACACCCTGGGGGATAACCAGTGGGGTAAAAGTGATGATGGTCAGCAGTATGGCACAGCCAATAAGGATGTGCCAGGTGGTTTTACGCTTAGGTTGTTGTGTCATGATTTGGTTAGTTTAAATGAGTGTAATACGACTGCCTCTTTTGTCCGGCTATTACCTGACGATAAATATGAAAGGCAGTACAGCAAAAAAATTACAGGCGGGGAATGGTTAACCCGCCATCTACCATGATCGTCTGACCGGTAGAATAAGGAAAATACCGCTGTGCCAGTGCCGAGACCGCCTTGCCTACATCATCCGGCAACCCCCAGCGTGGAGTCACACACAGACCTTCAGCGATCATCTTATCATATTTATCGGTTACGCCTGATGTCATGTCGGTTTTGGTCACACCCGGCCGCACATCATAAACCGGAATATCATACGCTCCCAGGCGGGTGGCAAAGAGCAGGGTCATCATGCTCATACCGGCCTTGGAGATACAGTACTCTCCCCGGTTGACGGAGGCTACGGTAGCAGAAATGGAAGAGATATTGATGATAGAAGCCCTGAAATCACTGTGCTCCTTTTTTTGCGCTACCATCCAGTTAGCTGCCTGTTGTGTCAGGAAATACGGACCCTGCAGGTTGGTTTTCATCACCCACTCATAGCTTTCTTCGCTGGTCTCCAGGATATCTTTGCGCTCTTTGGGGGCCACCCCGGCATTATTGACCAATACATTGAGCCTGCCGTAGTGGCTTTTGATCTTGTCAAACATCTGCTTTCGTGCAGCCGTATCGCCAATATCTCCCTGGCAGTAGATAGCGTCTACTCCAAAAGTTTTGAGGTGCTCCAGTACTTCTGCCACCGATGCTTCATCGCGCATACCATTAATGGCAAGGTCAAAACCAGCCTTTGCCAGTGCTTCAGCAATGCCTAATCCAATTCCTCTGCTACCGCCGGTAACAAATGCTACTTCTTTCATGAGGTTGTATGTTACAAGTTGAAAGTTAAAAGTTGAGTTAAGAAATGATACAGGTTGATGGTTATATTGAACCTTCAACCTGTAATTTTAAACTTTTAACTTATTGAAGGAATATCTACCCAGCAGCGTTTTTCCCAGCTTTCCAGGCCTTTTTCGGCAAGCTGCACACCTTTGGCGCCTTCCAGCAAGGTATAAGGGAAAGGCTCATCTTTGACGACATGGCGCAGGAACATTTCCCACTGTACTTTAAAGGCGTTGTCATAGAATTCCTGTTCGGGTATTTTGGCCCAGCCTTCGTAAAAATTGATGGGCTGAACAATATCGGGGTTCCAGACCGGCTTAGGGGTATTGCCATAATGCTGTATCCAGCAGTCACGCAGACCAGCCACAGCTGAGCCTTTGGTGCCGTCTATCTGAAGGGTAAGCAGGTCATCGCGGCGCACCCGCACGGTCCACGAGGAATTGAAGTGGGCGATAATACCGCCTTCCAGTTCAAAAGTAGCATAAGCCGAGTCATCGGCAGTAGCCTGGTAGCGATTACCCTGTTCATCTACCCGCTCCGGTATATGGGTGGCCCCCAGGCAGGAGACTGCCTTTACATTACCAAAAATCTTGTCCAGCACGTATCGCCAGTGGCATAGCATATCCACGATGATACCGCCATCTTCTTCTTTTTTGTAGTTCCATGAAGGACGCTGGGCAGGAATGGTATCCCCTTCGAACACCCAGTAGCCAAATTCTCCCCTTATGGAGAGGATATCACCAAAAAATCCGTTTTGAATCAGCCGCTTGACCTTCATCATTCCCGGCAGAAATAGTTTATCCTGTACCACGCCGTTTTTCACGCCCTTTTCCTGGCAGAACTTATATATATCCAGCGCAGTAGCGGTATCTACTGCCGTAGGCTTTTCACAGTAAACATGCTTACCGGCCTCTGCTGCCTGCTTTACCGCAGCCGCCCTGCGTCCGGTAGTCTGGGCATCAAAGTATACGCTGTACTGTTCATCCTTCATGACACTATCCAGGTCGGTAGTGTATTTTTCCACACCCGACATTTTGCAAAGTTTTTCCAGTTTGGCAGCATTACGGCCTACCAATATGGGGTCGGGCATGATTACTTCGGTCGGACTGATTTTGACCCCGCCCTGCCTGATGATCTCCACTATTGACCGCATCAGGTGCTGGTTGGTCCCCATTCGGCCAGTTACGCCATTCATGATGATGCCTACCCGGTGGGTAGTGATGCTCGTTTCGCTCATTGCTTTGGTTTGCGTTAGTTTAATGAATGTATTTTGCTTGCTTTTGATACTGTTGGGCTACATACTTTGCTGTAAGTAGCACAGCTTGTGCTCACTTTTAGCCACAGTGAGCGCTATTTTGAGAAAAAATATTTTAACTATGCTCCAGATAGGCCTGCACAATATTGTCGAGAAAAACCTGCTGGTCCATGCTCCAGTAGTGATTAGAGAAAATCTCTACCTCGTACATGCCGTCAAAACCTGCTTCTTCTACCCAGCCGCGGATTTCAGCCACATTGATGCAGCCCTCGCCCATTAGCCCCCGGTCCAGCAGCAGATCATTGGTAGGTGATTTCCAGTCACAGATATGAAAGGCATACAGGTTATCGTTACGTCCGCAGCGCATGATTTCAGTATGCAGTAGATCGTCCCACCAGAGATGGTAGACATCCACCGCGATGCCTACCCAGGGTGAACGGATACTCTCGGCCATGTCGTTGGCCTGCGCCAGGGTGTTGATGGCCGAGCGGGTATCGGCGTACATAGGATGCAGCGGCTCAATCCCCAGTCGGACATTATGCTGCTCGCAATAGGGGATCAGGCTTTCTATACCTTCCTGTATCTGTTTGCGGGAAGTAGCCAGTGGCTGATCAGGATCAGCGCCACATACCAGTACTACTAATGGGGCGCCCAATGCTGCAGCTTCTTCTATGGCTTTTTTGTTATCGTCAAGAGCAGCCTCTCGCTTGGCGGCAGAGGTAGCGGGAAAAAAACCACCCCGGCAGAGGGACACGATTTCTAGTTTGTGTTGCCTGAGCATATCCCCGGTATGTGCGATATTCCTGCCATCCAGTGCGTCACGCCAGACGGTAATGCCGCTTACTCCGGCCTGTTCAAATTTTTCGGCGGCCTCTTCTATTGCCCAGGGTTTGGTGGTGACGGTATGGACACAGAGTTTGTTGAGATTCTCCAAAGTCTAAATCTGTAGGTTGTGTGAAAATCAATGAGGCCTCAAAATAATAAAAAAAATCATACCTGAAGAATCACTTGGCTAGTCAATGTAATCCTTTTTTATTACCAGGGTAAAATAATCATCATCTCCCAGCAGATAGCCCTGATCATAGCAGAAGTAATAGGTTTTGCCGCTTTTGGTCTGGTAGATATTGGTGATGTAGCTGAAGTTGAAGCCTTTGCGGCTCAACTGTTCCCTGCTGACCCGGGCTTTACCCTGAGGATTCAGGTCAGCCAGTATGTGCCGGTTTTTCCTGAGGGTGTAATTTACATTTCGCATCAGGTTGTTGGTGTCGCTGGTATGCTTGTTATGGTGCGCATTACGGCAGGCATCAGAGCAGAATTTTTTGTCGGCACGTCCCCGGATGGTTATTCCGCATTCAAGACAAACTTTTTCTTCCTCATTAGTATTGCTCATTTCAGTGGTGGTTTTTTGTGAACAAGTATCTGTAAGTCAGCTGTTTACAGGCTAATATAGTCATTTATTTTCCATTTACAAACGTTTACAAACGACTACAGACGACTGTAAACGCTTAACAACCGACTAAGCCTTGCGGCATGCTGTTACTTTGCTGATGTCAAAACGAAATCAAATTTCACTTTAAACTTTACTGACATGAATGCAATGAAGAACCGCGTACAATTAATCGGACACCTGGGCGCTGCCCCGGAAGTGAGAAACCTGAACAGTGGCAAAAAAGTCGCGCAATTTTCACTGGCAACTTCTGAAACGTATAAAAATAATGCCGGAGAGCGGGTGCAGGAAACACAGTGGCACCAGGTTGTCGC
Source organism: uncultured Porifericola sp. (assembly GCA_964518125.1). Classification (GTDB taxonomy): domain Bacteria; phylum Bacteroidota; class Bacteroidia; order Cytophagales; family Cyclobacteriaceae; genus Catalinimonas. The sequence continues at coordinate 25,332 of CAZFFW010000017.1, forward strand.
CTGGAACAAACTGGCTGATGTAGCAGAGAATTTCCTGGATCGTGGCCGACAGGTGGCAGTGGAAGGTAAGCTGGTCTACCGTTCGTATGAAGATAAAAATGGTGTGAAGCGTTACGTAACCGAAGTAATTGCTACTGATATCCTGATGCTGGACAAGAAAGAAAAGGACGCTACTCCTGAGATGGCAGAAGAGTCTGCCAGTCATGATCAGTTGCCTTTCTAAACCAAAATAAAATAGTAGTAAAAATGAAGGCCATTCTTCGCAGGAGGAATGGCCTTTTTTTTGGTTGATGCAGTATTACGCTATTGGCTGCAATTAGTCAGCGCAGCTGTAAAAAGTATAATAAGGCTCGTTTTTGGCAAGTCTCTGCACATAAAGGGCTACCTCACGGGCGTGGTAATCACCCCACATACTGGATTCACCATTGGCGATTTTACTACCTTCAGGTACATAATCCCAGCCGTTGGGCTCATGGTAAATAGAATGCAACAGCAATCCCTGGTGGTTTTCGTCAGTACTAAGGTAGGGTTCCTCAAAAAGGTAATCCAGCACTGTAAGTCCTGCCTGATAATATTTCTTACCGGCTTCGTCTTTTCCTTTGCTCATGAGGTACTTACCGAGGCGCAGTAATCCCTGTGCTCCGATAGCTGCGGCAGAACTGTCTATCGGCTCATGGTCATTGTAAGGATCGGAAGGTCGGCTCAGGTAGTCACCTAACTTGTGTAGCTTAGGTGCGCCTGTATCCCAGTAAGGGATGCCATCGGTAGGGGTGTTTTCAATATAAAAATCACAGGTAGCCTGGGCCGCTTTTAGCATAAAACCGGTAATTTCGGCCCGCTCTCCGTAGGCGGAAAGGTCTTCATCGCTGAGGTTATCAATAAATTCCAGTTCTTCCGGAAAACCACACATCGCCCAGGCCAGTCCGCGGGTCCAGGTGCTGAAGCCGGTATAGCCCTGCTGCGAATTGGGGCAGCGGTAATTGCCGTCCTTCGTGTTGAAAATCTGCTCGTGGGCGGTCCTTCCTCTGACATCGTAGGCATCCCGGCCCTCTCCGTAGTAGATAGAATAATCAGCAGTGGCTTTGATGTGCGTCAGTGCCCGCTTGAGCAGGTTGATCTTAATATCGTTTTCGCTCTGCAGCACATGACCCAACTGATGACCCACCATGAGCGAACGGCATGAACGAATGGTATCCACAAACAGAGAGTGGGGACCGTTGAAAGAATGGATAAAGCCACCGGTTTTGATGGTAGTCCAGCGGGTAGCCTGTACGGCACCGGAAATTTTAAGCGCCAGTTCGTAGAAGTTTTTTTCCCACTCATTGTGGGTAGTTTTGCCTTCTTTCATCAGGCGCAGCAGGTTGCCGTAGGTACTGACATTGTTAAACCCATGGTCATGGACGCCGATGTGGCTAATGTGCGGAGCCATCAGCTTAACAGTATTATCACGGCCGCTCTTCAAAAATTTTTCTTCGCCGGTAGCATCAAACTGCAGGATGGCCGATCCGTACTGGAAACCCTGGGTCCATTCCGTCCAGCCCCGGGTGCTGTATTTTCCTTTAACGGTAAAAACCGGCGACCCCTTGGACTTGTCGTATTTGTCCTCTATTGACTGGATTTTGGCTGCCGAAAGCTCCCAGAGTCTTTCCACTTTTTTGCTTAAGTCTTCTGCTTTGATCTGGTAATTGATTTTTAGCATTGCTGTCTGTCTTGGTTTATAAGTATTTCAATAATTTACATAGCCGGTGCATAAGGAATCGGTTTTCCCATATCAGCATCCATCTCGGTAGGCAGCATGAATACGTTGCCTTCCCTGTCGCAAAAGTAAAGTCTGGATGCAGAGGGCTGTCTGCCGTGACCATCCGCCCAAAGTGCATAAAAATCCGGATGTGCATTGACGGGCCGGCGGGCGTAGGTATGGTTATACGGGCTTTCACGGGTCAACTGATTACGCATTTCCCAGGTCTGCCCCTGGTCAGTACTCACCCAAAGGGCCATTTCACCTCCCGGATTATAGGGTTGTGGCCCGGATTCGGTAGGGGCAATCAGTCGCCAGCTACCGTCAGTATCCAGGTAGAGCGAACCCATATCATAATTATTATCTGATTTGGTAATCGGGTTTATCTGCCACTGACTCCCATCCCATCGGGCAGTATGCCAGGTGCGCGGGTCGTTCTGAGGACCGGACGCATAGCCCCGGCTGGTCAGGTATAAGATGACCGGATGGCCTTCAGCATCATATTGGATGTCTTTGAGGTAAACGTTCAGGTCTTCCGAAAGGTAGTCGTGCACCAGGGCGGCACTGCTGATCTCGGTAAGGGGTACATCCAATGGCGTGCCATCGGCTGCCTGCCAGCTTTTGCCAAAATCCGGTGTCTCTATGTAATAAAGGTTGGTGCGCCAGTTGAGTCCGTTTTTTTCCTCCGTATCCGGATGAAAATTAAATGCACTTCCGGCTTTATTCATGCTGGCTGCGCTGATCTGGTAATGTCCTTTTTTGATAGCAGCAATTCGCTGCCATTCTTCCCAGTGAATCCCATCTTTGCTACGCATAAAGCAGGATGTGCGCTCGGCAGGATAGCCGTATCTGGTGAAAAAATTCACAAAACCCTGGCCCGGCACATGCCATGCCTGCATATAGGAAAAATTATCAATGGCGATGCTACTATCATTCTCTGTACGAACCGGATCTATCGGCATGAATCGCTCGATATCGTAGGGCTTTTCGCTGCGGTGTATGTAAGAAGGGCGGCTGGTGCCGTGTGAGGTAGAAAATATCCACAGATAACCTTCTGCATCTATGGTCAGTACCGGATTGTCATGGGCGTCGGTAGTCTGCTTATCCAGCAATAGGGTAGGGCGGGCAACCTGACCGCTTGTATGGTCAAAGTATGAAACCATGTGCAGCAGGGTGGAATTACTGTCATCCGTACCGCCAAAAACAAAAAAAGTTTTGTCAACCTCGGGCCGGTATACCGCAAAAGGCTGGTGTTTGGCACAGTAGGTACCCAGGCCTCCACTGTATTTGTAAACGTACTCATTATCCAGTTTCTGGTTGTAATACCAGATACCGTTAAAGCCATTAGCCTTCTGGTTGATGAGGGCTGCCCTGGCAAATTTTGCATCGGGATGAACCTCCTGCGATGTCTGGGTCTCAACCGATTCCTCCTGATTTGCCGGCTGGCAGGCATAGCCAAAACAAAGGATCAGTATGTGTATAAAAAATAGCTTGCTGGACATAGGTTGCTTTTTTTGGCAAGAGAAAAGTAAACGCTTAGAAACTTAATCAGCTTTTCGCTGATAAAAATGAATTTTTCATTTTTTTTTGCCGTAATGGGCCTGAATGCTTAAAATTAACGCATAAGCAGTTGATTACCACTGCAGACCGGACCAAAGGCTGAAGTTTTCTTTTTCCTCTTCCCGGGCATCCAGCCGCTGGGCGATTGTATACTGCTTGAAGAAAGTATTTCCATCCTGCTCCAACTTTACATCCATGATTTTCTGCCGTCTGATGATCGTCAGCTCTGCTTCAGGGCCGTCATCCAGTAGCTCATCCAGTGACTCAGTGATGCGGGTACCGTTGATGGCAATGATTTCGTCTTCTCTGCTAAGCACTCTGTCAGCGGGAGAGTCAGGCTCTATGCTGCTGACGAGCAGTTTTCCGTCTCGCTGAGTGGCACGAAAACCAAACCAGCGTTCGCTCAGACTGCCGGAATCAGTGATTTTCAGCTGACAGCCTACGGTACGGAGCAAAGCGTTCAGGGCCTCTTCCACCGCTTCAGTGCCATAGATAAATTTGTCAAAGAAGAGCTTCATTGATTCGCCAGCCAGTTCGGAGGCTATGCGGATGATGTCCTCCGGCGTATATCCCTTCTGCTGCTTGCCAAAATCTTCCCACAGCCTGAGCATCAGGCTATCCAGTGAATGCGTGTTTTTGGTGAGCCTGCGGAGGGTCAGGTCAAGCATCAGGCTGACAATGGCTCCTTTTACATAAATGGACACTTTACGGTTGGGGATGCCCGCAACGTAGCCATCCAGCCACAGGTCAAATGATGACGCAGCCAGGGAATAGTAAAAACGGCCAAAATTCTCAAAGTGCCTTTTAAAAAGTTTGTTCAGATCATCAAAATAGGCTTCTTTTCTGATGACACCACTCCTTGCCAGGAAAAGGTCGCCATAGTAAGTAGTCATTCCTTCGGCCACATAGCCGGTGGTGAAGTAATTTTCTTTGGTGTAGTCATAGGGCATCATCTCAGCCGGACGTATCCGAATGATGTTCCAGGTGTGGAACAGCTCATGCGAGCTTACGCCGATAAAGTCGTGGTATAGCTTGCTGTTCTGACGGATTTCTTCGGCAGGCCCCAGGATAATAATCGTTGAGTTAAAATGCTCTACCCCATGGTAGGCCCGGTAGGGGAGGAACTGAAAGAGGAAATGGTAATCTTTGCAGGGAAATTCACCCATGGTGTCCAGTTGCTTTCTGGTGAAATCCTCAAAATCCTTCAGTGTAGCTGCTTTATTGAGGTGGACGGTCCCTTTGAACCAAAGATGGAATTTTGTGCCACTAACCTCATACTGCCAGTGGGTAAGCTTGCGGGACGCGAACATCGGGCTTTCCGCAAGGTGATAAAAAGTAGGTGCCTCCAGGGTGTGTTTTTCTACCTGGGGCAGACCGCAGGCCAGTTGATAGTCTTCCGGAATCTGGAGCTGAATGCGAAAAGGCTCATCCTGCCGGCCTTCCGGATACAGGATGCAGTTAACAAAATTGATGTATATCTGTTCTTCATCCAACCAACAGCTACCGGCGGTCATTTCTGCGGCATAGTAGCTGTACCTGACTTTCAGGTTTTTGACATTTTTGGTATGCACCTGCCAGCGGTCCTTGCTCAGCTTACGGAATCCCAGCGGACGGTTTTCGTCATCGTAGATGTTCAGGCGTTGGATGTTTTTGGCAAAGTTGCCTAATTCATATCTGCCGGGGCGCCAGGCGGGCAACTGCAGATGGGTAAGTTCAGCTTCAGTTTTGAGGCTCAGTTCAACATCAATTAACTGACGATTGGGATATTGATAGGAAACTTTGTAGTAAATCATAAGGAAAATATTTTCACCTGAAAAATAAACAAAGCCGGAATAAGCATAGGGCTAATGTTGGAAAAAAGTAAATAATTCAGCTTTACCAAGGGAGAGATGGACAAAGAAAACTAATTTTGGGGATGATTGTCGCCAAACCTAAATTTAATACCTTTTTCGCACTGGGTGTTTTTCTGTTGCTGGTCTATGCCGTAATTTTTTACATGCTGTATGACATCAGCACTGCCGATCAGGTTTCAGTCTGGGTATATATTCTACTGATGCTGGTAGCAGGTATTGCCCTCACCGTTACCTTCAAGTTTTTCAGCAGCTACAAAGTAATCAGGCTGGAGAAAAACCGGCTGGATATAGTGCAGCTATTTGGGCTGGTCAGAAAAAGACTGTATTTCAAGGATTTGCAGGACTGGCAGGAGGAAAAGGTCAAGACTTCCAACGGACTCTTTAAACAGTTTACGGCAGTTTTTCAGGGCAAGGACCGGCTGAATATCTCCAACCAGGAGCATGAAAATTATGAGAAGGTGGTTGCCTTTTTCAAAAAGAACCATGGCAAAAAAGAACTAAGACAACAAAAATAATTTATTTCATTCAATATGCTTGTTAACATATTATTGGTAGGACTTGGCGGTTTTCTGGGTAGTATTCTGCGTTTTCTGATTTATATCCTGGTCAACCGTCATATCAGTACCCATTTCCCTTTTGGCACCTTTGTCGTCAATATAGTAGGCAGTCTCCTGATTGGCATACTGTATGGTTTGTGGGTAAGGGAATTTATGGACGACTATGCCAGCCGCCTCTGGATTACCGGATTCTGCGGAGGCTTTACCACCTTTTCCACCTTTTCCTTTGACATCTTTACCCTGGTAAACCATGGACAGGTGGCTACTTTACTTTTGTATGTGGGGGCTAGTGTGGTACTAGGCGTACTCGCTGTATTCCTGGGAATGGAAATGGTGAAAGCCAGCTGATTACTCCAGTTCGTCCGAACCAAGGTTTAGCTCCTGCAAATCTTTCAGAAACCTGGACCATTGCGCAGGATTCAGAAAGTTGTTTCCCGGCACAGGGCCGTACTGATTATTATACAGCCTTCCGTAGCCAAAGTTGATGTCCAGGGGCTGGTATTTACTCAGGAACAATGCTTCATCCTCCATTTCGTCTATTTCCTCAATGTTTTCCCGCATTACTTCATATTTATCGGCATACAGCAGGCTGAGATTCCGAAAGGAGTCGACAAACTCTTCGGCTGTCGGCAGCGGGTAAAAGTTGAGTGTGTTTCCATCCAGGCTGTCGGGTACCAGTGATTCTACCAGGGAGTAGCTACTGCTGTTGAGCCCTTCGGGCACAACAAACTTACCCTGCTTATAACCGATTGAGGAAAAAGTAATGGTATCTGCCGGGTAGGCAAAAATAGAAAAATATCCTGCCGTATCAGCTGAATAGCCGGAGAGGACATCATTGCGCCTGATGACAGCATTGGGTATCTGCTGCATACTATCGGCACTGATTAAAATACCACTAATTCTGATACTGTCTTTTTCCTGGGCAATGCCAGTAGATGAAAAAATAATACTGAGAAGAATGAAAAAATAAAGTCTGACTGTCATATAAATTATTTTAGTATCGTACTACGCTGTCCGTCATCCAGCAATCCTTATAGGGCCCTTCATTTTGCCGGGACAGTTGAAAAAAGTACACTACAGGTTCGTCCTGCGCGTCTATAAGCGTTACCTTTTGCACTGCTAAGTCGCCATCAATTTCTATAGCATCAAGTCCATACCTTTTGGCATATAAGAGTGACTTGTACATTTCGTTTTTGACCATTTCTGAGAAACGATTCAGAGGACCGGTATTTTTTTTGTTTTCCGGCGAGGCAAAGCGATAAGCGATGGCTATTCCATGATCTTCGTAAGGTTGATCGTTTTGTTGCATGGCCTGTATCTGTAAGTCTACCACCTTCTGAGGGCTGATACCCGGTAGCGGTTGTAGTTCTTTAGCCCTCCTGAGGCTATCGGCCTGCACGGCATTTGCATGATAATAGGAGTCTATTACAAAATAGATAAGTCCTACGGCAATGATAGACAATATTGATTGCACAAATATTTTGGCCATAGCTTGCTGATTTTCAATTGTTTTCAAAAAGTAAACTGCAATAATTCATCTGATGTTTACACATAAGGCAATTGGCCTTTTGCTGCGATAATGGTCATTAAGGTGAAAGAAGTGTGCCCTATCAGGAAAGGTTGATCTTTCATCTATGTTCCGTATTTAGATAATCTTGCCCCGATTGAGGACTTTTTCCACAAGTATGGCGTTAAGAGTGCATATCTGCGTGTCATCATAGCCATTTTTCAAGTTAGTTTACAGTGCCTATGAAGCGATCTTTTTACCTGAAAACAAAAGTACTGCTGGGGTTCGGCCTTATTCTGCTGGCGATTCTCGGGGCATCCGTGATTGCTTACCAGAGTTACGAGCAACTCTCCGAAGCGGTAAGGACCATCTCTCAGCCTGATCCAAAACTGCAGCAGATCGACAGCATTATGTTCACCATTGGCAAATCTGAAACCAACCTGCAGCAGTATACGATCACCAAAAGCCGACGTAAACTGAGCGAATATGACAGCCTGGTGAGCCATATCAGGGACAGAGTTCAGAGACTTAAAGAATTTAGTGCCTACGATGAGAGTGAACTTGACTCTATCCTCAACTTGATCAACGCCAAACTGGTCAGCATGGATAAGTTCATGCAACTCAGAGACCAGCGGGATGCCTTTCGCTTTTATGACAAAGCTTTACAGCAATTGCAGGAAGAAGATAATCGGGCATCTATCCCTGCGGCGGATTCCGTGAGCAAAATCACCAGAACTCCGCCACAACTTGAAATCACAGAAAGCAGTGAGGATGAACTGAACAGTGAAGAGGAGAAAAAGGGACTACTGAAAAAGATCAGGGGGTGGTTTGCTAACCGAAAGGAAGTACAGGATAGCCTTAGCCAGGAGGATGTCGTCAGTAAAGCAGACTCTATGCAGTTGGATGATAAGGCTATTGCCAATATGAGTGTGGACTCGGTCCGACAGATGCTGCTTCGGCTAAAAAGTGAGCAGGCGGCTACCGAGCGCTACCTGGATCAGCAGGAACTTGATTATCTGGCCAACAATGCACGCGTAATGAACCGCATTAATGAACTGGTGGCCGAAGTAAAGCAGGAACAACAGGCAGCGTACCGGGAACAGTCCCAGGAGGCTCGTACTATCCTGGAAACGTCCCTTTCCCGGCTTGGCCTGATACTATTGATCGCACTGGGCAGTACCTTTCTCTTCGTCTACCTGATCTTTGCTGATATTACCAAAAGTGATTTTCTTAAGGACCAACTGGAAAAGGCCAAAGCCAGTGCTGAACAACTAGCCCGGGTAAAGGAAGACTTTCTCGCCAACATGAGCCACGAGATCAGGACGCCCCTTACTGCGATTCTGGGCTTTAGCGGGCTTCTGAAAGATAGCAGCTTAGACGAAAAGCAGGCTGAATACCTGAGAGCAGTAGATAGCTCGTCCACCCACCTGCTGTCCCTGGTCAATGACATCCTTGATTTCTCCAAGATTGAAGCCGGTCAGCTTCGTTTTGAACGCGAACCTTTTGATATTTTCCAGATGATGGAGCAGGTCTGTAATGATATGCGGATACAGGCAGAAAAGAAGGACCTTCAGATTATTTATGAAACTGAAGGCGAAGATTTTCGCTACGTAGAGGGCGATGCTTTCCGGCTGAGGCAGGTGCTCTATAACCTGATATCCAATGCAATCAAGTTTACCGAAGAAGGAGGAGTGATCGTACGCTGTAAGCTCAAACCCATAGATGAAGCTACAATTAAGGCGCAACTGGAAGTGACTGATACCGGTATCGGCATACCTCCCAGCAAACAGAAGCATATCTTTGATGCCTTTGTACAGTCTGATGTATCTGATACCCGAAAGTACGGCGGTACGGGGCTGGGCCTGTCTATTTGTAAAAAGATTGTAGAAGCCCAGGGCGGAGAAGTAGACCTGGAAAGTACAGTAGGAGAGGGTTCTACTTTTTACTTGGCACTACCTTTTGGCAAGTCCAAGGCTGAAGCTGTAGCGGCTACCGAAATGGCTGATGAAAAGCTTGTGATTTTTCCAGGCTTTAAAGTGTTGGTGATTGACGATGATCCGTTGAACACCAAATTAATCTCGCTGATGCTGGGTCAGCTAGAGGCTGAGTGCCTGGTGGCCCATTCTGGCGCGGAAGGGCTGGGTATGCTGGAGCAGGAGAAAGTACACCTGGTCCTGACCGACCTGCAGATGCCGGAGATGCATGGTGAGGAAGTGGTGGCGGCTGTTCGCACCGGACAAAATGCCATGATCCCGGTGCTGGCGTTTACTGCCCGCGTTACCGAAAACCAAGATTACTTTTCCGACAAAGGCTTTAATGGCGTATTGCACAAGCCCTTTAGACAGTCAGATGTGGTAAGGGTACTATACGACTTTGGTGCTGAATTCCAGCAGTCCAGGTTTACAGCCAGACAAAGGCCACAAGCCCTGGCTAGCTCTACTTCCGAAAAAGATCCGTTCTTTACGCTTTCCGGCATATCCCGCTTTATCGGCGACGATCAGGAGGCTATGCTGCAATTTATTGAGAGCTTTATGGGCGTGCTGAAAGACGGGCTGGTAAAAGTAGACTCAGCTTTAGCCGAAAACGATCCCAAAACGATAGGCTATTATGCGCACAAACTATATCCTAACGTAGCCCAGCTCCAGGTTGCAGATCTTCCGGCAGTCCTGCGAAAACTGGAAAACCACGCGAAAGAAGAAAAGGTGCAAGGCGCATTAACCCATGAAACGGCCGAATTTATAAGGTTAGGAAACCGGCTGCTGAATGCCCTGGAGAAAAAAAGAGAAGCGCTAATTGCCGGGGTCAGTTAATCCAGGTTATAACGTTTCAGTTTATTGTACAAGGTTTTTCTGTCAATATTCAGCATTTTGGCGGCAAGGGTTTTATTATACCGCACTTTTACCAGGGTTTCTTCAATCAGCGCTTTCTCAGTTTTTTCCTGAATTGCTTTCAGGTCGGGGCTTTGTGAAGCCGGGCTGCTGGCTACAGTCTCCCGGTTTAGCTCAGTAGCTATCGGACTTACAATTTCAGGGGGGAGCGTATCCAGTTTGATTCTTGCATCTACGCTTAGCAGCACAGAACGCCTGATCACATTTTTGAGCTCACGAATATTACCGGGCCAGTGGTACTCCTGGAGGCGATTCATGGCCTCCTCTTCAATACCTTCCACCTCTTTGTTCAGTTCCCGGTTTGACTGCGAAAGAAAGTGTTCTACGAAAAGAGGGATATCCGGTCTTCTTTCCCGGAGTGCCGGTACTTTGATTTGAAATTCGTTTAGCCGGTGGTAAAGATCTTCACGAAAGTCGCCATTTTTGACAGCCTGCTCCAGGTTTTCGTTGGTAGCCACGATCAGACGTACATCTACATCTATGTTTTTATTGCTGCCTATCTGTCTGATGGTTCTTTCCTGTATGGCTCTTAACAGCTTGACCTGTATGTCGTAAGAGAGGTTACCGATTTCATCCAGAAAAAGAGTGCCGCCATTGGCTGCAACAAAAACACCTTCCTTATCCTGCAGCGCACCAGTAAAAGAGCCTTTAAGGTGGCCAAAAAGCTCACTGCCAGCAAGATCATCGGATAGGGCACCACAATCCAGTGCAACAAATGGCTTGCTCTTACGCTCGCTTTTCTGGTGGATCATCCTGGACACGTATTCTTTACCGGTACCACTTTCGCCCTGAACGATCACCGACAGCCCGGTAGGTGCTACCAGTTCTATATGCTTTTTCACCTGCTGAGACTGCGGGCTGGCGCCTTCCACAAACATAATGGATGGCCCACCAATTTTTTTTCCTGCGGTTTTTCCGGGTGCCTGTTCAGATTTCTCTTCATAAGATTTTAGAGCATTCGCGATCGTAATGAGGATTTCATCTGGATTAATCGGCTTGGTTACGTACTCAAATGCCCCCAGTTTCATGGCTGTTACGGCCGTCCTGATATTGGCGTAATTGGTCATGATAATGACCGGCAGATGAAAATACTTTTTCTTAATATTTTTCAGCAGTTCCAGCCCATCCAGGTCAGGCAGGCGATAATCTATCAGGATCAGGGCAAACTGCTCTTCATAGACAGCTCTCAGCCCTTCGCGGGCAGTATGTGCTTCAGAAACTTCAAAATCATTCTTTTGCAGGAATGTTTTCAGCAGTGAGCAGAAGGAGGGATCATCATCAATGATCAGTAAACGAAGTTTATCACTCATAATATGTGTCTGTCAACAAACTATACTGCATAGTAAGTTTACAAAAGAATGATTGTAAACGAACATTGCAGGCTTAGGTTAAATAGTATACGAAGGATAGCATTTCTTATTATAATGAAAATCTGGACTCACTGTGTTCGGTTAAGGATATTATTTTTCTGTTTAACATTAATAGCTTTCATCCTGGTTAGGAAATTTTCTGTCTTTTACCTCGCTAATATATTCTTTTACTGCATTTTCCATGGTATGCTGCAGGTCGGCGTATCGGCGCAGGAATCTCGGCTTAAAATCTTTGGTAATTCCCAGCATATCATGTACTACCAGTACCTGTCCATCAGTACCGGGGCCTGCGCCAATGCCTATGGTAGGGATACTAATCTGAGCGGAAACTTCGGCGGCCAGTTTGGCTGGTATTTTTTCCAGCACCAGCCCGAAACATCCACTTTCCTCCAGTAATCTGGCATCACTGAGAAGTTTTTCTGCTTCCGCATCTTCCTTAGCACGGACGGTATAAGTGCCAAACTTGTAGATGGACTGGGGCGTAAGTCCCAGGTGTCCCATCACAGGCACGCCCGCCTTCACGATCCTTTCCACCGATTGCTGGATTTCCTCACCACCTTCTACTTTGATGCCGTGCGCACCGGATTCTTTCATGATCCTGATGGCTGATCTGAGGGCTTCCGAAGAATTTCCCTGGTAACTGCCGAAAGGGATGTCCACCAGCACAAAAGCCCTTTTGATAGCTCTTACGACCGAAGAAGCATGGTAAATCATCTGATCCAGGGTGATGGGTAATGTGGTTTCATGCCCAGCCATCACGTTGGAAGCCGAATCGCCTACCAGTATCACATCTATACCGGCTTCGTCCAGAATACGCGCCATGGAAAAATCATATGCGGTAAGCATAGCGATTTTCTCTCCACGCTCCTTCATACTCTGCAATTGATGGGTTGTCACTCTCTTAATTTTTTGATTATCCCCTGAAGATTGGTGCACAGACATATAGGTTAGTGTTTTTTTACGCTGGTAAAGGTATCTTAATTAAATGTAAGGATAAAAAAAGCGTCAGGTGTATTATCAGGAAAGTGCTAAAGTAAGCCTGTAGGATTCATTTTAGCCCATAAACCTTCGGTGATAAGTTAATAGATTTCAGAGGTAAGACTATAAGAAATGTTTGACATTATTCGCTAAAGGTAGTAGATTAAAAGTCTTTCTCTGTCAGTATGCGTTCTGATTAAGGCTTTCGTTTAGCTTTGTATCAAGGTACTGTTGTTTTTTAACCAGGTAATTTTTTTACGTATAGCAGCATTTCCGGGCTCTTTTCCAAGTAACTTGTAAAAACCATAGCATGTTACATTTGACCTCTTAGAATTTTTTATATTGCAATAATCAAATATACATTTGTACTAAATAAATAATTCGTAATCCTATTTGTACGATGAACAGATACCCAGAACTACTAAGGATGCCGGAGTCTGCTGAAAGATTCTACAATGAGTTCAAGGAGATTTTACCGCAGGAAAAGTTCTTCACGGAATTCAGCTTTGTAAATAACTGTGATGATTTTCAGTGGGCTTTCAACAAGTACCTCATTCAGGATAAGGCCAGCCTGTACAAAACGCATTCACTGATCCGCTCATACTTTTATGACAACAAGGATCATATCAACCGGCTTACGCTTTTTGCGGTGTTCGTGAAGGAACATATGGAGACTACGGAAGCGAGACTACTGGACTACGAGTACTACGAACTTATGCGTAAATTTCTGGATGGCAGAGAAAAAGTTAATACCCTGATCAGTATGTTGATCAGCGATTCATTTGAGCAACCCATGCTTGTCGAGTAACCTCAGCACTTCCTTTTCAGGAAGTGCTTGCACTTCCCCTTTAAAGCCTTTCATGTCTTCGGCTGCAAAAAGCGCATTATAAATCGCCTCTTCAGTAGCTTCAATTGTTGCCAGAAAAAGCGGGCTCATAAAATCATTGTGGATAACTTGTTGGGCCTGCAGCGACTCCTCCGGCTGAAAAGACACTCTCAGATTTTCGGCGGTAGAAAAAGCAATCACATAATCTCCGCTTCCATTAGAAGCAATACCACCGGTACGGGCCAGGCCAAGCATGGCTCTTTTTGCCAGCCGTTTTAAATTACGGCTATCCAGTGGTGCATCGGTAGCCACCACCATCATGCAGGAGCCATCAGTGTCCTGCTGATAGTCTTCCAGCAACTGGCCTACTGCTAAGCCTTTGATCTGGAGCACTCCTCCAAAGTTGGCCTGTACCAGCACCCCTACAGTATATTCTGCAGCACCGCTCTTGGTCACTCTTGACGAAGTGCCGATTCCGCCCTTATAGGTAAAACAACGGGTGCCGGTTCCAGCGCCTACATTTCCCTGGTCTACTTTACCACTGCGGGCATTTCGTATGGCTGTAAGCACATCATTTTCCTGTACATGCTGGCCCCTGATATCATTCAGGAAACCGTCATTGGTTTCTCCCACCACCGCATTTACAGAACTGACATTTTCATTGCCCTGCTGCGCAAGGGTATATCTGATGAGCGCATTGATTCCGGTAGATACATTCAGGGTATTGGTCAGCACTATGGGAGTCTCAAGATTACCCAGTTCGTCTACCTGGGTGTAGCCGGCTAGTTTACCGAAGCCATTTCCTGCATAGATAGCAGCAGGAACTTTATGCTGGAAAATATTTCCCGCGTAGGGAAGTATGGCAGTAACGCCGGTACGGACGGAGTCGCCCCGGATCAGGGTTTCCTGCCCTACCAGTACCCCGGGTACATCGGTGATTGCATTATTTTTGCCAACAGGCAAGATACCAATACTTACCTGATAGTCGCGGAGAGTTTGCTGTTGTGCTTGGATGGTGGTGTAGCTTAAGCAGAGCAGTAATAAGCAGATGCTCTTCATCAACCTATTTTATTGTCATTTCCTAATTTTTTCATCAGCATGGAGTAATCAATGAAGTAAAGTACCCTTACAGAGATACTGTTGTTCTGGGGAAGATTGCTCAGCGTCTCCACATTATTCATGTAGCCCTCACGGACAAATCCCTCATCGCTGGCGATACTGTTTTTCCATACAATGCTGATTTCGCTGGCAGGAGCAAAGACGTAAGTATAAACCATGTCAATATTGAAAGCATTGTAGTTTCGGTCTTCACTACCATTAAAGTCACTTTCCAGCAGTTCACCTTTCTTTCCGAGGGTGTAAAACTCTTCGTATTCAGCAGCAGACCAGTAATGGCGCATCCGGAAAGTAAGACCCATTTTATTATTAAAGGTGTACTTTGTGTTAAAAATATTGCTGATGGTGTTAATATCCCGCTTACCGAAGGTAATCAAATCCTCTTCGTGATCAGCGTAACCGATGTTACTATTGCTGTTTCTCAGGCTGATAAAGCTGGAGAAAGCCAATTTATTGTTTACTCTGATGCTGGGATTAAAACTGACGTACAGACTTTCCATATCATCAAAGTCAAAATCAGTATAGTAGACTGAACTGCCAACCACAAATCGGTTTCTGTTGTCAGAACGTAGGAAAAGACCTACCTGATTGTAGGATGGCTCAACTACATAGCGACCATCAACCCTTGGCTCAAAATAGTCAAAGCGCTGGGTTGGGGCCACCTCATAGTTGACACTAAAATCCATGAAGTTCCTGAGCGTACCCCGCACCCTGGCTTCTACATTAAAACTGGTAAAAACAGAGGGGTCATACAGTCTTCTGTATGTCAGGTCAAGATCGGTGTAGAGATCAAGGAACTGCCAAAAGGGTTCATAAAAGTTGTAGCCAATATTAGCGGAGGTTCGAACTTCGTTATTGGCGGTGAGGAAGCCCATGTCATTAGGATCAAAGGTGTCACTTTCTACGTAATTAGTGATACCCGCCCTCAGGTTACCACCGGTTTTGGCAAGGGTTAGTGAATATGAATGGCCAAATTCATTACCATCCTCAAGCCCGTATTTCTGGCTTACCGCCCCTCTGCCCGAAATAGCATAGGTATTGCCTTTGGTAGCAAAACGGAAAGCTGTGCCGGTAAGGTTGGCATCGTAGTAAGCTCCCTGGCGCATTACGTTGGTATTGATAAAGCTCAGGTATGAGTTATTCTTCAGGCTCTGGTCAAGGGCTATAACACTGTAGTTGGTCAGCGGGTCAGTGACGATTTCTCTGCTTTCGCCACTTTCATTGTTTTTAACAACCGCCGTCATCTGGCGGGTAAGGCCATTGAATATTCCCAGCCCCAGGCCTTTGCTGGTACGGCCTGATATTTTGGTCGCATTGATCAACTGGCTTTCGCGGGGGTTACTGATGATTTCTTCATTGTCTAGTAACTGGTCTTCTACCGCACCGTAATCAATAGGCCGGCCACCTACACGTCGGGAATAGAAATATCCGCCTTTTTCAAAAAGATCGGTTCCCTCCTTGAAAAACTGGCGGTTTTCGTTGAAACGTACTTCAAAAGGTGAAAGGTTGAGCACCTGGTTGTCAGAAACTACCTGCCCAAAATCGGGCACCAGTATCATATCCAGTGTAAAGGCATCATTGATACCGTAGCGAATATCCATTCCACCATTGATCCGCTTGTTCACGTTAGATGGGTTTTCAACATCACCGGAATAGTGATCCACATAGGCTGAAAGGTAGGGGCTTATGGACAGGCGGATAGGGGATTTGATATTGGTAATACCGCTGAGCCTGCCAAACTGGTTGACAAAGCCATTGACCTGCGGATCTATTTTGTTCCAGTAATTATGTTCGTTTTTGCGGCGGATGGTCCTGCGGAAGTTGATGCCCCAGTTCTGAATCGGTGTTTTGGGAAAACGCAGTGCGGACAAAGGAATTTCCATCTCCACGTACCAGTTATTTTCGTCAATTTTCACTGAACTGAGCCAGCCTGCGTTCCAGCTGACATCTGAACCCATAGCCGTCCAACGCCGGTCAAACTGTACACCGGCAGCCGTAATTAAGAATTCAAAGGCATTGATATCATCATCATAGGTATCAAAATAAACGCCGAACACATCAGAAAAGCCAATATTATCCCGGTTGGTAAACTCCCGCATGATACTGTCGGCAGAGATATCATACAGCGTGGCTCCAATATAAATGGAGGTATTGTCATAAAGTACAACTACTTCGGTAGGGGCAGAGGGGACCTTGCCGGGATTAGGACTGCGTTGCGTAAAACCGGAAGCGGGGCATCTCACATGCTGCCATACTTCCTCATCCAGGATACCGTCAATTTTTGGAGGCGTGTTTATACGGGTGGCGAAGAAATCTTTGGAAAAGACATCGTCCGTAAAAGCCTGTAATTCACTTAGCTGTAGAACAAATAAACATACAAATACTAGAGCACCGATTTTTTTTGACATGTTTTTGATATGAGAGCAATTTTGACACAAAAAATTTAGAAACTGGCAGAGCAAAGGGTAAGTGTCTACTATACACAACGCAAGAAACCTGTTAAAAGGTTTGGTAAGATTACCTGCCGAAAGCTCCGGTTGGCAATAAAAACAACTTTCTGCTAAATTTAAAAGCGCTGCCAGCCATTAAATTACACCTGTGATTTTGAGAATAATTTAAAAACTGTAGTTAATTTTGATATTCATCTAAGGATATGTCCGGAATATAGCTTATTCCATAATTTTATGAAAGAAAGATTGTCAATTTTATTTGTATTAGTTTGCTTTTACCAGTTGAGCCTGGCGCAGACGCTGAAAATCCTGGACCAGGCCAGTGGTGAACCGGTAGCGAATGTAGCGGTTTATGCCTCAGACAGGCAGTTCTTCAGGGAGTCTGATCTTGCTGGTACAATGGATATTAGTGTTTTTAAAGATGAGGACACCCTTTTTTTTCAGCACCCGGCTTATATCAACAGGATGTTGAGTATGCTGGAAATAAAAGCATCAGCCTACCGCATACAACTGCAGGAAGATATCATACAGATAGATGAAGCAGTGGTGACTGTCAACCGATGGGAGCAGAAAAGGCAGGAAATACCGCATCAGATTGTCACGATCAAACCCGATGATATTGCCTTTCAGAATCCCCAAACGGCTGCAGATGTACTGGATAAAACCGGTCAGGTCTTTGTCCAGAAAAGCCAGCTGGGTGGCGGAAGCCCGATGATAAGGGGCTTTGCCGCTAATTCACTGCTGATTGTAGTGGACGGCGTGCGGATGAATAACGCTATTTTTCGCGGCGGCAACCTGCAAAATGTGATAAGCCTGGATCCTGCCATCATAGGAGAGGCAGAGGTGGTTTTTGGACCAGGTTCTGTGATCTACGGTAGTGATGCCCTGGGAGGCGTGATGGATTTCCACACCCGAACACCTGCCTACAGCAGCGGAGATGAAAGTTATGTTAGCGGAAATATATCAGCCCGTTTTGCATCAGCAAACCAGGAAAAAACCGGCCATCTGGACCTGAGTATTTCCGGTAAAAGGCTGGCCTCCCTGACTTCCTTTACCTACAGTGACTTTGGCGACCTGAGAGCGGGTAGCCAGCGTCCGGATGATTATCCAGACTTTGGCAAGAGATTCAATTATGTGGTGCGCAGCAGGGGAGAGGATTCCCTGGTCAGTAATCCGGATGTCAACGTGCTGGTGCCTTCCGGCTATCGGCAGTATAACCTGATGCAAAAGCTGCGCTACCGTATCGGCGACCAGACGGATCTTATTTATGGCCTGATTTATAGTACAACCTCAGATATCCCCCGCTACGACCGCCTGATCGTGTACGATGAAAATGGATTACCCGAAGATGCAGCATGGTACTACGGACCACAGAAGTGGATGATGCACTACCTGAAGGCGAGCTTTTATCGGAAAAATCGCTGGTTTGACCAGGCAAAACTTACGGTGGCTTTTCAGGATTTTGAGGAGAGCCGCAACGATCGGGGTTTTGGCAGTAATCGTCTTCGCACCCGTACCGAACATGTTGATGCCTATACGCTTAACCTGGATGCCGACAAAGTCTTTAGCCCGAAGCAACAACTGTTTTATGGCGCTGAACTGGTATACAATGCAGTAGCATCCACTGCACAGCGTCAAGACCTGACTTCGGGAGCGATAAGCCCCACCTCCACCCGATACCCTGATGGAGGCAGTGATTTTGCCACTGCAGCTTTCTATCTAAGCCATAAATGGAATTTTGACCCGCGTTTTACCCTCAATAGCGGCCTGCGTTACAGCCGTGTGTGGCTGGAATCACGCTTTACGGGAAACTCATTTTATGAATTTCCTTACGACAAAATCAGTATCAATACCGGGGCATTGAGTGGTAGCGTGGGGCTGGTGTACCGACCTGATGAGAGCTGGCAGTGGAACATGCTCCTTTCTTCTGGTTTTCGGGCGCCTAATGTGGATGATGCCGGAAAAGTATTTGATTCAGAACCGGGTAATGTAGTCGTGCCGAACGCAGGACTCGGCCCGGAATACAGCTATAATGGCGAACTGGGTATCAGCAAAAAAGTAGGAGAGCACTTTCGGGCTGAGGGGGTAGTATTTTACTCCTGGCTGAGAGATGCCATGGTCAGAAGGAACTTCAGCTTTAATGGACAGGATAGTATTCTATACGACGGCGAACTTAGCCGGGTGCAGGCCATTGTCAACGCTGGTAAAGCCTACGTTTTTGGGTTTAGCCTGAACGCATCGCTGGTCCTTTATCCGTCCCTGAGTCTGCAGTCCAGCCTCACCTACACTGACGGAAGAGACCTGGAAGAGAACGCTGCACTACGGCATGCAGCGCCTCTCTTCGGAAGCACTGCACTAAGGTATCAGTCAGAACGATTCAGGGCCGAACTACTGGTCAGGTATAATGGTGCTATTGCGTTTGAAGACCTGGCGCCATCCGAACAGAACAAGCCACAGATTTACACTGAAGACGGTGCACTGGCCTGGTACACCATTAATCTGCTGGGAAGCTATCAGATTAATGATTTTCTGGTGCTGAACGGAGGCATGGAAAATATCCTGGACACATTTTACTGGCCTTATTCTTCCGGTATTGCTGCTCCGGGCAGGAACTTCATCATCTCACTTCGCGCTAATTTCTGAGGCAAACACAGACCGGAGTTTAAGCAAAGCGCTTCCTAATAATCAAAGAAAAACTTCAGTCCTCCGTAAAAATTCCTGTCTGGTGCAGGCTGATAGTAGCGTCCGCCAAAAGCATTCAGGTCGTTCCCCAGGCTGTAGGTCTGATCCAGCAGGTTGTTGACACCGGCAAAAACTTCCATATTCAGCTTGTCTCCAATCCGGGTGCGGTAGCCCGCTTTTAACAGGACCAACTGGTAGGCGTCAGCATAAACAGCATTGGCGTCATTCAGCGGTATTTCGTCAGTATAATTGAAAGAAGCATTAAGGTAAAAACCAGCATTGGTTTCCAGTATCGCTGCCAGCACAAAAATATTGGGTGCCACGCCGGTCAGTTGGTTACCTGAATAATCCTGTATGGTATCGCCTTCAAACTTGGTATAGTTATTAAACTCAAAATCATGGAGTGTATAGGATAGCTGAAACTCAAGGTTCTTGAGAAAACCGGGATTGTCCTCCAGGGCAAAGTAGGTAAAAGCTGTTTCCAGCCCCCGCTGATCGGTGGAGCCGGTATTGGTAAACAACACGGTTCCACGCTCGGATTGCTGCTGTACGATGGTTTCGTCCAGCTGAAAGTAGAAAGCAGATATATCAAAATTGAGTTTACCATTCAGCGTATTGCCGCGAACGCCGGCCTCGTAGTTGATTCCTTCTTCGGGGCGGAGGTCCAGGTTGATACTGCCTTCATTGGTTCTTACGTCCTCAATGGTAGGAGGGGAGAAGCCATAGCTGATACTACCATGCAGTGCGATGTTGCCAAACTGCTTGGCCAGGCCAATGCGAGGTATCCACACAGGATCAAAATCTTTGCTCACCCGGTAGGCTGAATCCAGGTTATTGTCTACCAAACGGTTGATATCATACTCCAGATTATTCCGGCTTACGCCCAGGGTCACAAAGAAATCATAAGGCAACTCCAGTTCCGCCCTGGTAAAGATCAGGCTTTGCGAACTGCGGAGTTCGTCGTCAAAATTAAGTGCGCCTGCCTGACCGCTGTCATTTTCAAAGTTGCGGGCAATATTGGTAGCCGTCTGCCATTCACCTCCTAATGTAAAGCGTGTTTCTATACTTCCGATATCAGCAACATAATCAAACCGGCTGCGTCCGCCGCCCCCCATCCGGCTGTCGCGCTTGAAGTCCAGGTTGAAGGGATTTTCAAAGAAACTGTGATCACCATAAACGGTAGTCTGGTTACTGAAGCGATCGTTCCATTCATAATGATGGCTCAGGCCGATCAGGAGGTATTCCTGGTCTATACCAGCGTTAGCTTCTACACTACCCAGCACAAAGGGGTTTCCGGGGCGGGCCTGCCGGGGGTTATCATTGTACTGCTCAAGATTAAGGCCTCCGGGAATCTGGTACTGCAGGTCAGAATACAGGAAACTAGCGGAAATTTCTCTTTTGTCGGAAGGGGTAAAATTACCGTGTAATTCAACAACATCCCGCTCAAAAGCAGTATGCTCACGGTAGCCGTCAGACTCCTGATGTGCGTATTTAAAGGTATATGTCGCATTTTCTGTCACCTGGTTGACAGTAGTGGCATAGCGCTGCAACCCATAAGATCCCAGCATCGCTTCCGCCCCTATGTAATCTTTCTGCTGCCGGGCACTTTCACTCTGAATGTTGACCACACCACCAGTGCCAGCGCCGTAAATGCTGCCTGCCGGGCCTTTGATCACCTCAATTTTTCCCATATTGATCACATCCAGCAGGTTAAAATTGGTGCTACCCGAGGGTTCCGTAAAAGGAATATTGTTCCAGTATACTTTTATGTTTCTAACACCAAAAGGGGCTCTCAACATACTTCCCCGGATCGCAATACGGTAACTTCCCGGTGAACGTTCCTCCATACGTACACCCGGCACTGTATTAAGGGCCGGCACTACCGAGGTTTCGTCAAATGCTCTGATCTGTTGAGGAGTCACCAGTGCCACGGCTCCCGGAGTCTGTAGTAGTTTACGGTTGGCATCGTAACCAATCACCGTAATTTCGTTGAGTAGTTTTGTCTCTAAAGTATCTTGCTGTGCTATAAGTGGATGTGTCAGCAGCAGGGCCAGCAGGCAGGTAAACAGGTTTCTCATGCTTCAAATTTAAGCTTAGTCTATGATGCAACAAAAGAAAGCGCGGGGAAGAAGCAAAATTCTTTGCTGTCAGAAAAATATCTGATCATTTCAAAAAATGGCAAAAAGGAGGCTATTCAAAAGCAAAAACGGTCAGTCGGCCATTCTGTAATTGAATGGACCTGCTGACCGCTTATTTACTGTTAAGTTCTATTAGTCTACATTCCAGCTAATTTGCACTTCCTGCTTTCCCCATTCTTTCGCCTTCTCAATATTTTCACCCATGTAGATGTCAATTTTTTTGGTCCAGCGCTTATTCATTTTATCCAGCACTTTATACTCTCCGGGAAGGCCTTCAATTTTTACTTCTGTTCCGTGCTCAATACCTTCTTGCTGCAGCAGGTCCCGAGATACTGCGATCGCTTTCATGCCGGGTTTCAGCTTGTCGCCCCAGGCTGCGGTGATTGCATCCCCTTTTTTGGTCTGACTTTCTACAGAATTATAGGCGGTAGCCGTCACTTCCATGGTTTTGGTTTCAGCACAGGAAGCAAGAAAAAGGATGGATATGATGAATAATAAATTGCGATTTTTATAAAGATGTCTCATAGTAAAAGATGGTTTGAATTCATGCATCAACATAAAATCAACATCCAATACCATCGTAATGTTCAGAATAAGCTCTTTTGTATACCCTTGCTGACAGGCTTTGGCGGCTGCAGATTGAGTTCCAGTCGCTGATTCATTTGGTGAATCAGGTAAACGGCCAGGTCTACACACAAATACTCTTCCGGCTGATGTACAAAGAAGTAAAGTTCCTCCAGCCCATAGTCCAGCCATCTGCCGATGCGCTCAACCCAACTATCCAGGCGGGAATAATCGGTGGGATGCAGCGAGTTGCCTACAAAACGTACTGCCTGCCGGGGACTGGTGACCTGCATGTGTACCACATCCCTGCGTCCCGCAGTATCGGTGATCACCGTACTTAGGCCATATTCCTGCAAAAGGTCAAAAGCTCTACGGCTGATGCGCGGATCACTGAACCAGTCAGGATGACGGAACTCAACGGCCAGCGGCAGGTCTTGAGGCCATTCCTGCAGGTAGCTGAACAGTGCTTTTCCATCACGATGCGGTGAAAATGTAGGAGGAAGCTGCATAAATGGCATACCCAGCTGATCGCCAAAAGCATACAGCGCTTCCAGAAAATCCGGGGTAGCATTGATAGACCTGCCAAAGTCTTTACGATGGCTGATGACCTGTGGGATCTTGGGACAGAAACGGAAGTCCGGTGAAGCTTTTTCGCGCCATTGCTCCACCATGTCGGTAGAAGGAATGCGGTAATGAGTAGTATTCAGTTCTACTGTATTGAATTGCCGGGAGTAGTGGTAGAGAAAATCCCTGCTCGGGGTAGCCGCTGGGTACAACTTGCCCAGCAGGTTCCTCTCGCCCCAGCGTGCAGAACCTATATAAATCTTAGGCTTCTCAGAGGAAGTTCCGGATTGCAGTACTTGTTTGTTTCGGTCGGCATCCTCTGCCAGACTAAAGTCTACTCCGCTGATATCCTGCAGTTTGCCAAAATCCATAAATGACTAAGCTTATACTGATATGTCTTCAAACCTACGAATAAGTTAACTGTTTAGGCCTGATCAAGAGGCTTTATTCTGCCGATCTTGTGATTCCCCCACAAAGAGATTAGATTTGGTCAATTTACTATATGCGTTACTTTTTTACATCTGCTCTGCTGCTGTTTTGCTCCGGAAATTTATTCGCACAGATAGGGCAGCCGCAGATTTTTGACTTTCTCAACCTTTCCCCATCGGCCCGCATTACCGCCCTGGGGGGAGTGCTTATTGCTCCGGCAGCGGCAGATTCAGTAGCGATGGATGCTCCCGGCAGCTGGTGGATGAACCCGGCTGCCAACCGAAGGGGATTGCATCAGCATCTTTCTTTAAGTTACCAACCTTATTACGCGGATGTGGATTACGCTGCGCTCAACTACAGCCGAAGTATAGGTGAAAGAGGCAGTTGGGGAGTAGGGGTGCAATATCTCAATTACGGAAGTATTGATAGTTATGACCTTACCGGACAGTCGCTGGGTACTTTTTCGTCCCAGGAGTACGCGCTGGTTTTTAACCGAAGCCATCAGAGCGGGCCCTTCCGCCTGGGGCTGAATACCAAATATGTAGCTTCTGACATTGCCGGATACGGAGCTTCTGCGCTCCTTTTTGATTTGGGTGGACTATTTCTGCATCCCCAGCAGGACCTGAGTATCGGGCTTAGTTTGAACAGTTTTGGCTTACTCCTGAACGATTACACTTCTTTTACGCAAAGCAGGCTCCCTTCGGACCTCAGGTTGGGGCTGGCTTTCAAACCACGATACATGCCTTTTCGCTTTTATCTTGCTGCATATTATTTCTTATCTAACAGAGATGCTTATTTTAGCGCGGATAACAATGAAATGCCGGGATACGTTAACAGGATATTAAGGCATATCAGCCTGGGAGGTGAGTTGATTCTGAGCCCTAATTTTCAGATTCTTCTGGGATATAACCACCTAAAAGGGAATACCTTACAGCTGGAGCAAATCAGTGGCGGAGCGGGCCTTTCATTCGGATTTTCGCTGCGCCTCCGTTTTTTACAAGTGGATTTTTCCCGCGCCTTTTACCATGTGGCAGGAGGCGTGAGTCATTTTACACTGACAACAGATCTAGAAAGACTTATTTTTAAACGAAACTAGCACCATACGTTCATGTTAGAAGCAAATCTGACCCCAAGACAAATTGTTGAAGAACTTGATAAATATATCATTGGTCAAAAGGACGCCAAAAAAAATGTAGCCATAGCCCTGAGGAACCGCTGGCGCCGGATGCAGGTGAAAACCGAAATGCAGCACGAGATCGTGCCTAACAACATCCTGATGATCGGTACGACCGGAGTAGGTAAAACGGAAATCGCCCGCCGGCTGGCCAAAATTGCTGACGCACCTTTTACCAAGGTGGAAGCCTCAAAATTTACCGAAGTCGGCTATGTAGGCCGCGATGTGGAAAGCATGGTCCGCGACCTGGTAGAGCAGTCGGTAAACCTGGTGAAAGCCAATAAAAAAGAAGAAGTAAAGGAAAAAGCTGCTGAAGCCGTAGAGGAAGTCATCCTGGATGCTTTGATACCACCCGTCAAAGGAAATGCCCCCAAGCCCACCTCGCCCCGTATTGGTTTTGAAAAAGAAGCCTCAGAAGAGAACCTGAGCGATGCAGAGCTTAACCACCGTACCCGCGAACGGTTTCGCGAAAAGATCCGCAATGGAGACATTGACGACCGTAAAATAGAAATCAATATTCGGCAGAATGCCTCTCCGGGTGTCGGAATGATTGGCGGCGGCATGATGGACGAATCTTCTATGATCAACCTGCAGGAAATGCTCAGCGGCATGATGCCCAAAAAGAGCAAGAAACGTAAGGTTACCATAGGCGAAGCCAAAAAGATCCTGCTGGAGGAAGAAGCTGCCAAGCTTATCGATATGGATGAGGTAAAAGAAGAAGCTATCAAAAAAGCAGAAAACACCGGGATCATCTTTGTGGATGAGATAGATAAAATAGCTGCCGGCGGTGACCGCAAAGGCGGCGGCGGAGGCGCTGACGTAAGCCGTGAGGGCGTGCAGCGTGATCTCTTACCCATTGTGGAAGGTAGTGCTGTCAACACCAAATACGGCATCGTCCATACCGACCATATTCTGTTCATTGCGGCGGGAGCTTTTCATGTGGCCAAGCCTTCTGACCTGATTCCTGAACTTCAGGGTCGTTTTCCGATTCGTGTGGAGCTGAACGACCTGACCAAGGAAGATTTTGCCATGATCCTGCGCGAGCCTAAAAATGCCCTTACCAAGCAGTACATAGCCCTTTTTACCGCAGAAAATGTAGAGCTTGCTTTTCAGGATGATGCCATGGATGAGATCGCCGATATCGCTTTTCAGATCAACTCAGAGATTGAAAACATTGGAGCTCGTCGTTTGCATACGGTGATGAGTCACCTGCTCAACGACTTTCTTTTTGATGTTCCGGATAAAATTGAACCCAACTCCAAACTGGTGGTCAACAAGGAAATGGTACACGAACGCCTGAGTGGTTTGGTACAGAACAAAGACCTGAGCCAGTATATTTTGTAACTTTTTTTACATTCAACCTGAAACTACTCCATGAAGTACTTTTTCATTACCGGTACCAGCCGGGGTATAGGTAAAGCTTTAGTAGAAAGGATTCTGCAGGAAGAAAATACAGAAGTACACGGCTTCTCCCGAAATCAAAGTATGGAGCATCCCCGCTACCACCACTATCCTGCTGATCTTTCGGATACCACCTGGCTTAGCCAGCATGTAGCTGATTTCTTTCCAAAACTTGAAGAGGCAGAACAGATCGTGCTGATCAATAATGCGGGGATGCTGGGCGAGGTAAAATATATGG
>CAZFFW010000018.1:0-49615 GCA_964518125.1 uncultured Porifericola sp.
TTCCCATTCCTCAGAGCGAAATTGACATCACAGAAGGAACCATTGACCAGAATCCGGGATACTAAGTATATTTTGAATCTACTGGTGAGATAAAATCAAGGCTGCCCCGCATGGGTGGGGTGGCTGTTTGCTGATTTGAATATTGCTATCTTCTACCCAAAATCCATGATGACCCTCCACATGCGGCAGCTTCAATATGCGCTGAGATTTTTTTTAATATTTGCCTTCCTTTCACCTTTTACGGGTGCCCGGGGGCAGACCCTTAGTGATGACTCTCTTTTCAACCTGGTACAGTACAGAACTTTCCAGTACTTCTGGGAGGGAGCGGAGCCTAACTCGGGTATGGCGCCCGAGCGTATCCACGTTGATGGTATTTATCCGGAAGATGATGCGCATATCGTTACGGTTGGTGGCAGCGGTTTTGGAGTGATGGTGCTGCTGGTAGGTATGGAAAGAGGCTACATCAGCCGTGAAGAAGGCCTGACGCGACTGGAAAAGATCATCGCTTTTCTGGAAAAAGCCGACCGCTACCACGGTGCATGGCCGCACTGGCTGGACGGCCGAACTGCCAAAACCAAGCCCTTCAGTCCTGAGGATGATGGTGGCGACCTGGTGGAAACCGCTTTCATGGTGCAGGGCCTGCTGACGGTGCGCGAATACATGGACGAGAAAGTGGATCGCGAAAAAAATCTTGCACAAAGGATTGACAAACTCTGGCGTGCGGTAGAATGGGACTGGTACACCCAGGGCCAAAACGTACTCTACTGGCACTGGTCGCCCAATCATGCGTGGGCTATGAACTTTCCGGTACGTGGCTATAACGAAGCCCTCATCATGTATGTGCTGGCGGCTTCTTCACCAACGCACCCCATTGCTGCTGAGGTTTACCATGAAGGCTGGGCCCGAGAAGGAAATATTCGGGCTGATATTGAGCAGTATGGTTACGAACTTCCGCTGCGGCACAACGGTGCCGTCCAATACGGAGGTCCGCTGTTCTGGTCGCATTATTCCTTTCTGGGGCTGGACCCTCGGAACCTGAAAAGCCCTTATGCCGATTACTGGAAACACAATACCAACCATGTACTGATTGACTGGAAGTACTGCATTGAAAATCCTTTTGACTTTCCCGGCTACAGTGCCGACTGCTGGGGACTCACCGCCAGCTATTCACCCCGGGGCTATGCGGCGCATCATCCGGGGCGAGGTACCGACCGCGGTGTGATCACGCCTACCGCTTCGCTTTCATCATTTCCCTACACTCCGGAACAAAGTACGATGGCCATGCGCTATTTTTACGACAGGCTTGGCCCTTACCTCTGGGGGCCTTACGGTTTCTACGATGCCTTCAGCGAGCGGGTGGGCTACTATCCGCCCCGCTACCTGGCGATTGACCAGGGGCCTATCGTGATCATGATGGAAAACCACCGCAGCGGATTGCTCTGGGAGCTTTTTATGTCTGCCCCGGAAATTCAGAAAGGATTAAAAAAACTGGACTTTACCTTTAGAAAGCCCGAAGGCTAAATTTTAAAAAAAACGCATCATGCTAAGAATATTAGTTACGCTTCCATTCGCACTCATTTTACTGTCTCTGCCTGCATTGGCGCAGGATACATCCTCCCGTTGGGATGATCCGGACGCCAATGCCTTTGTGGATTCGCTGATGCAGGAGATGACGCTGGAAGAAAAAATCGGGCAGATGACCCTCTTTACCAGCGACTATGATGTGACAGGCCCCACCATGCGGGATAACTATCTGGAAGACATTCGTTCCGGTCGGGCCGGTGCAATCTTCAATGCCCATACCGCTGAGTATACCCGTCAGCTGCAGGAAATAGCCGTAGAAGAAACCCGACTGGGCATACCGCTGCTCTTTGGTTACGATGTCATTCATGGACATAAAACTATTTTTCCGATTCCCCTTGCCGAAGCATCCTCCTGGGACCTGGAAATGATCAAAGAGTCTGCCCGGCTGTCAGCCAAAGAAGCAGCAGCATCAGGCTTGCACTGGACTTTTAATCCTATGGTAGATATAGCGCGGGATGCCCGCTGGGGCCGAATTGCGGAAGGAAGTGGAGAAGACCCCTATCTTTCCAGCCTGATCGCCCGGGCCAAGGTCAAGGGGTATCAGGGAGAAGACTGGAGCGATCCATTGACAGTCTTGGCCTGTGTCAAGCATTTTGCCGCCTACGGAGCCTCACAGGCAGGCCGAGACTATCATACCGTGGATATGTCGGAACTGCGACTACGCGAAACCTATCTCCCCCCTTATAAGGCAGCCATTGATGCCGGCGCTGCCAGTGTGATGACGGCTTTTAACGAGTTGTTTGGCGTACCAGCAACCGGAAGCCGTTTTTTACTCAATGATATTTTGCGTGAAGAATGGAATTACCCGGGCTTTGTCGTCACCGACTATACCTCCATCAACGAGATGGTGCCCCATGGCGTGGCAGCCTCTGATGCTGAAGCTGGCATTCTGGCCGTCAAAGCAGGTGTTGACATGGACATGCAGGGAGCGGTATTTTATAACCACCTGGCGGATGCTGTGGCGGAAGGGCAGGTCAGCGAAGACCGTATCAATGAAGCCGTCAGAAGGATACTGCTGGCCAAATATTTTCTGGGGCTGTTTGAAGACCCCTACCGTTATTCAAATAAAGAGCGGGAAGCTGAGGTTGTACTTTCTGACGAACTGATGCAACATGCCCTGGATGCAGGAAGAAAGTCCATTGTCCTGCTCAAAAATGATACGGTAAACGGCAGTAGCCTGCTGCCACTTTCAGATGATGTAAACTCAATAGCCCTGATCGGGCCGCTGGCCGACAACCAGCTAGACCTGCTGGGTACCTGGCATGCTTCCGGTGATGAAAGCCGGGTGGTGACTTTGCTGCAGGCGCTAAGGGAAGCGATGCCTAATACCGAGATCCGATATGCCGAGGGAGCTGGTTTTACCGGTAGCGATACCAGCGGTTTTGCCGCCGCCCGACAAATTGCCAGTGAGGCCGACCTGATCATCATGGCGGTGGGCGAAAACTATCAGCAGAGTGGAGAGGCCGCCAGCCGTGCTGACCTGAATCTGCCCGGACCACAGGAAGCACTGATGCGGGAAATGCAGCAGACCGGAAAGCCCATGGTAGCAGTTGTCATGGCCGGACGCCCCCTGACGATCAGTTGGATGGATGAAAATGTACCGGCTATCGTATATGCCTGGCATTTGGGTACCATGGCCGGGCAGGCCATAAGCGATGTGCTGAGCGGGGAGTATAACCCATCGGCCAAGCTGCCGGTCACTTTTCCCCGTAGCGTAGGGCAGATTCCTATTTATTATAATATGAAGCAAACCGGCAGACCTTATGCGGCAGAAAATAAATATACCAGCAAGTATCTTGATATCAGTAATGAGCCGCTCTATCCTTTTGGTTACGGGCTTACTTACACAGCATTTACCTATTCAGCGCCCACCTTGAGCAGTGAAAGTATGTCCAGGGATGACTCTATCACGGTGAGTGTGACGGTAAGCAATACCGGGGACAGGGCCGGGCAGGAGATTGTACAAATGTATGTCAGAGACCTGGTAGGTAGCGTTACCCGTCCGGTGAAAGAACTGAAGGCTTTTGAAAAAATATCTCTGGAGCCGGGGGAAGAAAAGAAAGTTCGTTTTAGCATTGATGCCGATGATCTGGCATTTTACAACCAGGCATTGGAATACGGTGCCGAGCCAGGTAATTTTCAGGTGATGGTAGGCCCCAGTTCCTCGGAATTGCAAATACTGGTGTTCAGTCTGACTGAGTAAACTATATTCTTATATACCGACTATTTTGTACATCATAAAATCACTGTTTTCAAAAACGGGCTGTAAATACTGGCTGTGGTTTTCAACCTCAGTCTTGCTTACCTGCCCGAATGATTCGTCTTTGCTAAAAATCAAATAATCACCTTTACCCTCCATGATCTCATCAAAATACCGAATCCTGATAGATTTCCTTTCGGTAAATAAGTTAAGCACCCGTGGTTTAAAAAATACCATCACCGCTCCGGCTTCAGTCTGCATGTCCACAAAACTGAATAATTCACGACTGCTTTCTTCATAGGGCCCTGCCATCAGTTTTCTTTCCGGCATATTAGAAAATGCCAGGGAAAATGAGTTGATGGTAAAGAAAACAAGCAGTACCAGGCTAAATCCCACACTCAAGTAAGGCTTTGGCTTGGTATGATGATGTCTTTGGTTGCTGAGCCACTTATTGGCCCTGATCATCCCGAATAGCGTAAAATAGAAGAATAAAGGAATTACGGATAAAATAAAACGAAAACCCTGCAGGGGTGGCCATAGTACAAAAACGGCCATGGTAGCTGTAGCATAGATTAGAAAATGATAGTCCTGACGGTACCTGTGGTACATCCCCAGCAGAAAGAAAGGAATACTCAGCAGGAAGAAAAGCAGTGGCAAAGGCGCGCTTACAAACAAGTCAATCGGTAGCCGGGTATAGTACATCAGGTTATAGGCGATTTTACCGGGTGTATTCCTTGCCAGAAAAGCCAGGTGTGACCCGCTGCCGCTGGGTAATATCAGTACTATTACCAGCCACATACCAAAAAAAACAGCATAGGGAATTAACAGCCGGCCCATGTGTAGGCCGGAAAAATTCCTTTCTTTGATTGCCTGCCAGTGCATAATCAACTGACAGAGGAAAAGTGTGCCAAGTAAGATAATACCATTAGTCCTGACCAGAAATGCTACGAAAATAACAAGTCCGGTGAGGATAAATATCCATGGGTTTTGGTCCTCATGTTTGCTGCTGATAAGCTTCTGGATAAAGTAAAGAGAAACGATTGCAAAGAAAGTGTAAGGGATATCAGAACCAACATCATCTACCAGCACGATCAGGTTTGGGTTTAAGCCTATTAAGGATACGACCAGCAAAGCGTGTAGATGGCCGATTGGTTTTCTGAAAAGGAAGTAGATGGCCAGCAGGCTGAGGAGAAAAAATGCCAGTACGTAAACCTTCATGGCAAAAATATCATGACCAAAAAGCGCATACACCGGAACCAGTAAGAGTGGAAACCCCCAGGGATACAGATTTGGTCCGATTTGAGGATTTGAACCAGGCATCTGGGTGGATTGCTGCATGGAAAAAGTATTTTCTTCCATCACTTCCTGCATATTTCCCTGTAAGATGCTCTCTGTCTGTGAAATATATAATGCAAAATCACCTCCCCAGTTGTGGCCGTCAAATAGTGAAAAATAGCCCGCAAAGGCGCAGATAGCCAATACAAAAAATAAGGTCAACTGCTCTTTGGCTGAAGGTTTTTTCTGGCCTATTGCTTTGCGTTCTGTAAAAACAGAGGCTTCAGTTGCCGAGTGTTGATTTTTGTCAGTAAAAACGGTCATTTTTAACATTTAAAAAATCAGAAATCACATCATTAGACCAAATTTTCGTCAGGCAATGACGAATTTATCAGTAAAGTTTCGGTCAATAAATTTTTCTGTTACGTCACTTTTTGCTTTAAAAATCTGAAGCTTAACTTATTCATTGTCAATAGCTTGTCCAGAAAATATGCTGCTACAAAAAAGAAAAATACAGCCTGCAGCGACTGGCTGAAGTACACATACCTGTTGGATATGGAAATCAGTAAATAAGGCAGTAGCAGGACTATGTACGTCAATAAACTAAACCTGAATAAGTGTGAATCGCGTATTTTTCTGAAAAGCAATCCCAAAGTAATACATACAAGAGGCAGTAGGGGAGATAAAATTGCCCTCATCTGAAGTGAGGGGCTGTTTTTAGCCAAACGGTACTGACTTCTTCCTTTTAGCCAGTTTTGAAATACTGCTTCTTGCTGACTAATCTCCAGATCAAGCAGGAATTTTCGTATCCTTGCTTCATTAAGATGTAGAGAAACCCATTCGTCCTGGTCAATTAAAGCATACTGCTGCATCCTGTTCAGTTCAGCCTTTGAGAAAAGCGCCACATCGGCCGGATAGCTGTAGGATTGATTGGGATTATAGAAAAATAAAAATATCAAACGATTTGCTAACTGATCCAGATAATGCTCTGCTGTGATTTCACGCAGAGAAAGGCGTTTGAAATGATTGACAAAGCCAATCTCTCCTAACTGATAGTACAAATCATAAAATAATCCATGACTATTTGGATGATATATCAGCAGGGTTTGCCCATCTAATATTCCATCATCATCAATGATATTGGTCTGATAGAATTCGTACCAAAGGTTTGATTTGGCAGGAATGAATTTTTGCAGGGATTGGTAATTCCTTGATGCCCAGGCAGTGACTGTAAGCAAGGACAAGCCACCAGCCAGCAGACAAAAGAGCATTTTCCTGGAATGGGGAAAGCCCGCTATGTTCACCGGTTGATCAATAAGCTGCTGTTTGTGCTTAAATAGTAACTTCAGATAGTAAAAGGCTACGATCAATGCAAAAGCCAGAAAAAGGTTAGCCGATGCCAATGGCAGAATGATAGCCAATAGCAGGAAATAAACGGGCTTTTGTCTGCCATATAAATACCTGTACAATACATAGACAGTGCTTACTGCCAAAAAATTGATCAGCGATACATCCATCATATCCCCCAGGGAACGATTAGGATTAAAGTAAATGATCAGTAGAAAAAACAGCACAATCAGGTATTTATAAGCCCGGAAGGGAGTTTTTTCAGCAATTTTAACCAGCATCAGGCCGGATAACGCCCAACAAAGGGCATTGTAGAAAATCAATGCATTTTGAGCAGCTTCTGTTTTGATACCCAAAAAATAAAAAATAACGGCAAAGATGACTGTATTTAGGGGAAGCATCCATGCTGTGGGGCCTCCATTCGGTCCAAATACATTGGCATAGCCCTCACCCCTTACCAGGGAGGCCGCTATATTGCCGTACTCAAAACCCATATCTCTACCGGCAAAAGGTAACTTCTGATACAGGCCTAAAGCAAAAAATATAAATAGAGCGATAAAAACGATGCTATTCAGTCTCAATTTCTTTGTAAACAAGAGCATTTACCTTTTGCGAGGAATCTTTTTTTATCTCTTTAGCCACCTTGATCTTTGGCAAATTTGGCTTGACTTCAAAATGTGGTTTGCTGAACAGGTTATACTTTAAGATGCAGTATAATGCTCTGACTCCATCTTTCCAGCTGATTTTTTTGCCTTCCTGGTAAGTTCTTCCGTAGTAAGAGACCCCAACCTCATAAATGCGGATATCGGGAATACGGCTGATCTTAGCGGTAACTTCCGGTTCAAAACCAAATCTATTCTCTTTCAGCGGTACTGACTGAATCAGTTCAGTCTTGAACATTTTATAACATGTTTCCATATCTGTCAGGTTAAGATTGGTAAACATATTGGAAACAAAGGTTAAGAAATTATTTCCGATTGTATGCCAGAAGAACAGTATCCGGTGTGCATTTCCTCCCATAAAACGAGACCCATAAACAACATCGGCTACATCCTCCATGATGGGCTGCAGCATCAGGTTATATTCCCGGGGATCATACTCCAGGTCGGCATCCTGTATGACCAGAAAATCTCCGCTTGCCTGTTGTATGCCAGTATGAAGGGCGGCACCTTTCCCTTTATTCTGCCGGTGTTTAAGATAGACGATGTCCATCTGCTGGTTATTTTGCATATACTTCCGAACCGCCTCATCGGTTTTGTCGGTAGAACAATCGTTGACAATGATGATCTCTTTGTGAATATTATTCAGCAGTTTCGTCTCATTTATCTTATCCAGAATGAGATGAATGGTCTTCCCTTCATTGTACGCAGGGATTACAATTGATAAAGTGTGCGATGCTTTTATCCTCATGATTAAAAAATTTGTACTTACTCTTAAATGATCGAGATAGTTTAAAAAGCTCAGTAGAAAATCCTTTAAAATTGCTGCTCAATGCATATGCGGGATATCCATAAACCTGTGAAGGTACACAGACTGCTTTTATTATTAAATAGTGGTTATTACACAATTCTATTAGATGAAATGCCTTCGGGAAAACTTCTTTTCTTTCATTCCCCAGCTAATGGCTGCCACTAAGCCTTTCACCCGGCTGGCAGCCACATCAAACTGTAGCTGCTTGCAGTTCACCAGAAAACCTTTAGCGGTTTTGCGCAACTGATGCCAGAAGTATCTCCGGAAAAAGCGGGGAGATTTATGCTTAAGGATTACCAGCATAGGGTTACGGGCATCATAATAAGCCTTGTATGCTGACTTCTTACCGATCGTCATGCTTTCTTTATGCCAGAGGCGCGCATGGGGGGTGTACATGATTTTGTAGCCTGCGGCCTTACCCCTGGCCTGCCAGTCGTATTCCTCTGACTGTATGAAAAAATTGGTATCGTACCCGCCCACCTCCCGGTAGAGGCTGCGGCTTACCAGCATAAAAATATCATCAATAAAGAATCTTTCGGCCGGCTCGTCAAATTGTCCTGTATCCTGTTCACGGCTGCCGATGTGGGAGCCATTCCAGACAATCGGATCTTCGTACTTACCTACCGTCTGCAGGGTATCGGGCTGATCGTAGTAGTATGCCTTGCCGGTGACATAGCCGATGAGTGGGTCGGTCAGGGCCTGGGCTACCAATGCCGACACAATTTTAGTGTCGGCTTTTACATCATTATTGGTAATCAGCACATAGTCTGCCTGTTGCTGGTTGAAAGCATACTCAAGGCCGAAATTGAATCCACCAGAATAGCCCTGGTTTTTGTCCAGCCGGATCACCTCAGCCCGAGGAAAATTCTCCTGCACATATGCCTGCGTACCATCGGTAGAGCCATTATCAATGACCACAACCCTGAAGTTGGGATAGTCATTGGCAAGATATGAGGAAAGCGCATCCTCCAGTAATTCCTTACCGTTGTAGCTCAGTATCAGCACAATTACCTGAGGGAGGTTTGATTCATTGTCTTTTTTCATGGCGAACCAATAAGGTGTCTTGTATAAACATGATGCTCAGATAAAAGGGGCTGTTGGCAAATATTGATATCAACAGCCCCTCCGATTGAGATAAAAACGTTAGTTTACTGATGGCTCAAAGAGGCTTCAGCTTTCGGCTTACTACTGTGCGTATTTTCAAACTCATGCAGTGCATCAATGACATAATCTACTTCCTCATCAGTAAGCCGGGAGTGAAGCGGCAGCGTGATAAACTCCTCCCAGATGCTGTCTGATACCGGGGTATCATCATGGTTCCACTGTTTGAAGTAGGGGTGCATGGGTAGCGGCATATAGTGTACGCCGGTAGCGATACCTCTTTCTTTCAGATAAGCGATCAGCTTGTTTCGCTGATGGTAACGTACCCCAAATATCCAGTAATTATTGTCTTCCGGCGCAAATGGCAGCAGTTGTCGGATATGTTGCAGGTCTTTTATTCCTTCCAGGTACTTGCTTACCACTTCCCGGCGTCGCTGGTTCATGCCATCCAGTTTTTTCAACTGTGCCAGCCCGATACAGGCAGCCAGGTCATTCATATTATATTTGTAGCCCAGTGCAGCAATTTCATAATGCCAGTGCATACTGTTGATCGCCTCGGGGTCCGTGTATCCGCCCACTCTTTTCCAGGTATCTTTGTCTATGCCTACCCAGCGATTTGCTTTCATGGGGAGTATCAGCTCGGGATCATCCGAACTCATCATGCCACCGTCTCCTGAGGTCATGGCCTTTTTCTCCTCAAAGCTGAAGCAGCCAATGTCACCCCAGGTACCGAGCTTTTTGCCCTGGTAGGAAGCACCGGCAGTATGGGCGCAGTCTTCCACTACTTTCATGTTTTTGGCCCGGGCAAATTCCATAATCTTTTCCATCTGGGCAGGATGCCCGCCCATGTGGACCGGAATGATGGCCACACAGTCATCAGTATACTTCTTTTCCATATCTTCTACCGACATGGAAATGGTATCCGGGTCTACATCTACAAATACCGGCTCAAGCTGGTTGTAGATAGGGGCAAAGGCAGTAGAAGCAAAGGTGATCGCTGGCACCATCACTTTTTTGCCTTTGGGAAAGCCGAATGACATCAGCGAAAGGTGTAGCGCAGCAGTGGCTGAGTTCAGGCCTACACTGGCTTTACAACCGATATACTCGCTCCACTCATCTTCAAAACGACCCACCTTAGGGCCCAGTCCGATCCAGGCCTTGTCAAATGAGTCTTTGATATTGTCCAGTTCTTCCTGCCCTACATTGGGTACAAACAGGCGAACATTCATTTTTTTATCTTGCATGCTTTTGAAATTGAAGGTTTGGTAAAAATTTCTCTGCTATTGCATAGCTGAAAAAATTATGTAGTTCTCATTCCTCCTGATCTATATTTTGATGGTCTGTGAGGAATCTATAAAATCCTGAAAAGAGGGGGCATTCTGGTCTTTTTCCGAAACAATTGGTTCGTCTACTCCCCATTCAATGGCCAGTTGCGGGTCGTCCCAGCGAATGGCTCTTTCGCTCTGAGGATGGTATACACTATCCACGCGATAGCTGACTTCTGTATTGTCAGTCAGGCATAGGTAGCCGTGGGCAAAGCCTTTGGGTACGTAGACCATGTTCTGCTCCTCGGCACTGATCTTGACCGAATCCCACTGGCCGAAGGTGGGGGAGCTTTCACGCAGGTCTACAAATACATCTAACACTGCCCCGGATACACAGCGGAGGAGTTTGGTTTCGGCATAAGGAGGAACTTGCATATGCAGGCCCCTCAGCGTGTTTTTCTTTGCGGAATAGACATGATTTTCCTGCAGCCAGTTGACCTGCAGCCCATGCTGCTCAAAAGTCTGCTGGTCATATATCCGCATAAAATGCCCCCGCTCGTCCTTTCTGGGTTCAAAATGGATGTGATAAGTGCCTTTTATTTTTAGTGCTTCAATCTGCATAGATTTCTTTTTTTGCTGATTTTTTGGCGCCTTTGCCTACCCGGATTCTCCAGGCTTGCTCAGGTCTGCTTTTGAAAAGAGAACGACAGTCTACCATCAGCGCATTGTCTTTCATCACCGCTCTAAACTGATCATCGCTGATGTCCAGGTAGTCGTTCCAGATGGTGGTTACATAAATAATATCCGCTTGGCGGACTGCTTCAAGAGGGGCTTCATAATAACTGGCCTGCTCTCCAAAATGCTCACGAGTATGGGCCAGGGCCTTATAATCCTGCAGGTGGAGCTGCATACCCTGTTCCAGAGCCAGTTCGGCCAGGCGGATGCCCGGCGACTCCCTGATATCGTCAGTATCCGGCTTAAAGGCGGTGCCCAGAATGGCGACGGATTTGGGCCTGCCTTCGTATTTTTTCAGCCCAAGGTTAAAAATATGCGTCAGTTGGGTACGGTTCACTTCCAGAAGCCCTTTGAGCAGTTGCCCATCTACCTGCTGGTCTGCTTCAAAAGAGGCCAGGGCTTTCACATCTTTGGGAAAACAACTGCCGCCAAAGCCGATGCCTGCCCGCAAATAGGAGGTAAGCGCAGGCGTAATGCGCTTCCCGTCTACAATGGGAGATATGCGTTTATCCTTGAAAACACCGGCAAAAACCTCCTCAGAGTCTACATCATGCAGGGTTTCACAGATGCGGGCAATTTCATTGGAGTACGAAATGTTAAGTGCCAGCAAACTGTTGGCGGTATACTTGATCATCTCGGCAGTAGTAGGATTGGTGATCATCATATCAGTATCCGGAAAGCCATCATATACCCGCTGCATGACTTCACCGCTCCTCTGGCTGTCAACGCCGAGTACAATGCGGTCCGGTTTTTCAAAATCCTCTACGGCATTTCCCTCACGCAGAAATTCCGGGTTCATGCAGAAGCCCACTTCCTCTTCTGATTTACCGGAAGCCTCCAGTACGATGGGCCTCACCACATCCAGGGTGGTGCCGGGTACTACTGTACTTTTGACGGTAACCACCACGAAATGATCAGTATCGCGCAAGGCTTCTCCGATTTCCCGGGCGGCCTGCCGGATGTAGGAAAGATCAATGTGGCTTCCGTCAAAGGGCGTACCTACCGCGATCATCACCACTTCGGACTGCTGTATCGCAGCAGCGGCATCGGTTGTTGGGTGAATATTTTCACGGTTGGCCTGCAACAGTTCGCCAAGACCAGGTTCATAAATAGGAGATTTTCCCTCCCTGATCATGGAGATCTTTTCCTGGTCTTTGTCTATACAGAAGACATTTTTTCCGGTGTTGGCCAGGCAGACTCCCGATACCAGGCCTACGTAGCCGGTTCCAAAGACTGCTATATTCATTTTTTTATCTTTCATGTACTAGGCTTTTTAGCTGATAGGTATCCTGGTACCAGGTAATGATTCTTTTCAACCCCTCATCCACATTTACTTTAGGGTGATAGCCGAGTTCTTCCCGTGCCCTTTCCAGATTGGGCAGGCGTCGCTGGGGATTGTCAGTAAGGTAATCTTTGTCTTCGCTTTCGGCAGTTGTCACTTTTACGCCACCCACATTATCAGATACCATCTCGGCCAGTTCCAACATGGAGGTTTCCTGGTTATCGTTGCCGATATTATAGGGTCGGCCGGGCTTGCCGATCAGCAGTGCCCGGGTAAAGCCTTCTATGGCATCGGAGGTATAACAGAACGCCCGGGTAGGGGAGCCGTCGCTGTACATCCGGATCGCCTGCTCCTCATAGGCAAACTTGACAAAGTCGGGAATCACCCGCTTGTCACCCAGCCGCATCAGCGGACCGTAGACATTGAAAGGCCGCACGATCTTGACCGGTATCCCGTGTTGTTCGGCAAAGCTGACGGAAATGGTTTCTCCCAGCCGCTTGGACTCATCGTAGCAGGCCCGAGGTCCGGTACAGGACACGTTCCCACGATAATCTTCCTGCGTGGGAATATGGGCGGCATCCGGGTCGCCATAAATTTCGCTGGTGCTGAAATAGAGCAGCCCTTTGAG
Source organism: uncultured Porifericola sp. (assembly GCA_964518125.1). Taxonomy (GTDB): domain Bacteria; phylum Bacteroidota; class Bacteroidia; order Cytophagales; family Cyclobacteriaceae; genus Catalinimonas. The sequence continues at coordinate 12,888 of CAZFFW010000018.1, forward strand.
CCGGGATGTATCTATTTTCTGCAGCATGTTCCAGTAGGATATGGCATTGACATGAATAGTCTCCAGCGGAAACTTTCGGTAATAGGTGGGCGATGCTATGCCTGCGCAGTGAAAAATATAGTCAAAACTTTCGTCAGGCATTTTTTCCAGGGCATCGCCATAGAGGACCTGCACGCTGTCCATCAGTTCCTCGGTGAGGTCTTCCAGGTCAACGATACGGTTATCTATGCAGGTAATCTTCATTTTCTGTTCCAGCACCTCCTCGTTCATGGTGTGCAGCAGCATGAGAAAGTTTGCTCCCAGGAAACCCTGGTGTCCGGTGATCAGGACGTTGGCTCCTTCAAAATGCTGCACCAGGTCGCCCAGGTGGCGGATGACATTGCGACTGTCTTCTTTGATGATATTATGCATAGATTTCTTCTTTTTTCTTGTCCCAGACATTCCAGAATGCCTCACCTTTATTCCATAATTTATTTAAATGGTCTACGTCCCTTACTGTGTCGGCACATTCCCAGGCATCTTTGTGCAGGTAAGTCATGACTTCGCCCTGGGCTGCCAGTTTTTCAAGTGTGTTGAACTCAAAGTCACAGTTTTTTTCTTCGGAGAGGTGGTTGAGCATCTCTTTGTTGAAGATCATAAAGCCGCCGTTGATGTAGCCCTTGCTGGTCTGGGGTTTTTCTTCAAATGACAGTACTCTACCTTTTTCCTGCAGTATTTCGCCAAACATAGAGGGAGGGCGTACGCCGGTGACGGTCACCATTTTGTTGTGGGCTTTGTGGAAATCCACCAGGTTTTCAATATTGATATTGGCCACGCCATCTCCGTAGGTCAGCATATTGATATCATCGTCCAGGTATTGCGCGATCCTTTTGATCCGTCCGCCCTTCAGCGTGTGCAAACCCGTTTCGGCCAATGTGACATTCCAGTCTTCGGCGCAGTGGTTGTGGTATTTGACCTTGTCATTTTTGAGGTCAACGGTAAAGTCACAATTGTGCTCAGCGAAATTGTAGAAGTAATCCTTAATCACATTGCCTTTATAGCCCAGGCAGATGACAAAGTCCTTGTATCCATAGTAGGAATAAATCTTCATGATGTGCCAGAGAATAGGCTTACCGCCAATTTCAATCATTGGTTTGGGAATTACGTCGGTAATTGATCCTAGCCTTGATCCAAAGCCTCCGGCCAAAATGATAACTTTCATGATGTTGAATTTTTAAGATGAAAAAAATGGTTTTTTCTTTTATGAATCTGGTGTACGGCCACTTCTGAGGTAGCCACGATGATGGCAATAAAGTAGATACGTTCAATTTGTCGTACCGTAAAAAAGTCGTAAGTGGTGGCATAGCCAAGTAGTATCCCAAAAAATACCATCCTGATGGAATTTAGCATACCCCTCGTTTCCTGGTCTGCCCATGCACTGGAAACCCAGCGACTGAGTTTTTTAAAAAAGGCGATCAGGAAGTAAATGAAAAATGTAAATCCTACGGCACCAAAAATCAGGATAGTATTGACAAAGCCGAGGTCGTTATTTTCGTGCTCCCGGAAAACCCCGGAAAAGCCGGTCCCGATGATCGGGCTGTAGCGAATCCCCTCCAGGATATGGGGAAGGTCTTCACTGAGCCTGCTCTCCACTGTGTCAAACTTGGCCAGACTTTCACCGCCCAGCACAGTACCAAAAAATGCCTCAAACCTGGGCCAGATACTTTTGACGAAAAAGTCAAAGGAGATAAGATCCAGGCTGAAGAAGATAATGCCAAACAGCAGTGTGAAAAACGATAGTTTGATGATATCACTGCCGCCTTTGCTGCTCAGCACAAAATATACCAGCAGCACCATCAACGGCATCAGCAGGTAAGAGCGGGTAGCAGAGAGGACAAAAGTAGCCATCGCAACAAAAATGATGAGATAAGCAAAACCCCCGAAAAGCTCATAACGTGGATTTAGCCTTAACTGAAGGGCAAAAAGGAAGGCGTAAAAAATCAGCAGAAAACCGCTGAAATAAGCCCTTACCCCTCCGGTAATCGTATTGTCCACTACTTCCCTTACTGTCTCAGGATTGATGATAGAAATGAGCAGTTCACCATTCATCAGCAAAAAGAGCTGGTCAAAGAGGGTGAAAAACACATAAGGTATCAGCAGGTAACCAAATTTATATACATCCTCCAGGTCATCAACCAGGAAATAAAAACTGATGAGCAGGGTATAGTAGAAATAAGGTCTGAAAGTGTTCACAAAGCTGCTGTTGCCGGATCCAATCAAAAATGTGATGGGAAGGCTGACCAGCACAAAGTAAGCCAGCAAAAACTTAAGGGAACTGCTGATATAAAATGGTTTGCTGATCCCCCGGTAGATCGCTTTGCCCAGTGCCGTAAAGACAAAGAGGTCAAACACGGAAAAACTTAATCCGCCCGTCAGGCTGTAGAGCGGCAGACGGTTAGTGGCCTGCCCTGATGTTTCAAAAAACAGGAAAGCTGGCGTATTAATGATGACGAAATAAAAACCAAACCAGAAGTAGTCCCGCTCCGACATCCAGAACAATCCCAGAATCAGCAGGAAATAAACATAGTTGACAATAGTAGGCGCATAGTAAACCGAATACACAGCCAAAAGAAATAGCACCGTCATCCGGAAAAAATCCCTGAGGATTTCCCGGCTGAAGGTTTTCCTTTCGGCCATGATGGGTGTACTCTTGCCCGGTAAAGATAAAGTGGTACTCAAAAGATTTAGCTTTTTGAAAGTTCCAGTTTAGCCGCTTTCTTCTTTTTGCCCGACATAATATCTACTCCGTTGTAATGCCTTTGTTTTAATTTGTAAATACGTTCTATGATATCTACGATCTTCATACCCTCCAGGGCGTTGGTCGTAATGGTGGTTCTGCCCTTCAGCGTATCAATCACATTCTGCACGATGTAGTGATGATTGGCAGCTGAGCCTTTATACTGCCCATAATCATTGGGCGGATTGGCTTCTTCCAGTTCAGGCATTTCGTAATCCTGTATGTTACAGAATTCAATCTTGTTCATGTACTGCCCGCCTACTTTTACGCTTCCCTTTTCGCCTATGACAGTAATACTACTCTCCATATTACTGTTCCAGACTGCCGTGGAGTAGTTGAGCGAACCCATGCCACCGTTGATGAAATTAAAATTCACAAAGCCTGAATCCTCAAACTCGGTGGTTTCATTGTGGCGGAAATCATTGAACTTGGCCTGTATGTCGGTAATGTCTCCAAACAGCCAGTACATGATGTCAATAAAGTGTGAAAACTGGGTGAACAGCGTTCCACCGTCAAGCTCGCGGGTTCCTTTCCAGTTGCTTTTCAGGTAGTAGCGGTCATCGCGGTTCCAGTAGCAGTTGAGCTGTACGAGGTAGAGATCGCCTAGTATTTTCTGGTCAATTAACTCCTTGAGCCACACAGAAGGGGGGGAGTAGCGATTCTGCATAACGGCAAAAACGAGGCAGGAAACCTGCAATGCCTTGAAGATTACCTTCTCGGCGTCCGCTTTCTTGAGGGCCATGGGTTTTTCGCATACGACATGGCGGCGGTGTTCCAGCACTTTACAGGCATGCTCGGCATGTAGTCCGTTGGGCGTACACACACAGACCACCTCAATGTCCAGGTCAGACGCCAGCATCTCGTCCAGGTCATTAAAAAATGGAACATCATAGTCATCCAGCCCAAGTTCTTCCCGGGGCCTGATGTCGCACATGGCGACCAGTTCGGATTCGGGGTTATTGCTGATCATGGCAGCGTGTCGCTTGCCTATATGACCACTACCGACGATAGCAAACTTGATCTTATCGTCAAAAAATCTTGTAGTAAATGCGTTCAGCATATCAAAAAAATTTAAAATTTATATACTCTCTACTGCCTCTAATTTGTTTACGCTTCCGTTTTCCAGCCTGTATACCTGGCTGCTTTCCGGGCAGACGGCCCGGTTATGTTCATCAAAATGCAGTCTCTGGCCGAATTCACTCATCCAGCCTGCCTGCCGGGCAGGGTTACCCAGCATCAGGGCGTACGGTGGCACTTCTTTGGTCACTACTGCACCGGCGCCTATGAAGGCAAATTCACCAATACTATTGCCACAGACGATGGTGGCATTGGCACCGATGGTGGCTCCCCTGCCAACCCTTGTTCTCAGGTACTGGCTTTTTCTGTTGACAGCGCTTCTTGGGTTGATCACATTGGTAAACACCATGGATGGCCCCAGGAAAACATCCTCTTCACAGACTACCCCGGTGTAGATGGATACATTGTTCTGCACTTTCACATTATTGCCGAGTACGACATCCTTGCCTACAAATACATTCTGACCAAGGTTACAGGATTCACCAATGCGGGCTTCGGACATAATATGCGAAAAATGCCAGATCCTGCTGTTTTTACCGATGATCGCGCCATCGTCTATCACTGCACTTTCGTGTGCAAAAAAATCTCTATCCATGAAAAAACTCTTTTATCTGGTCCGTAATAAAACTGATATCCTCTTCTTCAAGCTCAGTATGCATGGGTAGTGACAACACCTGCCTGCTAAGACCCTCGGCTACCGGGAAATCATTTTCCTTAAACCCAAAATAGCTATAGGCTTTCTGCAGGTGCAGGGGCATAGGGTAATACAGCATGCTGGGAATGCCTCTGTCCTTTAAAAAATCCCGCAGTCCATCTCTATGCTCAGGACTGAGCCGTATCGTATACTGGTTAAAAACATGGGTAGAATAAGAAGCCCTGTATGGTGTATGTAGCTGTTCCACATCCTCCAGCATAGCATCATAGAGCGCAGCAGCCTTTCTGCGTCGGGTGCAGTAGTCATCCAGGTACTTAATTTTGACCTTCAGAATGGCGGCCTGTATACTGTCAAGGCGGGAATTGACACCGATACGATCGTGATGGTACTTCTTGGACTGACCATGGTTACCGATGGATTTGAGCCGTTTGGCAAGTGCTGCATCATTGGTCAGTAAGGCACCCCCGTCTCCATAACATCCCAGGTTTTTGGAAGGAAAAAATGAGGTAATACCCACACTGCCGATGCTGCCCGCTTTTGCGCTGCTGCCATCCTCAAAATGGTACTCAGCCCCCAGTGACTGTGCCGTGTCCTCTATTACATGGAGACCGTGCTGTTCTGCCAACTCCATCAGGGGTGCCATATGGGCACATTGCCCAAAGAGGTGCACCGGTACGACTGCCCTGGTTTTGTTAGATATTTTTCGGGTAGCATCCTGCAGATCAATGTTGAAGGTGTCTGCTTCCACATCCACAAATACCGGCTTGAGCCCCAGCAGGGCGATCACCTCGGCGGTAGCCACGTAGGTAAAGGCGGGCACCAGTATTTCATCACCGGGCTTAAGGTCCAGGCCCATCATGGCTATCTGTAGCGCGTCTGTTCCATTGCCACAGGGGATCGCATGCGCAGCATGCGTGTACGCCTGCAGCGAGGCGGCAAAGTCTTTTACTGCCGGACCATTGATAAATGCCGCTGAAGACATGACCTTGTCAATGGCTTCCTGTACCTCATCGGCTATACGCGCATGCTGGCGATGGAGGTCTACCATCCGCAAATTTTTGGTTTCACTGGATTGCATTCTTTTTAAAATATAGTATGCTAAATTCTAATCAGTCATTTCAATGAGCCTGCTTGTAAGGATCATAATCCGTCAGATAGTTATACGCTAGTGGATGTTTTCCTGCACTGTAGCGGATTTTTTTGAAATTGACATCATTGAAAATGATGCCCATCGGTTTGTCATCTCTTTCTTTTTCGTACATCTTCTGCAGAGCGCTCACGTTTTGCTTTACGGTATAGCTCTGGCGTAGCACAAAAATCTCTATATCGGCAAAATGAATCAGCTCAAGGGCATCTGCCAGCAGGCCTCGGGGCGGGGTATCCAGGATGATACAGTCAAAATTTCTTTTGAGGAAGTCCAGTAGCTCCTTAAACTGCCTGGTCATGAGGAGTTCTGATGGGTTGGGCGGAATTTTGCCGGAAGGGACCACAAAGAGGTTTTCAAACCTGGTCGGATGAACGATGCCCTCCAGCGGAATCTGCCCGATCAGATACTCAGTAATACCCACGGTCTTGTCTTTGCTGTACTTTTCGTCAACGTTGGACTTACCGCCCTGCATCTGGTAGAGCGATAGGTTTCGCTGGATACCAAATTCATCATAGTTATTGTTTTTCCGCAGGTCGGTATTGACGTAGACAGTTTTCTTATGGGCCAGGGAGAAAATGTAAGAAAGATTTTTGGCACAAAAGGTTTTTCCTTCACCACTGACAAATGAACTGATCATGTACACATGGGGCATATCATTGCCTCTTCTCATGTATTTTAAGTTGGCGCGGATGTTCCGAAATGACTCCGTGATGGCGGCATTCTTCTGATTAGCCAGAACTTTATCTTCATTGTTGTGCCCCACCATCCCCAGCAGGGGTATATCAGTAAGGGCCTCCAGTTCTTCGGGGTCTTCCAGTTTATTATTCAGCTTATCGCTGACGTAAAAGAACATAAAAGGCAATAGTAGTCCCAGTACCGCTGCCGAAGCGTAGTTGATCAGTGGTTTGGGTTCAATAGGTCTGCCGCCCCTCTGTATCCTTGCCCGGTTCACGATCTTAAAGTCCGCTTCGGTAGAGGCCTTCAGTATGCCTGATTCTGTCTTTTTTTCCATCAGGAAAAGATAGAGCGACTCGCTGAGATTGTATTTTCTCTCAATATTGATCAGCTCGCGTTCAGCACTGGGCAGGCTTTTGAGTTCGGTCGTATACCGGTTGATATTTCGCTGCAGTTCGCGGGTAGCGATGCGGTTTCCCTTCAGCAGGTTATTGACTGTTTCAACAATATTTGACCGGATGTTATCAATTTTTTCCCTGATCAGGCGGGCGCGCGGGTTTTCTACCCGGGAGCTGCTTTTGATCTGCTTGAGTTTGATCTGCTCGTTGACCAGTTGCTCTATCAGCGAATTGAGCACCGGATCGTCTATTCCCAGTGAGGAAGGGACCGTCAGGTATTCAAAATCATTCCCTTCGTTATTGACATATTCCTTGAGGTAATCCAGGTACTCTATCTGCATCTCGTGAGTAGCCTGTTGTTTTTCCAGACCCTGTATATCCTGGTACAGCTGGTTGCCCTCTTTGCTGATGTCTATGGTATTGGTTTCCTTAAAGTCCTGCCGTACATCTTCAATATTGGATAAAGTATCGGAAATATAGGCCAGCTGGCTATCAATAAAATTCATGGTCTGCGTGGCAGTAGACACTTTTTCTTTCAGCTCGTTGGTCAGGTAGTTTTCCGTCAGCTGGTTGAGGAAGCGCACCTCCCTTTCCGGCCAGGGACTTTCCAGAGAAAGCTGCAGAATGGTTGACTTTTCGTTCACCGGCTCTACTTCCAGCGAAGCAATATAGCTGTCGGCAAGCTTATCCAGGTCATTGATCAGAATAGGGATTTTCTCCTCCTCCAGCGCTTCAGGGTCTATTTCCCGCAGGTATTCTCGGTATTGTTGCGGCAATAGTGATACCTTGAATATCAGTCCTTCCAGGTTGATTTCTTCTCCAAAACTAAATCTTTTGTTCTTCAGAAACGGATTCAGTTCTTCGTTTTCGGTAGACAGGCTATAGGATTGACTGTCTTCAATTGTGCACAAAAGCGTAGTGCCATGGGGGATGGCGTAGGAAGCTGAATCCACCTCCACACTGATAGGGCTATTGTTGTGAGGAATATAAGCGGCAAAATTGAGGTCTCTGAGTGTAGACCTTACCAGCTCAAATCGCCGGATCAGGTGCATCTCATTTTCCAGTGGAGAGCCTCCCTTCAGCATGGTTTCGCCGTACAGAATGTCTGTCACTGAATTGCCCACTTTATCCGAATCTTTGATGAGTACGGAGGCGCTGATCCTGTACACCCGGTCGGCCGTTTTGGTGACAAAAAAAGCTATCAGCAATGCCAGCACAAGAGAGCCCAGGAACCAGTACTTCTTTCTGTACATCTTCATTGCCATTTTCCGAAAATGCTGAAAGCTATCCTGTTCTTCTGTCTGAAATGATTTTTGATCTCTCTCTTTCATGTTAATAAACCCAGTTTAAAAAAATTCCTATTGCGGTAATGCCTGATAAAATAAGGCTGATATTTGCCGCGCTATTTTCCCTGAAGTTTTTTGTCTTCAGCGGTGGTACCGTCACCAGGTCATTGGGCCTGATGTAGTAGTATGGAGAACTCAACATATCTTCCTCCATGATATTGACAAAGGCTACTTCCAGGTGTTCATCCTGGTGCCTGACTATTTTAACTTCTCTTCCATTGGCATAGTTGGTCAATCCCCCCGCGTAACCAATGGCATCCATCAGGGTGATCTTGGGATTATAGCTGGTAAATACCCCTTCGTTTTCCACTTCTCCCAGTAAGGTAAACTGGAAGCTCAGCAGTTTGATATCTACGGTAGGGCTCTCCAGGTAATCGCTGACGATATTCTGGATTTTTTCCCTGGCCTCAGTCAAGGTAAGGCCGGCCACTTCTACTTTTCCGATAACCGGCAAAAAAATAGTGCCGTCTTCTTCAATATTAAAACCAGTCAGTAGCGGGTTATTCACCACCAGGCCGTTCAGGGTCTTGTCTGACTGGTAGTTTAAGATGTCAAATTCACTCGGTGTCGCGCTGGATACCTTGATGGAGATCACATCGTTCTGACGCAGCCTGTATTCAAAGTTCTCCACACTATAGACGCTGACGACTTCGTCAGTTTTAATTTCCCCCTGATCTTCATCACGGATCAGGGTTTGCTTCTTGATAGGAATACATCCATGCACCAAGATGACCATATAAAACAATAATAACAGTAGCAGTTTGCTGAAGTTCATTTAAATTAAAGATATAGGTTAGTGTATAAGATTTCATGGCTGTTACTGACTCCTGGCTTTTCTGAGGAGAATATTTTGACAGGCCCTGAAAAAGTATTTCAAATCGGTTTTGACCGGATTTTTCTGGTAAGCTTCTATATAGCGCATTTCTGATTCCATAATTTCGTCCAGTGTATTGGGCATATCTGCGTAATAAGGAGGGATCAGGCCCGGTCTCACCTTCTTTCTGATTTCCCGTAAATCTTCGTGGTACAGGCTTAGGTAATGCTCGCTGATCGGGCGTACACCTACCAGTTTGAGATCACCCTTCAGTAAGTTGATCAGCATGGGAATTTCGTCCAGCCAGAACTTGCGGCATACTTTGCCGAGCGTTGTTACCCGGATGTCGTTGTTGAACTTACCTCCTTCACAAAGCTTATTTCTTTCATAAATATACTCCTGCAGGTACTCAGCATATGGGTGCATGGTCCTGAGTTTGTATACATACACACTGTTGCCGTTGTGCCCAATGCGTTTCATCCGGAAAATAGGGCCGTAAGAAGGGGAGAGGTTAAATGCCGGCCGTTTCACTTTCTGCGCCACAATATACAGTTTGTTACCTGCCCTGTGGAGATCCAGCACCTTGAAACCACAGGAGTAAAGTCTACCCATCGTCTCTACACTGGTAATAATGCGGTTTTTGCCTTTGGTAAAGTTAAAATATAGTTGTTTGAGAAGCGGTACTTTGGGAAAGATACGCTTGAAAATATAGTCGGCAGAATACACCAGCCATCGGATGACAGGAGGGTACTTTGCCAGTATGCGTTCTTTGCGCATAGCTTTAGTTTCTACGCAGCTCACAAATACTCCCTTCATGGGAAGGTGTTCGTTCACCGACTCAAAAAACTTGTTAATTCTCCTGATATCGTTGATACGTTTCAGGTTAACGATATTTTGGTGTTCTGAGCCAAGAAGCCGGTTCAACGATGCCTGCTGGTGCATATCTTCCTGCTGATGGGTGTTCAGGATCAGCGTTTCGTTACGGTCCTTCAGATTTACATGTTTGATTAAAAAACTCAGTGTTTTATCGTCAATCCTTTCGCCTGCCACGCCAGGGTTCTGCGTTACGGGCCGGGTCAACTGAAAAGTTAGCGGTTCCATAAAAAATAGCATTATCAAAAAATATGACTCGGTAAAATCGGAATCACGTAAGCTTAAAAAGTATTCGTTATTATATACTAAAAGTTAAGCCAGTTGTTCCCTAATCACAAGCGAAAGCAGCAGCTTCTTCTCCATAATGCAGTATTTGAGCTATTTTGACTAAAAATCATGCATATATGACCATTTGTTTTAGTAAGAATATCCTTATCGGGGATAAGTCTAAATGTATAATTTTCGGCGAAAAACAAATGCTCAACCAGGCCCAGGCCGCACCAAATAGGTAGTTTAATTGAACTTCTGCAGGATTTAGTTTCAAAAAGTTTATTTCCATTTCCAATTGGATTAGTTATTTCAATTATTTTACTCACATTATTGATACAAATCTACTAGACACTATGGCCGATAGAATAAGTCATTTGTACTAAAAATATCAAAGTAAACTATCAACCACTTAGGTGTTTTTTGTATTTCAGTCAAATAAAGGGAAGCTTTAGCACCAGGCTTTCGCCAGTTGCCAGCTAAAAAATAGGTTTATTCTTTAGCTGACGCGTACAGATAAGTGGCATCCACGATGAAGGAGGTGACATCATCCCATTCCTCCGCCAGACGGGAACGAAATGCCTCCTGAGGCTCTACCTTAAGCTGACCATCTATCAGCTTTTGCATGAAAGATGGCATCTCAGCAGGGCTTCGCTTAAAAAGCATACTTCTGTCTGACAGCAGCTGGTTCGCTTTCATTTCCCTGATACCCACATAGGCACTGGGTACTCCCAGCAGCGCCCCCTCACGGGCCATACTATCGCCGGAGGATACAATCATTCGGCTGTAGTAGAGCAATGAATGAATATCTGGCAGAGGTTCCTGCAGCAGTATCCAGTTATCCGGATAGCTGCCGATGGTTTCCTTGTCTTCCAGCGAAAGCAGCACCGGATAGCCTTCGGGAAACCGCTCGGCAAAAGAAGCTACTGACCCGGCTTCCTGCTCCTGGTAATTCAGGCTGCCGGTAGATACTTCTCTCACAAAGATATATTCGCCGGGCCGCAGCCCATAAGGCTCAAGAGCGCTAACGTCAGGACTAAAGTAAGCCGGAGCAAGATAGGCCCATTCCTTCAGCGCCTGCATATTTTCTACATTTTTGTGGGGCGCTATGATCGGCGGAAAGTACAGCCGGGTGCTGCTCAACTTTTCCAGCAGCACATTCATGTGGCGCTCGGGATCGTCATCAAACTGCAGGTTGGGTTTGCCCATCAGGCTGAGAACGGTGCCCATGGTAAAACTTCCTACACTGATGCCAATATCTATTTTTTTGCGGATAGCGAAAAAAAACAGCCGGATTACCTTTTTAATATTGGCTTCCACAATAATGGACCAGGTGCTGCCTTCATGCTTGCCAACATAATGCACCGGATACTGGCTCAGCTCATTCTCCAGGATTCTGGGGAGTTTGCCCCTCCGGAGTCCCGTAATGATCACTTCATGGCCCTCTTCCCGGAAACGCTGCAGGGCTCCTTTGAAAAAGTTGACATGGGCCGGATGGGCAATATCTACCAGTATTCTCACAGCCTGGCGATTACAGTTTCACCGGCATAGATCTGGTCTTTTACCTTCACGTTTACCGCATACTTTCTTGGAATGATCACGTCAACCTGCGAACCGAAGCGGATCATGCCTACCCACTGACCACGCTGCAGGCTTTCTCCTTCTTTCACATAGGTATCTATGCGCCGCACCAGCTTAGAAGCTATCTGCACAATTCCCACTTTGGTACCCTGGTGGTCAAATACCATGGTGTTACGCTCATTTTCCTTCAATGCCTTGCCCAGCTTCAGCGACAGGAATTTACCATCAAAATGCTGGTTGAGAATGACCCTGCCGGGAATGGGAGCGCAGTTTTTATGCACATCAAAGGGCGTCATATTGATACCGATCAGCCAGCAGGGACCTTCCAGCAGGTTGGTTTTGGTCAGTTCGTCCAGCTTTGAGTAGGTATTTCCTTTTATTGAAACGGGGATTTCACCGGCTTCCACCTTTTCTACATAGATCACATTGCCATCGGCTGGCGATATAATATCCGTTTCCGGGGCTTTGCTGGATCGGGTAGGGGTACGCCAGAAGCGGATCATGGTAAGGCTGAAAGCCAGCCCCACTACCAGAATGGGATTGATGACAAATGCCAGCCACGCATACTCCAGCGGCAGCAGTGTGGCAATCCACCATGACAAAAGAAAAGCCAGCACTATCACAACCACATTATCCTGGCCCAGATATTTAAGGCTGATACGGGTCTTGTAGTGGAGGTAATAATAAAGTAGCGTACTGATCAGTATGCTCTCAAGAATTAGAAAAAATAACATGGTTTTTATCGTTTAAAAAGTAAGTAGGGTGACATCATGATATACATAACTGCCGGCAGCGGATCTTTCCACGAAAAGCAGGCATATTCTTTTTCGGTTTTCAGTGTTTTCCAGTATTCCCGGAGGTTTAGCCGTCCTTTGCGGGCTTCGTTTAACACCACATAGGTATCGGTGAGCCGCTCCGTCCAGCCGATACCCGCCTGGCGGTTGTGCTGCTCCAGCAGCGGCTTTTTGTTCAGCTGGTCTACCATCATCCCAATCAGGTTGATACCTACCCGGTTGGCGATAGAATGCCATTTCCAGGTACGAGGGTTGATTTCTATCAGCTTAAAATCCTGGGTTTTTTCATCCAGCATAAATTCTACTTCCGACAGTCCAAAATAGCCTATACCCGTCAGGAAGCGTATAGCCAGCTCGTCCAGTCGCGGGTTGACCACTGTACGGGCATAAGTGGTGGAAATGCCAAAGTCCATGGGTTTCTGCCGTATGCGGTTGGCTACAAAGCTGCCCCAGACTTTCTCCCCGTCGCAGAACGAGCCAAAGGAGTAAAGTTTGGTAGGGCCACCAGAGAGGAATTCCTGTACGATAATTTCCTCTGGAACAATCACCTCGGTGGCCAGACGAAAATTTTGCATCAACTCATCAGCATTGCTGCACAGAAAAACTTTTTTCTTCAGCTGGCTGTAAAATTTATGCATCACCGCCGGCTTGATGATCACCGGATAGGAAATCTGGTCTTTTAGCTGAATGATTTCTTCTTCCGAACTGGGAAACCAGCTGTCCGGAATGGGTATGCCCATCTCTCGGGCGATGGTATAGGTTTTGATTTTGTTGTAACAGATGTCTGTGATCTCGGGAGAGGGAATAGACAAGTGGTACTTGGCCCCCAGTTCGTCATAATAGTCAGCCATAAAACCGACAAAGCGGTCGTTGGTTGGCATCAGGACTGCCTCATGAGGACTGACATCCAGTTCCAGTAACTTTCTCAGCAGTCCGCCGGTACCCTTAAACTGGGTAAACTCATGACAACTGCTGGAAAAACGGGTAACACAAAGCTGGTCTTCATTAAAAAGATGCACGCTTAGCCCCAGCTTGTGGCATATTCGGGATACACCCAGGCCTTGTATATGATTGCCTAATAAGATGATGGTAGTAATCACTATTGTAGTTTTACGATGATTTTCTTAACCTGATTTTTGATGTTCTGCATGATCAGCTCCTGCGTCCAGTTGGTCAGTGTATTACTCCACCGCTGGGGGTGAATATTCTGCATGATCTGGTCGGGCAGTTTTCCCTGCTTCAACTGGCTGATAAGGTCATAGGTACTGGCAAACTGAAAGTGGTAGGAAGTGCTGACCTTGTCTCGGACACTACTGCTGCTTTTATTCCAGTTGCGCCCGGTATCCGTTATGTAGAGCATTCTGTGAAAATCTATATCAAAATAGGGCTCAGCGAGAATGCCGTAGTCATGGTAATCATACTGTTCCCAGATCTGTCGGTTATCCCATTTGGATAGGGGACTGCCGTGCATACAGATGGTTTTGACCGGATAAAATTCGCTTACCTTGGCCAGGTTTTGCTCAAAAGATGTGATTGCCTGCTGAACATCCCCTTTTGCCAGGGCCATGTCCTCATAGTGGTAACCGATTTCATGCCCCAGATCCCGGATTTGTTTAATGTAGGTTGGCTGAAAGCTGGCCGGTACAATGCGGAAGTAATAGGAGCCTTTCACCCCCAGTTCTGCCTGTAACATAGCGGTTGCCAGGGAATTCTGGGGCAGGCGGTCTACATCATGCCGTAGTATCAGAACCTTACGGTCAGATAAGTCCCGGCTTACATAATCCTCGTAGGAGGTAAGCAGATAGCCTTTTTCCAGGGCCGCCTCCAAAAAAGAACGATAAACATCAAGTGTGAAATCTCTTCTCATAAAAAAAATAGCAAGTTGACGGGAAGCGAAAAAAGTCAGTACGCTTCCACAAAATTAATGATTAGCCCGAAAATTCCTGTATCATCGGTCAGATTTCCTGCAGTTCCCTTTTTTGGTGACTGCTGATCAGCCGGTGATAAATTTTTTCCAGGTCTTTTTCTTTCTTCACCACATCCAGCTTATCAACTGTGTAGGCTTGTCCCTGTCGGCCGATCTTTTCCCTCAACTCCACATGTTCTGCCAACAGCACAATATGTTTAGCCAGCGTATCTACATCATTTTCATCTGCCAGCAAGCCTGTTTTCTGGTCTTCTACGATAAAGGGGATACCGGCATGACGGGTCGTCACTACCGGCAGGCCACTGGACCTTGATTCAATCAAAGCCCCGGGAATACCTTCTTTCTCACCATTTTCGGTATGGATACTGGGGTGTATAAAAATATCAGCATTATCCAGAAACTGAAGGTGCTGTGCCGAGCCATAATCTACTGGTCCGTGCAGTTGTACCCGACTGAGGTTTTCCTGCCGGATGAACATGCTGATAGCGTCTTTGAGTTCACCATCACCTACGATATGCAGGTGTAACTGTTTCTCAGTCTGCTGTTGCGCCCGCTGTAGTGCCTTTAACAGGAACAGGTGACCTTTTTTGGCAGTAAGCGAACTGATAATCAGCAGGTGGATATCTTCTTTGTCCAGGTAATTCCGCTCCCGGTAGAATGGGGTGGTATCAGAACCATGGTAATGCACGATGATTTTCTCTTCAGGACATCCAATAGACAACAGGTCTTTTTCCATATCGGGGCTCATCGCGGTATAGGCAGTGATACCGGGATTTTCAAACAGCTTCTTCTGCAGCCATAGCCTGCCAAGCCCTTTAAACCTACGGGGAAAGGAGGTGCAGTCGTAGCCGTAAAAGGATACTACCACCGGAATCTGCAGTGCGCTGCACATGTCTGCATACACCAGCGCATCTACGCCATAATGAATATGCAGGATATCGGGCCTGATCTTACGCAGTTGTTGCTCCAGCTTTTTCCTGTCGCCCCGGTAGAGGTTTCGTGTATACTGATAGAGTTGCTTCCCGAGGATGCTCTGAGGAGCCTGATAAGCAGGATACTCTTTTTCCAGGGCTGCACGGAAGACAGACGGGCTATCTTCGCAGTAAACCAGGTAGGGCTCAAACTGCTCATGCTTACTGATCTGGTTATAGATAAAGGATGCAGTCGGGGGCAGAAATTTTCGCATCAGGTGAACTACTTTTTTCATGCGCCTACGGATTGCTGGTTAAGTTGGTGTGTGTTCATCCACTGTTGCAGAGAAGCCATTTTGATCATTTCCTTCGTATTTTGCCCATTCAGCGTATTTTCCAGGTGGAGGAATGGCAGCCTGTTTTCTTTTCGCAATTGTTTCTGCAGATAGGTAGTCACTGCTTCGGTGGAGTTGAAGCTGCCACTAGCCCTGATCCTGCTTTTATAGTAACGGTATTGCAAAGCCATGACGGGCAACAGCATCTTATGGCGGATGAAAGCCGGCGTATACCCATGGGTGGACAGCATGCGTGTCAGGGCTGGTCGGTTGCGCTGCATGATGGACACATAAAAACGGTGTGTTTTCAGGCTTCTGACCAGGTTTTTCTCACCCGTCCAGTGATAAACCCAGGGGAAGGGGGTCTGGAGCAGTAACTCCACGAACTCCAGGTCCAGGAAAGGATGGATATTACTCACAAATGGACGCTCCACCTTGATTTCTTTCATAAAATATTTCCTGATTCCCTGCATCAGCAGAAAATAAAAGTATTTGACCGGAAAGTCATGCTGGTTCACCACATAAGGTTCTGAAAGTACACGTTCGCGTACCTCAGGGGCATACTGGTCCATAATTTCCTCGTCAATGATATTTTCAGTACGGGCCTTTTGCAGGATGTTGTCCAGTGTTTTCTCCGGATTATTGGACCGCAGCAGGTCTTTCATATCCTGGTTGATAAAATTTCCGATGCTGGTTGGGTGCTTGATCAGCTCACTGCCGAACAGCCCGGTGAGTATGTAATCATACCTGGGGCTGAGTTGCCGAAAAGCAAAAGGATAGTTGGCGCGGCTGGCTTCCGCGATGCCATCACCCAAGGCGATGGCCATTTTTGCGTATTTGCCAAAATACTGCTGAAAATTCTGATCCAGCAGGATCTGCTTGTAATGAAGATTTTGTGTGGCAGCAATGTTGGCCGGTATGCTCAGGTCAAAGGTGCCCTCACTGCCGTAGCTGTAGAAAAAGAAGTCTTTTGACCTATTGCCCAGCAGCGCCAGGTTCGTCCGGGAGTCATAGCCGCCGGTAAGGGCCACTGCTGTGCGCTCCGGATAGAAGAGGTACATATCCAGGTTTTCCTTCAGCAAGCTATTCAGGCCTTCCACACTCTCTTTTTCGCTGTACTGCACGCCCGGAATTTCCAGATCCCGGAAAGCTTCCCAGTATTTTTTCAGATCAATATTGCCTGCTGAAAAAGTCAGGGAACCACCGGCCGGCATGTTCTGTATGGATTTGATATAAGTATCATCCTTAAGGGAGTATTCAAACAGATGATATTCAATGATTGCCGGATAATTGAGATCGTTGGATAAGTGCAGACGCTGCCGCTGATGCACCAGTGTAGCCATTGAGGTAGAAATATAAAATGCCTGCTCATGCAGCATATAATATACCGGCCTCACATTAAAGGGATCCGTGTAAAGCTTTGCTTTGCCTGCTGCCTTGTCTATCAAAAGGATGGCAAAAGAACCTTTTACGTGGTCCAGGAAGTCATCACCGATTTCCTGGTAGGCATTGGCGAGTTGATGGGCGCTCAGTTTTTGCTTTTTGGTAAAATAGTCGCTGTTCAGCCTGGTGATGCAGTAGCCGTAAATATACACCTCTATTTGCTCATTCTGGAATAAGCTACTGCTGTCCTTGGCACCTTTGTGCAGGCTGATTACTTCCGACACAGGCGAACTGTCCTGCCTTTCCTGGTATTGGAGCTTGCTATAAGGCGGCTGATGAAGAAATGGACTTTCTTCTATCTGCTGTTTTTGGTTAAAATTGATACAGGCAAAAAAATCAAAAAGCATATTTATCTTCTTAAAAATCTAAAGGGGCGCGTTAACATATAGCGCAGATGTTCAAACCAGCTCACTGCGGTGAAAGTTGGGTCAGAGCCATAAAATATGTCCAGGCAAATATCCTGTTTACCAGAAAATAAGCGGCCGTAGGAACGTAAAAAAGTCTTCCAGGGCAGATAGCCCTTCATGATTGCATAGATACCCGTGGTGATATCACCGGGCATACGCAATGCCTCAAAATACAGTGACTTTCTGAAGCTGAAATCAGCCAAAGGCAGTCCGCACAGGTCTGCATAGTACTGGTAGGCCATATCAAAGCCGGTTTTGGTCAGCAGGTTGGAGAATCCGGGCAGGCGGGGGTTAATCTCACATAGCAGGTATTCCTGGTATTTGCGCGAATATATCCAGTCCATATGGGCCAGCCCCTGCCATTGCAGATGGTCCAGCAGGCGCCGGCTGTGGCCTTCCAGCCGCTCATCCTGTATGGTTTCTCCGGCAAATAACCTGCCGCCGGCAGTACCATTCCGGTTGATATTTGGCCTGATCTTGTGAATGCTCAGAAAGCCGGTAGCTTCAGCCCGGGTGGTATAATAAGACTCGCAGCAGTAGATTTCATCATAATCATAGTGGATAAATTCCTGGGCGATCAGGCCTGAATTCATATGGGCAAATGCCGTTGATTTTACCAGCTGATCCATCGTATTGAATGCGCCGGCCAGTTCTTCCTTTCGCCGGATAATTTCAAATTTACCACCGGCCAGCCGGGTAGCTTTTAGTATGATGGGTTTGTCCAGTTTTTCCCAGGCCTGCTCAAGATCTTCTCGCTGCTGCACCTTTATCGTAGGAATAACGGGCACATCTGCTTCATTGGCTGCCTCTGCCAGCAGGGCTTTGTCAAACCCTCTCAAAAATGTAGCAGGAGGCGCTATATTTATCCTAAAGCCAGCTTTACGGAGTGTTTCTGCATGCTCAACTACGAAAGAAGCCGAAGCATCATCAGCATATAAAAGTACACCTCTGTCGGGCATAGTCAGCAGAAAATCCAGGTAAGCTTCCGGCTGCGATACCGGCGGCGTATGATACCTTCTTTTCAGATAGCGGGAGAAAAATGCAGGCGGACGCTTTTGTGAGCTTAGCCCGACAATGGGAATTTTCCTTTTGCCAAAGGACGCAATTACCCCCTCTATGGCTCTGAGATGACAGTCCAGTAATATTACGGGTACTTGACGGTTCGTCATAAATTCAGCAATTATGCTAATATCTGGCTACAGCAATGGAACAGCAGCCCGCATCATTAAAAAATTCAGATGCGTATGGTTAAAAAAATTATCATTCAAACAAGTATCAGCCTCAATGTTCATGCTTCAGGCGGTCTGCAATATCAGGCGTTTGGCTTCTTCCAGACGGCTGATGGTAAACACTGATCGTGCTTTATCTCTGCTTAGCGCTTCAGGACCGAAAAGTATATTGGTACCCACACCGGCTTGCTGTCCTGCAGCTATGTCCGAATCTTTATCTCCTATCAGGGCTGAGGCCTGCAGGTCAATATCAAAATCCCGGCAAGCTTCTAAAATCATGCCCGGAGCAGGTTTGCGGCAATCGCTTTTTTTCCGGTATTTCCCAATACCGTGTTCAGGATGATAAGGGCAGTAGTAAATCGCATCCAGGTGGATATCCTCTTCCTCCAATCGGGCCTTCATCCACTGGCTGAGCTGGTGAAAATCATCTTCGCTATAATAGCCACGGGCAATGCCTGCCTGATTGGTAATAACGATCAGCAGGTAAGCTTGTTCCTGCACCTCCCGGAGTAAATTAAAAATACCCTCCACAAAGTGGAAATCCTCTATTCGGTGTACATAGTTCAGGTCTTCATTGATGACCCCGTCCCTGTCCAGAAATAAAGCTCTTTTTTTCATGATTCATTTGTGAGTTCCTGGTGGGCCCGCCGGTAATCCTCCGGTATGCCTATGTCGATAAAATATGCATCTGAGGGATAGGCCATGATGGGCATTTTGCGGAAAAAGACTTCCATGAAGTCTTTTTCAAAAGAGAAACGTTCGGGCATCTCAGCCAGTACCGGGAAAAGTTGCTGTCCGATAAGGTAGATACCCCCGTTGATCAATCCCCCGCTGTTGGCCTTTTTTTCGCCGAAGTCCACCAGTTTACCCTCAGCAGTTTCAACAGTTCCGTAGCGACTACTGTCCTCCATTTTTTTCAGGGCTACGGTCATGCCCGATTGCTGCTCCTGGTGGAAACGGAGCATATCTCTGAAATCCACTCTGAACATTGTATCTCCGTTCAGCACAAATACATTATCTTCCCTGGCTGCAGTCAGTGCCTGGCGGATGGCCCCTCCCGTACCGAGGGGTGATGTTTCCTGACTGTAGCTGATCTTCATGTCCAGGTACTGATCGCCAAAGTAATCTTCAATTACTCCGTGTTTGTAACCGGTACTCAGTACCGCATGCTCAAATCCCTGTGCCGAGAGTTCGTCCAGTATAAAGCTCAGAAAGGGCCTGTCCTGAAGCGGTGCCATTGGTTTGGGAATGTCTTTGATAACAGACTTTAGCCGGGTTCCTTTTCCCCCAGCCAGTATGATTGCTTCCATGAAAAACTATTTTCTCCCGTTTAATCCTTCGGATTTTGATGATTTAATGATTAACAGTCACCAGACTTTAAGAGGTTTTTAAAAAAAATGCCCTGCTCAAAGGCTCCAGGCCTGGGTACCGTGCTTGGTAAAATGAAAGTTCATAATACAGCCCTCCTGTCCGTTCAGGGCCTCTACCAGCTGCATCCGCCGGGCCGGGTCACACATCAGCATCATGAAGCCTCCGCCTCCGGCCCCGGAAACCTTGCCTCCATAAGCACCGGCGTCCAGGGCTAGCTGGTACATGGCGTCTATCATCGGGTTGGTGATAGAACTGGCCATTCTTTTCTTGGCTTCCCAGGATTTGCCCAGGTAACGGGCAAAGGTAATGAAGTCTCCTTTCAGTATGCACTCCTTCATCAGCAGGGCATCCTCTTTAAGCTCTATCATGGCGTCCACGGATTTTTTCTTTTTCTCATGGGTGTTTTTGATCTGCTCGTCAATGATTTTGGCGGAGTCGCGGGAAGAGCCGGTGTAAAAAAGTACGAAGGAATTTTCCAGTTCATTGATTACCCACTGTTTGATACGCAGAGGGTTGACGATTACTCTTTCATCGGCGAAAAATTCTATGAAGTTGATTCCACCAAAGGTAGCCGCATACTGATCCTGTTTACCTCCCGAAAGTCCCGCTTCTTTTCGCTCAATCAGGTAAGCAAGCCGGGCTATGTCATATTCACCTAGCGGCAGGTTCATCCACTCCACAAAGGCTTTGATCATGGCGACTACCAGGGTAGAGGAGGAGCCCAGGCCCGAACCAGCCACTGCATCGGAGTAGGTAGTCATGCGGAAAGATAATGCCTTTCCCCGGTTGAACCTTCTGACGATGCTGTTGTACACTGCCCGGTGGAGGATAAGTCCGCCATCCAGCGGTAGTTCCGAAGTAGCATCGTGTTCTTCATATTCTTCCCGGTCGGCAGCCAGAAAAACCACCTTATCATCGTCGGTTACTTCTATGGTACAGAAGGCATGCATGTCAATGGTGGCATTGAGTACTGATCCTCCGTGCAAGTCGCAAAAGGGCGATACATCGGTGCCCCCTCCGGCCAGGCCGAGCCTGAGTGGAGCTTTAGACCGGATGGTGACAGAGGGTTTTTTGGTGTGAATAGTCAGTTCTGATAATGGGTTCAATACTGTAGCACCTGTTTTTTCCATTTCTGCTACTAAGGATTTGTCCATGATGTTGGGTTTAGATAAAAAAATTATTCACCAGCCAGGGATGTATCAGCTACGTTGTCTGCTGTTTGCTTTTTCTTTCTCGGGAAAAAATTCCTGTTCCAGCGCCCTGCAAATGCTGTGGTACACCGGCAGGTGCAGTTCCTGAATCTCATGGGTCAGTTTGCGCGGCACTTTGATGGTTACATCACAAAACTCGGCTATTTTTCCTCCACTGCTGCCACTCAGGCCGATGGTAGATAGTCCCATGACTTTAGCTACCTGCACGGCTCTGAGCACGTTGGCCGAGTTACCGGAGGTACTGATGCCAAGAAGCACATCATGATGCCTGCCATAGCCGTACACCTGCTGGGCAAATACGGTTTCTGCGGTTACATCATTGGAAAAAGCAGAAATCAGGGCTGAGTGGCTGACCAGCGAAATAGCGGGTAGTGCTCCCTGCAGATGATCAGCGATAAAAGCACCATCATTAGGCAGGCGTTCCTCAAAAAGCTTACGGATGGCCGGCGTAATGGGTCTTTTAGAGCGAAACCCCTTCATCAGTTCGCCGACGATGTGTTCGCAGTCGGCTGCGCTACCTCCGTTTCCGCAGATGAGCAGCTTACCGTTTTTCTGAAAAGCTTCTTTCAGCAGTTCAAAAGCATGCTGGAGATCATCACCACAGGGCGCTAGTGCCGGGTATGATTCCATGAGAGAAGTAAATGCAGGATTCATGTGTATATATTTAAAAAAAAATGGTCACTGACAGCCTTTTAGCGCCAGTATTTGTCAAATGTTGCTGTTGAGTCACAGCGGAAAAAAATCATGAAAGCCAGTTGATTGCAGCGATTTTAAAAATTCCGTCATCCAAAAAAAAATTCGCTGAAGTATTTAAGTTAAGCAAAAAATGGCAGACAGTTAATTAATGACTGACTTTTTTCAGTGGGGAAGCGCGTTCTTTCTGTATGGCCAAGTGGTAAATATCCATGGTTCTGGCTGCGATTCCTTCCCATGAGCCGGGACCACTGTAGAATTTTTCTTGCAGGCTCGTCTTCATTTTTTCCAGCATATTACGGTCGGATGACATAGCTACCATAGCATCAGCCAGTCCCTGACTATTCTTAGGCGGAACCAGCCTGCCGGTGACGCCATCCTCCACCACTTCCGGCAGGCCACCTACAGAAGTGGCAAGCACCGGTTTTTCAAAAGCATAAGCTGTCATGACTACCCCGCTCTGGGTAGCATCCGTATAAGGACACACCACATAATCTGATGCCTCAATCATGCGTACCATGTCTTCATTTTCTATAAAATGATCTTTGATCTCAAAAGCAGGATCATCCCTGAAGCTATCCAGGTCAATGGCGTAATTGGGCTTGCCGGCAATGATGACTTTGAGCCCGGGAATTTTCTTTCGGGCAATCCGGGTAGCTTCTATCAGGTTTTCAACTCCTTTGTATGGGGATATGCGTCCGTAGAAAAGCACACTGCCATCCGGCAGGGACTCATGCCCATTGGTGAAAATCCTGAAAATATCCAGGGGGCCGAAACGAACATAATGGCAGTGGTCCGCCTTTACCCTATATCGCTGCATAAATTCAGGACGTTGACCTTCATTGTGCAGGATAAAATGTGCATTGAGCCAGCCAAAGCTACTGTATGCCAGGCGTGTCTGCCATTTATCTTCGCCGGAGTGGAGAATAGGATCGTGTATGCTCCATACCCTGGGTGTTTTTTTGTGTAGCATAGCGTACAGGAACATGAGAGCCCCTCGGTATCCGTTGAGATGCACCAGGTCGTAGCCCTGACCGTTGATCTGATCAGCAAACTTACGGTGCAGCCTGAAATTAGCAGCACTGAAAACCTTCAGCGTAGGGTACTTAAAAAATCGCCAGCGTATCCTGCCCCCTTCACCTTCTACATAGTCAATTAGTTTTTGACCGGCAATTTTTCTGCTTTTCTCTTCAGAGATCAGGCCATCAGGTAAATCAGACAAATCAAATGAGGCTACACTTTCAGTAAACTGCTGTCCGTAAACCGAAACGTAGAGGTCAATTTCAGCCCTTTTGGACAAACGACGAAGCAGTGGCAGGAGAGAGTCCAACAGGCCACAGCTCACGATGGCAATTTTCATAAAAAAAGTTTTTTCCGATGTTAAAAAAGTGGTTGCGAGCTTCTATTCGCGTACCGGTTCAAAAAGAAAAAAAAGTAGTCAGATATTTCGACTGTTTGTATAACAATTCAGACGCTACAAGAGTCATACAATGATAATGCTTCTGGAGGGCAGTATGTTTTAATTTCCTGCATTTTAGAGGCAAAAAGGCTGATCTGAGGTTAAAGTATATCAGATAGGCATGTATTTTTTTAGCTGTATTTTTTTCAATCGATAACAACACTATTTTTTAATTTTTTTTGGGAATGAGAGCGAAAAAGGGAGTGAAGTTTTTTTCAAAGGTAAAGAAAAAACTGGGCAGAGAACTGCTGGTCAAAAAAAAGCGGATATACCAAACTATTCAACAGACGGATGAACAGCAGCAAAAAATCCTGCTGATAGTAGGCTGTCAGCGTTCGGGTACTACCATGATGCTTCGCCTGTTTACGAAGGATCTTCAGTCCCGGGTGTTTGGGGAATTTAGCACACTGTCATCCCAGGATCCTGCCGGCATCCGGCTAAATCCTCTTCCTGAAGTGCTTGGAGAGGTCAGGGAAGTGCCTGCGAACTTTATCATCATGAAACCGCTGGTTGAAAGCCAACATACTGCCTCATTGCTGGATTATTTGCCCAGTTCTAAAGCCATTTGGATGTATCGTCACTATAAGGATGTGGCTTCTTCTAACCTCAAAAATTTTGGTGAAGAGAATGGGCTTGACGATTTGCGTCCTATTGTAGAACAGAAAACCGGCGACTGGCGATCCGAAAAAGTAAGCCCTGCTGTCCGGCAGACTGTCCAACAGTATTTTTCAGATGATATGCATGCACTGGATGCTGCGGCCCTTTTCTGGTGGGTGCGCAACAGCCTTTACTTTGATCAGAATTTTAACCATGATGACCGTATCAAACTCATGCGTTACCAGGACCTGGTGACGCATCCAGATGAGAAGATGGAGGAAATCTACCACTTTGCCGGCAGGCATTTTCCCGGTAAGGACCTTACCAGTCAGGTGAGTACCGCTTCTGTCGGAAAGGGCAAGGTACATGCCTTGTCCCCTGAAATTGAAAGCATGTGTGAAGTAATGCTGGAGAAACTGGATACCGTTTACCAAAAACAGTACGATGGGTAAGAAACCGCTTGGATGAATGATTTCTTTATCTTTATTAAATAGAAATGAATTGAGTGTAAAACATATAGGAGGTGGTTCATACATTTATAATGTATCCTATTCAATAGGTAGCTAGTCCCGTCAGGGACTTTATGTGGGTAGAAAGAACAGTTGAAGAAATACCTGCGTGCCATAGGTACGCTATATGGTTTGGCAGATATGGCTGTATTCAATAGCCTACATCTTGTACCTGACGGCACAAAAAATCAACTGTATCCATTTGTATAGCTACCTACATGATGTCCCTATCGGGACTCCTCTGCTTTTTTATATACTCAAATGAATTCAGTAAGTCTCAGACTACAGGCTTGCAGAATACGCATCAATTTTTTTTAGCTTTTAACCAAACGCTGTGAAATTAAAGCTGCTTACTGACCAACATTTTCCTTACGGAATAAACTTTTTCTCTGACGCTCATTTTGAGACTTCTCAGTGTCCGGATTATAAACATTTTCCCTCAGCAGTGTCCGGCATACTGCATGTATTGCACCTGTATATAGCTTCTTTTCGGGCTGATATTGTGCTTGGCAACAGAAGGACGGTGCTGATGCTGGGCTTGCTCTTCCTGTTGTACAAACCAAGACGGGTCCGTCTGGTGGGTTATGAAATGATATTCAACTTTAGAGATAATCTTCGCCACCGGCTCAGCCTGCGCCTCTGGCGTAGCATAATATCTCAGGTTGATCGGATGATTACCCAAACGCAGGGTGAAATTGACGACCTGGTAGTAAAGATGCAGACATCTGCCGATAAATTTACATTTATACCCTTTTATACAGAAAATCGCGCCTACGAAGGTCCTTCACCCAATGGGTACGTTTTTGCTGCCGGTCGCATGGAACGTGATTTTGTCACCCTCCTCAAATCGCTCAAAGACTCTCAAATACCGCTCGTGATTGTAGCACCAGCTTCGCAAAAAGAAGTGCTGGAAAAATACCGGACACCCAGTACGCGTATGTACTATGATATTGCAAAAAGTGAGTACCTGGACCTCTTAAAAAAGTCTCGCCTGGTGGTGATCAGTCTTAGAAAAGGGATAGCTTCACGGGGACAGGTAGTACTGCTGGAAGCGATGAGTATGGGCAAAACCGCTATCTGCTCTCGCGTAAGCGGAATAAAGGAATATGTACGAGAGGGTGAAACCGCCGTAATGGTAGCGCCCGAGTCACCTGAAGATCTCAGGGAGCAGATTGACTATTACTTTACACATGAAGATAAGCTGCTTGAGATTGGAAAGACTGCTTTTGAACACCAGCGAAAAGTGTACACGCCTGCGGTATTTTATGCAAACTATCAGAAAGCCCTTTTATCGGTCAAAAGTACAGTTACGCTTGCCGAGAGAAATGCGCTGGCCAGATAGCCCCCTCGTCTGGTTTTACCCTCAGCGTGCTATTCATCTGTTGGTGTTTTGTAAATTATCGGGCAAGGGAAATGTAGCAACCTCATCGTTGAGCCAGTCTACGTAATCCTTCATAGTAGTGATCAGTATTTCAGACCGGCGGTCATGCAGATAGGCCATAACGGCAGGAAAAACCTCGTTCAAATAGGAAGCAGGAAAAGAAGGGTGGAACCAGAAATGGCACACACTGTGGTTTTGCAGGGCCCGGTCAATTACTTTGCAGGCCCGGTAAATCTGGTAATCTACTGACCAGCCCTCTCGCAATTCAAGTTGAAAAGAACTTTTAATTTCCCACAAACCATTGCTGTGCAGTACGGGGTATCCCAGGGTATTATCAAGGTTGCTACGATAGTTGGTAAATCCCAGCCGGGCCAGTGTATCCAGGTTGCCTACTGTATGGGCCGGATAAATAAGCGTCTTAAGTTCAACTCCCCGACTGCGGGCCACCTCCTGACAGCGGGTGATCTCAGATGCAAAAACTTCTGGGGGACACACCCCATCCCTGCAGTCAATGTGTGAAAAGGTGTGGCAGCCAATTTCGTGCTGTAGCCTGGAGGCTTGTATCCTGTCCAGCAGGTCGGGGCAATACCATTCGGGGGCCTGGCGATAGTTACTGCAGGGGTCATCTTTGAACCAGTCTCCTGTATCAAATTTCCAGTAAGGATTTTCAAAGTGGGGCAGGCGTTCCATCTCCGGGTGTGCTTTTCCATTTTCACACTCACAGCTTTCCAGAAATAAGTGACCTACGGTTGCCCAGGTAACAGGAATGTTGAATGTTTCACAGATATCCAGTAACTGCGGCATATTATGCCGGGCAAGCCGGGCTCTTTGGAGTGCTCCCTCCAGCGGATTTGCATAACCTTTGGAAAAACGCCAGGCCCAGGCCAGTTCAAAGTCTGCCGAAAGCGTAAAAACAGCTTTATACGGTTCAGGGATGTAACTTCGGTCATCCGGCATTTTTTCAATTTTTGGGTTTCGGCCCAGTTCAAAATTTAGTTTACTCAGTCCGGATTTGATGATGGGATGCATGTCTTAGGGTTCGGTACTAAATGAGGTTTATTTATTGGGCATAATGCAGCTCCTGGCTGGGCGCCAGCGAGCGGTAAATCTTCAGGAGATCCCGGAGATGCTGCTGTTCACTGAATTTTTTGGTGTAAGCCTCTGCCTGCCCGCCCATTTTCCGGCGGAGGCCGGCATCTGTACACAGCAGGGCGGCTTTTTCCTTCAGCGCATCTTCCGTATGGATGATAAAACCGGTTTGGCCATCCTGTACAATTTCTTTGTTTCCACCCACATCAAAGGCGATGGAAGGTAGCCCGCAGTTGCCGGCATCAATGAGGGAGAGGGAGAAAGCCTCTTCTTCTGAAGGCAGCACAAATATGTCAAAGCTGTTGAAGACGTTCTCTATGTCTGAGCGAAACCCCAGGAATTTCACATACTTTTCCAGCCCTTTTTTCCGGCACAGCGCTTCCAGATTTTCTCTTTCGGGACCGTCACCGGCGATGACGATCTCAAAGTGCTGGATTTGTCGGGAAAGCAGGTGTTCCGCCAGGTTTATCAGCAGGTGTATTCTTTTTAGCTTAACCAGCCTGCCTACATATCCAATACTGATCCGCTGGTCGGCGGCACCATAGGTACGGGTTTTCCGGCACTGGGAGGAATTATGTACTACGGTTAACTTACTCTTGGGAAAACTGAAGTTTTTGTCAAAATAATTTCCCAGCGCAGCACATACGAAGATGATACGTTTGACAGTAGGTAGGCGGGAAAGCAGGTTGAGAGGATATTTTTTTACCTCAAAATGATGCCCATGAAAATGCCAGAGTACCGGCACCCTGTAAATAAGCGAAGCCAGTGATGCGATGATCATGGGGGCATAAAGATGGTTATGCACCAGTTGGATGTTTTCCCGCTTGTTAAATCGGGCGATTTGAAAAGCAGTACTGAGATAGTCTTTTTTCTCAAACAGCTGAAGATGCACCTGCGGGGAAAGCTGCTCGCGCAGTGGCCCTTCCTGAAAGGTGCCTACGAAAATCTGATGTTCGCCGGATGCAGCAAGCATATTGGCGTCAAGGACAGCCTGTTTTTCAGCACCACCATAGTTAAGTGAGCTTACCAGGATGAGAATGTTCATGATGTTGGAGTTAAAAAAATTGTCTGATTCCTGAAAGTAGCATTATGCTACTTATGTAAAAATTTTCAGCCCCAATGAAGAGGCTGAATAACGATCTGCTTTATTCTAAGGCCTTACTTTATAAGCTTACGCTTCATACTTCAGTCACTTTATTATAGCGCATTAGCGGTTTTTAGGCAAACTATTTCTGCTGCAAGGCTGAAATTTTTGGTATCAGCGTTTAATAAACTGAACTACCTGCCTGTCATTACCTACTTCCAGCACACTGAAATATATACCGGCCTTTTGTCCACCCAGGTTAAAGGTCACATCTTTATCACCATAATCGCGGCCCAGTCGGTTTACGCGTTTGATGATGTTTCCTGAAATGTCCCTGATATATACCTGGTGCGGCAGCCTGTCTTCCATTCTGTAACGAACAACTACATAATCACGTGCAGGGTTTGGATGACAGCTATAAATCTTGTGCCCACCCTCCAATGCCGATGCTTCATCCGGGCTTTCTGGTGTCGGTGATGGCGCCGGGGCAGCAGGAGGAGCACCTTCGGCCGAACCGGCAATCAGAGGTAGTTTTTTGCCTCCGGCAATAAAGTCTTCAAAGCGGCTGGCCCTGATAGCTTCCGACGGTGATAACATCCAGTCTGATAGAAGGGTGCCGAACACCTGCCGGTAGTCGTACTGATGCTTCAGGTTTTTCCCCTGATCCAGATCGGTGAGGCTGGGATTGTCACCGATAACGCCACCATTGACATGCTTGCCAAACACAAACATGGGGGCCGCAGTACCATGGTCAGTACCCAGGCTTCCGTTGGAGGCCGGGCGGCGGCCAAACTCAGAAAAAGTCACCGTAAGTACCTTGTCATCCAGTCCCAGACCTTTGAGGTCTTTCTGAAAAGCCTCAATGGCAGAGAAGAGGTTATACAAAAGGGCGGCATGGCTTCCCATACTGGCGTCAGATCCTTCTACCTGGTGCGCATGGGTGTCAAAACCATTGATCCTGGCAAGAAAAACCCGGGTACGGCTACCGCCGCTGAGCAGTCGGGCGATAGTCTTAAGCTGTACCGATAGCTTATTCTGAGCCTCAGCTGCCGGGGCCTTAAGTTTGTACTTTTCCGGATAGCTGACCCCCGGGCTGTTACGACCCAGCTTAAAGACGTGCTGCAGGCGTGATGCGTACTCATTGGATTGTTCTTCTACCCCCATGAGATAGGAAAGCTCATCGCCATAATAGCCCTCTTCTGCTCCGGGCGCTGAAGTATTGCCGACATTGCTGACCAGCTCATAAAATTTTTCAGGATCTTCAAGGTTGAGAGCAGTTGAAACACCCTCATCACTATGAAAGGCAAGCGTAGAGCTGTTGCCAATCTCCAAAGCCGGCGGATCGGGCATTTCCTGGTTGGGGTAATGCTCCGGGTAGCCGGGAAAACTGGCGTTCAGATACCTGCCGCACCAGCCGGAATGCCAGCTGTCCTGATAGCCTCCACCCATGAGCCAGATATCCCGGCTGCGGAAGTGAGAGCCATTCATATGGTCATAGCCTACACCCTGCACGATGGCAGCCATACCCTGATCATACATCTGCTGGAAAGAAGTCATGTCCGGGTGCAGCCCGATCTGATGCTGGTCCGTACCCTGCTTCTGGAGGTTGATTAACTTCCTGGTGCCACTTTGTGACAGTGCAATATTGGACCGCAGCGCCTGGTACTGGCTGTACTGGTTGAGAGGCACCAGGGTATTGAGTCCGTCATTGCCTCCGTGTAGTTGTATCAGCACCAGTACCCGATCGTTGTTACTGAGGCTTGCCAGCTCTTTGAGACTACTGCTGGCCATTTCTCTTACCGCCAGTCCGTTGAGGAAAAACGGGGCAAGGCTGGCTTTTGAGATATTTTTAAGAAAATTTCTTCTTTTCATGAGGGTGGTCGTTCCAGTTTAAAAGAGCTGATACTCAGGAGATTGCATCATTTTTACGCACAAGTGTTCCAACTGTCTCCTGATAGCCCTGTCATCTCCAGTCTTTTTGTATTGTTGCCATTCCATTTTCCAGGCTTTGGGAGAGAGGCCGTCCAGTAGTACCGCATGTAAAAAGTAGCTGATACGTTCTTCGGGAAGTGGCCGGGCTAATAAGCCGCTGCTTAATTCACGCACCATCTGATCAGCCTCGGCAGGATCAGCAACATTTCCCGGATCATTCACAAAGGCCATCACATCAATTTTGATTTCGCCTGTATATTCCCGCCTTTTGATACCACTCACCAGGCTATCCGCGAGCTTGTAGCGGTGCGCCAGTGTGGAGGCTGATATCCAGTTGCGGTTAAAGTCAGGGGCCTGGTGATAGGCGGTGTATCCTGCCACATCCGGTGGTTCATACAATTGCATGCCCATATCTTCCATCCTCGAGAAAAGCTCACCATACAATGTGTAGAATGCTTCCATACGGCTTTTTTCCGGGAGGTAAGCACCAAAATGCTGGACCATCTGGCTGAGCAGATCCAGTGGAGATTTGATAAGGGTCGCGCTTATCCTTTGTTGAGACTTACTGACACCGATATCAAAAAAGTGCCGGCTGCTCAGCAGGGTATCCAGTACCGGCTCAAGCGAATAATTATTGTTACGAAGTATATTGGCAAGAGGCGTTATGATCTGTCGCTCAGTTTCATCGCTGATGTGGTGGTAGACGAAGAAGCGGTAAAGCTTCCGGCAGATATGCCTGGCGGTTTCCTCCTGGCTGAAGACCATTTCAACAAATTCCCGGATTTCCTGCTGCACAGCCTGGTAGGTACTTGCTTTAGGAGTGATCTTCCTGTTACCGAATTTGCTACTAAATGTTTTTACCGTGAAATCATGCTGTGTCGGCTCTCCATCAGGATATTGCAGCATGCGTCCCATCGGTAAGCCTGTCTGCTGGTCAATGTGTTTGCGGAAAGTCTCGTCAATGTAAAAACCGGAAAAGACTTTGGCTGCTTCCTTTACATCATGTTCCGTGTAGAAGCTATAGTCTCCTGTTCCGCTCTGTGGCCCTTTGCCGATAGAATAGAGTTCCAGAAATTCCCGGGCAAAGTTCTCATTAGGGCTTTCCTTACGGTTGTACCTGCCGTCCAGGTTCATCAGCATGGCCTGGTCGCTGCATATTTTGACGGCTAGCTCTTTGAAATTACCAAGGGCAAAATGCTCAAAAAGTTTGAGCTGATAATAAAGTGCCGACCCATAATTGGCCCTGGATTGCAGGGTAGTAAAATGGCTATGCAGAAAAAATACCATCCTTGACCGGAGCGAGTGACGCTGCCTGAGCATATGATCCAGCCACGAATAGATGGTAAACCTGCGTAAATGACTTTCAGGGCTATTGGTGTTTTTCCGGGCGGGTAGCCAGCTTTTTCCCGTAACCGTATCTATCGGCGGAGAAAAAGGCTGGGGCGATTTTTTTATCTCCCTTATCGCTTCTGATGCCGTGAGACCAGCAAAATGCCTGATGTCTTTTGGGGCAGAGCCAAAGGTCGCCCTGCGCAGCAAATGTGCGGCTGCTGCTTTTCCTAATTTCTGTGAATGTGATGACAACTGATTCATGGTGATTCTGTAATCATCAAAAACAAGACGAATTTGTAAAAATTAATGATATTTACCTGCTATTTTATTATTTAAAATAGTATAAAATTTAGCTTTAAACTAAGATAAACCGCCTAAATGGGTAAAATATAGAATATTATTTAATGAAAAATGTAATTAATTTAAGATGAATTATTTTTTTATTCATCAAGAAAAATAATGAAAATTCCTCATTTTAATTAAGTATTTCATTCAGTGACTCAAAATGATGTTGTGCAAAATACTTACGTATAGTTATCAACTGTCGCAGTATAGAAGTATTTCATCAAGCGTCTACTGAGTGAAAAGTACAAGCTAATTGACCATGAAGGACTCCATAATTAGCCTGCCTTTTGACGGGCTGTAACTGATGGTGTCTCTGCCTGATGTTTTACTTTTCCGTAGTATTTTTCTGATAATAGGCGGTATACCTTGCTGAAGCTGGCGGCTACCTCCTGCCAGTCGTACTGTTCTCTGGCTTCGTTGCGGTCAAATAATTTTATCGCTTTTCCCTGCAGTACCTCTTGTATAGCGCTTTTCCATCGTGGATAGTCCTGTTCACCGACAAGTATACCCGTTTGGTTTTGTTGCATACGCTCCGCTACATTGCCGATGTTGGTGCTCATGACCGGGGTTTCGCAGGCAATGGCTTTCATGGCAGAGACCGGCCCCCCTTCTGAAATAGAAGAGTTGATGAACAGATCTGCGGCATTGTAGTAATTTCTGAGCGCTTCCCCGGTAACATATCCGGTAAAGCGTGCCTTATTTTTTTTGAGCAGCGGAGCAGCCAGATTTTTCAGATATTGTTCATACTTTTCGGTGCCATGTCCCGAAATGACCAGCATAAATTCATACTGTTCGTCCAATTCCAGGAAAATGTCAATGACTTTATCCACCTGTTTGATGGGAATGAGCAGCGAAGAAGTAAAAAATACCGGGACATTTTCCGGTATATCCATTGCTTTTCTGCTGGCTGGTTTGTCAGTTTTTTTCCAGAAGTCAAAGTCACAGCCCGAGGTCAGTTTGGTTTTGGGGCCTTTGTAAAGTTTGGCAAGTTCATCCAGGTAGAGGTCGTTCATGTGGCTCACATAGTCGCAGGAGGGTAGCAGTTTTTTGGCCTGCCGGTGCTTGAAGTAATAGGTCAGCGAGGCCAGTACATTAAGCCGGGGCTTTAGCATCATGGTAGAGGGCAGGTGCAGTGTACCCCGGTAAGTCTGGAAGATGGGCAAGTGCGATGCCGCGGCGATAATCTGCGCATTGATCCTGCTCAGGTCTCCATTCAGGTTGATGACCACCGGGTATTGCTGGCTATACTCCAGCAGAAAATCCACCATAGCTTTTGACTGGGTTTTATTTCTTAGCTTGATACCATAAAATTCTTTGACGGTTTCTGCCGGGAAGAGGCGATGCACCAGTCCGTCCTCAAAGCGATGACTGTAAACTTTGTCTGCCCGGAAATCAGGCTGCCAGGCTTCGTATTCAAATTCATCGGTATATTTGAGGACCTCGCCTCCCAGCTTATCCGGAATCTCGTTTCGGTAAATGCCTACCCACTTTCCGTCCGGTGTATCCCAGCTTACCTCAGGGCGGTCTTCATCAGCGATGAAACGGTAATCCGGCTCATGGGAAAGAATGTTGATCACACGGGTTTTCATAGTCAAAAAAATTTTAACGGTTAAAAAATCTATTCATTTCAGGCCAGAATCGCTTCCTAAAGGACAACAGTCGCCTGGCAGGGCTGTTCTCAGGATTTGCCCCTGATTTCCCTGACAATGTAGTTTTTCATGGATTTCACATCTACCAGGCTGAGCAGGTTTTCCCAATCTTTGCGGTGCATCCAGCGGAAAGCCGTCATCAGCGCGTAAATGCAGACAAGAAAAATCAGGACAAAGATAGCCTGCAACCACCATGTGTCACTAAACATCCAGTCGTAAGCCACCATGAACAAGGTAAAAAAGAGTAATCCGAAAATAATGAAACGGATCGCTTTATGATGCTTTAACACCGGACAATATTTACTGGCAAAGTAACGGTACATACCCGCCAGCGCCACCGTACTGCTGAGGAGGGCAGCTGCTACGCCACCAGCCCCCATATCCAGCAAATCCGGACTTAGAAAAACGAAGATCAGGCCTACAAAAAGCAGCAGGTTGGTGGTTTTCAGGATTGCCGACATCCTGAAATTCCCGGTTCCTTCTACCACACTTTCATAGGGCATATTTACCACATTGATAAACATCGCTGCCGTCACCAGTTGCATGACCAGGATGGAAGGCACGTAATCATCCCCGAGCAGCAGCAAGATAAACGGACGGGAAAAAATGATTACCAGCATAATGGCAGGCATGATGAACAGAAAGCTGAAGCGTTCAAATTTGCTGATCTTGTCCTGTATATAATGCTGGTTATTTTCGGCTACTGCCCGGGAAAAAAGGGGAAAGAACAGGTTTCTGACACTTTTGCCGATTAAAAGAATAAAGCCTCCTATCTTAAAGCCAGCGGTATAATATCCTACGGCTTCAGAGTTTGCAAAGAATTGCAACAATACTTTGTCAATCTGCTGGAAAATGCTTGATGAAGCCCCAATCAGTATAACCGGGAGGGCAATGTGTATATATTCCCGGGCCAGTTTCCTGTCAAAGGCTGACCAGCGAATGCTGAAGTTTTTAAAAAAATAGATATAGAGCGGTACACTCAGCAGGTAAGAAAACAAGTTGGCGTAAGCCAGGCTGATTGCACCAAAGCCCAGAAGTACGATGATAATACGGCTGGGATGCAACAGGAATCCCTGCAGCAGATTGGGCAGTTCAATCTTAGCCTGTTCAGTGCGCGCGGCAAAGGTAGTCTTGGGAATAAACATCAGCTGGCTGATCGTAACGGCGGCGAGCGATATAAAAATCACTTTTTCATGTGTACTGCTTTCGTATTGATAGTCAAATACATACTTCTGGATGAAATAAAAACCAAAAACCACCAGGATAAACAGCAGGGTTGTAAAAAGCTTGAGTACTGAAAAGGTGGTGACACAGCTATCTTCATCCCTGCCCTCTGACATCAGCTTGATGTGGGCGGTGGAAGTACCCAGGTCTGACACAAATGTCCAGAGGGAAACATAGGCGGTGCCAAATGCCACTGTACCCAATACTGAAGGGCCAGCTACTCTTGCTACCACCAGGCTGGCTACCACCTGCAGCAGCTGGAAGATGATCTTGGAAGAGTAGCTGAGAATGATTTTTTGTTTGAGCATGAAGATACAGCCTTCTAGACCGGATTATCGGGCCAGTACCATGAGTGAAAAGCCTCCGAAAAGTTTGACGGTCAGATCAGGCTTGGTACCGAAGAGCAGCTTCCGGGGTATTTTCGCAATCTTGCTTTTCCAGGTTTTGCGGGGTAACTCCAGGGAGTCAGCTGTATAAAAATGGTCAATGATTTCATGGCCGGTATCTTCCAGTATCGCCAGGGCGGTCTCCTTGGTATAATAGTGGATATGACCGACTGTCTTCCTGCCGTACATAAATTTGTCCTGCAGTATGCCATTGACGCTGATGTCCAGGGGGATATGGTAGATCTTATAATCGCCACGGTCCTTCAGTTTTCTGACAAAGCCAAAATCATCCTCCACATGCTCAAAAACATCTATGGACATGACCAGGTCATACCTGACAGAATCATCCTCTTCCAACAGATCTCTGAGATAAAAACTGGTTTGCTCATTTTCCCGGTCTTTACTCATTTCGTAAGCCTGGGGTGAAATCTCGTAGCCATAATACCGGGTACTGTCCGGTAGCTCTATCGACATCTGCCGAAGTATTTCGCCCGCACCGCAACCTACTTCACAGATGGTCTGAGGCTGTAGCTGGTTTCTCCTGAGGATTTTCAGGATATTAGAAGCTTTCCACGGAGAATCTTCGGTGTGCCAGCTCTCATTGTGTTTAAGGTAGTCGCCAGTTTCATAGAAACTTTGCGCTGTCATGGTTTGACTCATAAAAAAAATTAGTTTGAAAAAGCCTTTGGCTTATTATTAAAAAAATTGACAGTTTTCTGTACTTCCTGATGTTTTTTGTGGATCAGAAAGACCGGATACTGGCCATAACGGCCAAAAAAATTTGGTAGCAGGTTCTCCGCCCGGAAAATGATTTTACCGAGCCAATTGCCTAACTTATTTCCCCGGATGAAAGTTTGAGAAAAGCTCCTGCTGATTGCACTATACACTTCCAGCCTGGCATGATAGGTACTCCTGATCTCCGTATTGAACCAGTGGTAATTCTGCTGATTGACAAATAAGGCAGGCTTTTGTTCAATATTTTTCTTTTCTGAGGGAATTATCCTCTTTTTAGGTTTTCCCTTTAGTTTCAGCAGAAAGTTCTTTATGCTGTTGGCCCTTCTCATGAGTGCAGCATCTTTCCATGAGTATACGATCACTGCCTTGCCCTGATCTTTTAATACCCGGTAAGCTTCTCCTATCGCCCTGGTCTGCTCTTTTTCAGGAATATGGTAAACGGTGTGCATGGAGATGACTGTATCTATTGAATTGTCTTTCAGCGGTAAATTGGTCATGTCGCCCATGATAAAGATACCCTTTCCACCAAGCCTGAGAGAGGCCTGTTTCAGCGCTAATAAGGAAATATCCATACAAACTCTGAGTTTGTAATTGTCGGCGTAGCGAAAGTATTCAGGATTAGGGATGGCGCCTGAGGCTACATCCAGCAGATAATCTCCGCTTTGCATATATTGGCAAAGCCTTAGGTGACAAGAGCTCCAATAGTCAGCAGCCACAGCCCGTTGATCCTCAAAAGCTTCCGTATCCCTGAACTGGTCCTGATCGGATTTCTGCCAGCCATACTGGTCATAAAATTCTTTGACACTTTGTTTTGCTTCACTAAGGCTGTTGCGTCCCAAATTGGAGGTATCATCCTGTAGGTTGATCGCCATGGCATCCACAAGCGCGGCAATGT
This sequence comes from uncultured Porifericola sp., assembly GCA_964518125.1. Classification (GTDB taxonomy): domain Bacteria; phylum Bacteroidota; class Bacteroidia; order Cytophagales; family Cyclobacteriaceae; genus Catalinimonas. The sequence goes on from CAZFFW010000018.1 coordinate 49,435, forward strand.
TACCATCAAATACCGGGTATGCCCATTGATTATCTTCGCTGATCAGTCCATCCATAAGCTGATTTTGAACTACTTTTCCATCGGCATAAAACAACTTTTGCTTCTGAATCTTATTGTTAATGAAGTTCATCGTGGTCTGGTCCATTGCTTTAAGAGGAAGTTCGCTTTGTGGACACTGAAG
>CAZFFW010000019.1:0-49564 GCA_964518125.1 uncultured Porifericola sp.
AGTATCCGTGAGCTTTTCCACTGCATCTGAATCAAGGCCGGCTTATTTCTTACAAAGCGCTGTTTTTTTCCAACAAACTGTATAAATTCTTTACCATGACACAGTGTAAAAGTGGCTGCACGTAGCTACAACAGCATTATTCGCATTAAATAAAACAGTAGCAATCAGCAGACAGAAACCAAAAGGTGATTACTGCCTGCTGATTTATTAAAAATCCCTGAATAGCCTGGCTGGCTTTGAGGATTAAAAAGCAAAACCAAAACCCAGGTTGAATATTACTGAACCTCCCAGAAAGCCCGGTGCTTCTACGTAATCTGATTCTGAAGCGGACTCAGTAGTCCCGTCAGGAAAAGTAACCGTGACTGCGGCATTGGCCGGCATACGCCCTGCTATTCCGTAGCCTAGTTCCGGCCGGAAGTAGAAAGTATTGCCCAGCTTCGCGCCCAGCTTAAAGTTGAGCAGTACGGCCGAAAAATTTGCCTTGGCTGTACCGTTGGCAAGACCGGCATCGGTGTTAGACATCACACCTGTGTAGCGGTAGTTTGCCCCCAGCCGCCCAATACCGGCACTACCGTATAGTCCTTTTCCCTGCTTGAAAAAATAATAATTGGCCGCCAGTTCTACATAGGAAACGGCAAAGCGAAAATCTTCAACAGAGTAGTCGGTGAGTACGGGTTCAGAGATGCCTATGGGTATGTAGGTGATGTCCAGTGAACCGGCCAGTTTTCCCTCCATCAGGGGCGTCACATATTCAAAGTTCAAGCCGGCGATATTGGGTAAGCCTAGTTTAAATCCGGCCCGTATAGGTAGTTCCTGTGCATTTGCCCGGCATAGTACCAAGCATAGCAGTACTGACATTACAAATAATGATTTCTTCATGGTCATTAAATTTAAATTGTGGTAAAAATTCAGCTTTTACACCGCTCAGGGTGTATAGCATATTGTCTTTGCTGCTGACAGCATTTTTAAGGACTCTTTTCAGAGAAACCGTTCTCATCTCTGAAGGGTCAACCCTTTTCGTTATTTATTAATCAGGTTATTTTATGGTATTACTATCTCAAAAGGCACGATGAACTGGCTACCATCGGTAAGCGTAACAACCAGTTCGGCCACTAAGGAGGTATTACTGCTCCACACCCCTGAGGATATGGTTGCCTGCCATTGGGTTTGATAAAACAATGCATTCCCACTGAGCAGGTCCCCCAGTGTACCGAACATTGTGATCAGTTGCCTGGTATCTTCGGCCCACATAAAAGCACCACCAGTATTTCCAGCGATTGCCGCCAAAACACCAAAGTCTACATCCCGACTTAAGCCAATCGTATATATCTGTACATTTTGACTGGAGGCATAGTCGGTTAACTCTTCAAGAAAGATACCCCCTTCAGTGTCCTGTCCATCGGTAAAAAGTATAATGGCCTGGTTATTACCGGGGGCATTCGCCTTGGTGTATGCTACCATTTTGTATGCTGACCGATATAGAGGGGTAAATCCTCCTTCCTGAAAAAGCAGGCTTTCAAGACTCTCATACAAATCTGTTGTATCCTGTGTATAATCTGTATGGATTACTACATCATTAGAATAGCTGCTGGTAAAACTGGATACTAAGGCATAATCGTCGTCACCTAAAGCGCCACTAAAGATTTTAGCTGCTTCTACCCGCGAGTTTTGTGGATCCGTGCTGGAAATACTTCCGCTTTGGTCAAGAAGTAAAGTAGCTGAATAGCTTCCCTTGCGGTCTGTTCTTGAAGCACCTACATTCACATTAGTAAAATAGATACTATCTCCGAGGTTTATTCTTACACTTTCAATATTGAAATTAGCCCCGGAAAGTCCACTTACAAAATTACCACGACCGTTCACTACAAAGACATCTAACATCAATCTCAGTGTCTCGCCATTTACCTCTATTACGTTCGCATTTATCACGGCACCGCTTGGATCTCCGTCCAGCGCACGATCCGGAATAAGATCAGAATGATCATCATAACAGGAAACGCATGTCAGTAGTAAGAACAATATGAAGATATGATTTTTCATAGCTGTAGTGATTCTATTAGTTTCCAAATTTTAGAGTAAGGCCGGCTTTGGGATAGGCTACACTTTCGTCTCCGATTTCAGCGAAGAAGCCAAAGCTGTTGTTTAGGTAATAGCGCACGCCCAGCAGTAAGCCCGGGTCAATTTTCTGTCGGTAGATACTGACACCAGCCACATCTTTTGTAATTCTCCGGCCAGTGAGCGTCACACCGGTATAGACATCTAACTTTCTCCCCAGGTTGAAGTGATATGCCACCCTGCTACTTACTGCATAATATGTATAGGTTACATCATCAACTTCAGGTATTTGCCAGCGCATAGTTCCGGCTGACAGGCCCACTCCCAGATTATGGCCTAGCGGCATTTCTGCAATGAGCAAAAGCGGCGGTATCCGGATCTGATGCTGGTCATTGCTGATTCCGATGTTGTTTCGCAAACCTGCCCCCAGCCCCAGCACAAAGTTGCCCTGACGGAAAGAAGCTGACTCTTTGAACACATGCACATTTTCACTCCACCATTCTGCCAGGTTGAATTTGTTCTTTTCTGCATGCTCAAACACAGTGAAAGTACCGTCTGAGAAGTAAATAGTGTCTACCCGCTCCGCAGGCAGCGTCAGGGTGTCCTCACTGGTAAACTGTTGGTAGCGTACTTTTCTGGAGTCATAGTCCAGCACCCGTGAGCCTATCCTTTGTCGGTCTCTGAGCACGATGATATCCTGTATGGTCTCCACTTCCTTACGCCTTAGCACTTCCAGTTCCACCCGCCGGTTCAGCGCCCGGCCCTCCGCAGTATTGTTAGCGGCTACCGGCTGCTCACTGCCAAAACCCTGGGCCGTTAGTCGAGCGGGTGCAATTCCTTTTTCCAGCAAATACAGCTGCACACTTAAAGCCCTGTCGAGCGAGAGCCGCCGGTTTATGTCATCGCTGCCCGTGATATCAGCGTGTCCTTTGATGAACAGGTCAATATTCGGTGCTTTGGTCAACAGATGAACTACCTTTTCCAGGTAAGACTCCGCCATTGGTTCCAGCTTTGCCGTACCAGTCTCGAAGTTGATATCGCTCAGGTTGATCACCATGTTTTCAATGGATTCTCCGGCATCCAGTTTGGCCAGGATTTCCTGCACTTTCTCCTCAGGGCTTTGCGCCAGCACAATGGCCCCACCGAGCAGCAGGGGCACTACCAGGATAAAACGAAAGGTATGCATACTACATTTTTTTGATGAAGAATGGACAATAGCGATTAATGCCTTTCCGATAGAAAAAGCCGAAGTTTAGCTACTTTTTTGTCAGGCCGAAATGCTTATTTCTGTAAAAATATGTGTTGCTCCAGATAGTAAAGAGAAGATGGGAAAAATCAGGTTCCGGAACAATTCCGGAACCTGATGTAGCCAGGTAACAGTAGCACTATAGTGCTGGTAATGGTTTTAATTTACTGCTGGTTCTGTGTAGAACTGCTCTGCAATGGCTTCATTTCGTAAGTATGGGTGGGCTTGTACTTCATCGTCCACAGAAAGGGGAAAAGGAAGAAAATACCACCAATGATAGCCCCAACATCTACTTCTTCATCTCTGGAAAAAGAAGTGATAAAAGTTTCATAGCCTTCTTTCTCCAGCCTTACCTCATTGGTACTACCAACAATTCTTTTGTCGGTATGGCGATAAGGCGTATTGCCAACCGGCTCACCGTTGAGATAGAGTTTGGCACTATCCGGCGATGACTGAATCATTGTGGAGCTTGAACAACTGGCCATAAAGATGATGCCTGCCAGAAGTACGGCCGTAAGTCTTAATGTTTTTCTTTTACTTGTCATAGTGAGGTAGTTAGTTTGATTAAAATTTTTGCTAATACTTAGTTTACATCATTCAATGTAATAATTATTTGGTGAAAATTTACATTAAATATAACTAGTTTGGGGCAGGCATTAAAGGCCATTATACTGAACGACAGTATTTTTCTCATAAAGCACTCACTATTTCTAAGGAGTACGATGTTTTTTTTGGACTAAATGCAGAACAGAATCATACTGCTTTACGGGATCTCAACCGGTTTTATTCTGATAAAGCACCATATTTATCTAACAAAACGTCAGTCTGTCTAAATGAATGCTACAATTTTGTCCTGATAAAGCGTAAACTCTGTTTGAGTTCTTTACGGTACTGCTCGCCTATCTTGAACTTATGTGCTCCCAGCCAGATAAACTGCTGGTCCAGTTTGCTCAGGTGCTGTATGTTGATGACATGATTTCTGGACACGCGCGCAAAGTCGCTGAGACTGATCTGCCGCAAAAAAGTCCCCAGATTGGTGGCGATGTCAAACACCTGCTGATCACTGGTGTATACCTTCACGTAAGCACCCTCTCCCTTGATATACAGTATATCAGAAACCGGGACTTTGACATGACCTTTATTACTGGCTGGCAAAAAAATAGCATCCGCTATACTGGAGTTGTTCAGCCGCTGGCTTTTGACAAAATTACTCAATGCCAGGTCTACATTGGTGATAAATTCCCGGGCCCGGAAGGGTTTTAGCACAAAGCCCACCGGAAGGGTCTTCTTGGCACGGTTGATTGTATATTCATCCTCATTTCCCGTCAGAAACATGATGGGCACCTGGCTGAAACTACTGATCGTCCGGGCCAGATCCACACCGTCTTTTTCTCCATCTATCTTAATATCCAGCAGCAGCAAATCGGGCAGGCTTTCATGGTAACAACGCATGGCATCTTCATAATTACGAGCCAGGCCACACACTTCGTAGCCGGCATCTTCCAGTTGTTCCTGTATATCCCGGGCAGTCATCAGTTCATCTTCCACTACCATAATTTTCATCTTGCTCATAGCTGTGCAGTATTTTAAAGCTCACTGTAAAGGATTTACGTCTGCTCCCAGTACCATTCTGCAATTCAGGCCATATATCGCGGACAATTTGCGGATGAATGTATCAGTTGAAGACCAGCAAAAAAATATGGAAGGGAAAGCAGGCTTTATCATAGAAAGGTTTCTTATCTTCTGACAAAAAGATAAGCACTAACACTCATTTTGACAAACGACTGCTTCAGATTTTGCTTTATTTTTTTTTAACCTACACCTACTGAGACTGGAAGAATCAATTGGCCCCTACATTTGGTGTGTCATCTGCCCCAAAACCAGCAAAAGATACACTTAAAAATAAGCATTTATTAATTTTATATTATTCCGTTCAAATAATAAGTTTATTCACATTAATCATAGTATAAATTTTAAATTATCATAACTTAATTACTTATTTTTTGATAATGGATGAATTTTATACACCACAAATATGTTCTATATGCAGACCTTTAAAACGGAATATTATGAAAAACCTAAAGATATATTTTACATTTATTTTATTCGTCGCATTTGTAGGAACCGCAGATGCACAGTCCCGCAAAGAGCGGAGAATGGAGCGCAAACAGGAACGCCTGGAAAGGAAACAGCAGAAAGCGGAAGCCGAGCAGCAGCAGAAGGAGAAAATTCTGGCGCTGGCCGAAGATCAAAGCTTTGTCTTGGAAGCAGATGCTCTGTTTGACCGTTATATGAACCGTTACAATATGGTGAACAACAGCTTTATCATGCTGAACGGTAGCCAGGTAGTGCTTCAGACAGCTAATCTGGGCGGTAACCCCGGGTATAATGGCATGGGTGGTATTACCCTGAATGGCAGACTCACCGACTACGAAATCCTGGAAGGTCGGGAAAACGGGCCGCTAAGGATTTCAGCCCAGGTGAGTACCAACGCTGTAGGGCATGGTACGCTGATGATGACGATCTCCCATAACGGACATGCTACCGGTGTTTTCAGGGATAACTGGGGTAACCGCGTTACCTTTACCGGACAGATCAGCGACCTGGAAAACTCCAGGGTCTATAAGGGCATGAGCCTGTTTGGCTAGTCATGAACTGACACAGTATCAACAAAAAGGATCAGTAGCAAACTGATCCTTTTTTTATTTTCATTTCGTAAGAAGGATAAGCTTCAGGCTTATTAAATTACAGGGCGAAGCACCTTCCCTTTTGATCAGTCGCAGGTTATCGGGTGTTGTCTCCGCACCCTTTTCCCGTAGGTTGTGCAGAATAAAAGCATCAGCAAAGGAAGCAGCATCAGGTAATTCAGTTATTGCATGATGCGCTGGTAGGTTTAGGTAAAATGACAGGATACAAGAGTGAGGAACATTGCTTCAGCTATCCTGTATTTTCTTTGCAGGTAATAGTATTTAATTACCAGAAACCAACAAGAGTTATCCGGATACTTCCAAAAAAGGAGAATATGATGTATTTTAATAAGCGGTGAGAATAAGCTTTTTACCAAAGTGATTCATTTTTATGCAAACAACCTACTGGCTTTTCATACTGACAGGCTTTCTGCTCCTGAGCGCTTGCGCCCCGGAAAAACCTGCTGAAATTATTGCAGCTGAAGAATCACTGCCCGATAAAATCAGCTATAACTTCCACGTAAAGCCTATTCTCTCTGACCGCTGCTTTGCCTGCCACGGACCTGATGAAGAAAAACGTGGCGCCGGCCTCAGGCTTGACCTGGCAGAACATGCATATGACGAACTTCCTGAAAATCCCGGCAGGCATGCAATCGTCGCGGGTGACCTGGGCGATAGTGAACTCTACCATCGGATATTAAGCCATGACGAGGAAGTGATGATGCCTCCTCCGGAATCTAACCTGAGCCTGACTGCCGAAGAAAAAGCCATACTGATCAAGTGGATAGAAGAAGGTGCCGAATATGAACCCCACTGGGCCTTTGCGCCAGTGCAGGAGCCGGCCATTCCGCCGGTGCAGCAACAGGGCTGGGCGCGCAATGAGATTGATCATTTTATCCTGAAAAAACTGCAGGAAAATGCGCTTTCTCCCTCCGGAGAGGCAGACCGGGAAACCCTGATCCGCCGCCTCAGTTTTGACCTGACCGGGCTGCCGCCCAGCCTGGAAGAAATTGACGCATTTGTGCAGGATACGTCTGCCGATGCTTACGAAAAGCTGGCTGACCGCCTTTTGGCTTCATCATCCTACGGTGAACGAATGGCTGCCCACTGGCTGGATGTGGCCCGTTACGCAGACAGCGATGGTTACCTGGACGACAAGCATCGTGATTTCTCACCCTGGCGCGACTGGGTCATTGAGGCATTCAACCAGAATATGCCCTATGACCAGTTTGTAACACTACAACTGGCTGGTGATCTGCTGCCGGACGCCGGACAGGAGGAAATCCTGCCTACTGCTTTCAATCGTCTTAATAAGAAAAATTCGGAGGCCGGTATTGTCTTTGAAGAGTACCGCTTAGAATATGTAGCCGACCGTACCAATACTCTGGGAAAAGCTTTTCTGGGCATCTCCCTGGAATGTGCCCGTTGCCATGACCACAAATTTGATCCTATCTCCCAGGAAGACTATTACAGCATGTTTGCCTTTTTCAACAATACCAGCGAAATAGGCACCCCGGTTTACGGCCCTGATCAGACCCCCGGCCCGGCCCTGCTGCTGGGAGATGAAAAGACAGACACGCAGATCAGGGCATTGGAGGAATTCATCCGTAAGCAAAGCGCTAATCTGGCTGATTTGCAGAATGATTCCGAATTTGAATCCTGGTACAAAAAGCAGCAAAACCTGGAAAATACCCTGCAGCGCAGCCTTTTGCAAAGTCTGCAGGCCTACTATCCGCTGGATAACTTTACCAGACTGGATGACAAAAAACAGCAATCAGCCAACCAGCGGGATGCTGCTAAACCGGCTACGCTCAATGAAGCGGTGATCAGAGAAGGCAGGCAGGGAAAAGCGTTTTTTATCAGTGACTACAGCGCTATGGCCCTGGGAGAAAAAGTCGGCTGGTTTGGTCGTGACGATCCTTTTTCTATTGACTTCTGGATTTATCCCGATACCACTTATGCTGAGTCCAACATCTTTACCCACTGTGAGGATTTCCGTCTGGGCCTCAAAGGTTATTCACTTTACCTGCGGGATAATCGTCTGCAGTTTATCATGGCCCACTCCTGGCCGCAGAATGCTTTGCAGGTGCTCTCAGAAGAAGCGCTACCTCCCAAAACCTGGAGCAGGATAAGCCTGACTTACGACGGCAGCAGCCGGGCTGAGGGCGTCAGTTTGTATCTCAATGGGCAACAGCTATCCGTTGAAACGGAGGCCGACAATCTGTACAAAGGCATACTCTACGAACCTGATATCCATACCTACGGATTTCGCGGCTTACACTGGGGCATGCGGGACAAAATGGACCCGATGATCAATAGCGGCATTGACGAAATCAGGGTGTTTGACAGCCAACTCAGCGCTTTGGAAGTGGCATATCTCACGCAGCCTGAGCAAAGTCGGGCAAAGCTCCAGAACCCCTCCGCAGCTGAGCTTGCGATGGTACAGGATTACTACTTTAACCGCCATGCTAATCAGTCACAGAAAGCAGCACTCCGGCAAAAACGTACAGAACTGACCCGGCTGATGAATAGTATTCCTGAGATCATGGTGATGGGCGACCTGCCCGAAGGACGCAAAACCTATCTGCTGGAAAGAGGGATGTACAACCAGCCTGCTTATGAAGTAGAGCCCGATGTGCCGGAAAGTATTTTTCCTTTCCCCAAAGATGGCAGCCTCCCTCCTAACCGCCTGGGGTTGGCCCGGTGGATGTTCATGGAGGATAATCCGCTTACTGCCCGGGTCATTGTCAACCGTATCTGGCAGCTGCACTTTGGGCAGGGCCTGAGCAAAACCACCGAAGACCTGGGAAACCAGGGGGCGCTACCCACCCATCCCGAACTGCTGGACTACCTGGCAGTATGGCTACGGGAGCATGACTGGGATATCAAAGCATTGCACAAATTAATCGTCACATCCGCTACTTATCGTCAGTCCTCCCGTATTACGCCTGAGCTACTGGAGCAGGACCCTGAAAATAGCCTCCTTGCCCGGGCTCCTCGCTACCGCCTGACAGCTGAGATGATACGTGATAATGCCCTGGCGGTCAGCGACCTCCTGGTAGACAAGATTGGCGGGCCTAGCGTCTATCCTTACCAGCCGGAAGGGCTGTGGGATGAGCTCAGCAACAAATCCTGGCGTTATCCCTATCTGCAAAAGGCTGGAGACGGTCTCTACCGTCGCAGCATTTATACCATCTGGAAGCGCACCTCGCCCCCACCCTCCATGCTGATTTTTGACCTGCCGCAGCGGGGAGAGTGTACGGTCAGGCGTATTCCTACCAGCACCCCTTTGCAGGCTTTGGTGCTGCTCAATGATCCTCAGTATGTCGAAGCTGCCCGGGCGGTTGCCGAAAAGGTGATCAAACAGGAAAGTAGCCTGGATAAGCGACTTCATAGTACTTTTCGCCTGATTACCGGACGGGCTCCCCAGAGCCTGGAGATGGAACTGCTACAGGATTTTTATGCCGAGGAATATGAAAAATTTGAAAACGCACCCCAAGATAGGAAGGATTTTCTGCAGATAGGCGAAATGCCAGCAGATCCCGGCCTTGACCCCAACGCACTGGCAGCAATGTCGGTCATCGCCAACAGCATCATGAACACTGACGAAGCCACAACCCGAAAATAAGCCATGAACAAACCTAATACTGCTCAAAGCCGCCGCCAATTTCTGGAAAAAGCCACGCTTGGTTTTGGCTCACTGGCACTGGGCTCCTTGCTTAACCCCATTCCTAGTCTTGGTGGAACCTCATCTCCGACCATGGGGGGAGGTATTTTAGGCCAGGGGCATTTTCCGGCAAAAGCCAAAAGAGTGATCTATCTTTTCCAGAGTGGAGGGCCTTCTCAGATAGAAACCTTTGACTTTAAACCTGCCCTCAGAAAGTGGCACGGGCAGGAAATTCCTGACACTATCCGGGGCACACAACGTAACTCAGGCATGGTGGCCAACCAGTCTACTTTTCCCCTGGTAGAGTCTATTTTTGACTTCAGGCAGTATGGTCAGTCCGGCACCTGGGTAAGCGAACTCATGCCTTATACTTCGCAGGTGGTAGATGAACTGTGTGTAGTCAAATCCATGTATACCGATGCCATCAACCACGAGCCGGCCGTCATGTTTGTGCAAACCGGCTCACAGCAGAGCGGTCGGCCTTCCATCGGCTCCTGGCTGAGCTACGGGCTTGGTTCTGAGAATGAAAACCTGCCGGGCTTCGTGGTTTTGGTCTCTAAAGGCGGAGGCGCACAGCCACTTAGCGCCAATGCCTGGGGCAATGGCTTTCTGCCCTCCCACCACCAGGGAGTACAGTTCCGCTCCGGTAAAGACCCCGTTTTGTACCTCAACAATCCCTACGGCATCCACCAACACGATCGTCGCCGTGCGCTTGACTATATAGAACAGATGAACCGGATGCAGCAGGAACTGAGCGGTGACCCGGAGGTTGATTCTAAAATACAGCAGTACGAAATGGCTTTCCGTATGCAAACCTCGGTACCCGATGCCGTAGACCTTTCGGATGAGCCGGACTATATTTTTGACCTTTACGGCCCGGACGCCCGTATCCCTGGCACTTATGCTGCCAATTGCCTGCTGGCGCGTAGACTCGCAGAAAAGGATGTCCGCTTTATTCAACTCTACCATATGGGCTGGGACCAGCATGGCAACCTGCCTGGGGGTATAAGCCGCCAATCAAAAGATACTGATCAGCCTACTGCTGCGCTAATCAGGGATCTTAAACAAAGGGGACTGCTGGAGGATACACTGGTGATCTGGGGAGGCGAGTTTGGCCGTACCAGCTTTTCACAGGGAAAACTGACCAGAGAAAACTACGGTCGCGACCATCATCCCGGATGTTTCACCATGTGGATGGCCGGCGCGGGAGTCAAAGCGGGTATTACCTACGGAGAGACTGATGAATTTAGCTACAATGTTACCAAAAACCCGGTACATGTCCACGATTTCCAGGCCACATTGATGCACCTGATGGGCATTGACCATGAGCGCCTGACCTATAAGTATCAGGGCCGCCGTTTCCGGCTTACGGATGTACACGGCAAAGTGGTCAGGGATATCCTAAGCTGATTGTGTCGCCTCAATATGCCCTGGCAACTTTGTGTTTTCGGGTCTGACATATTTGCTTGTGATGCAATAGAGGCTAATTTTTTTAACTGCCGCTTGGGTATTGAGGCCTTATCCGGTAATTTAACGGCCTTTCTATACTACCTAATCTGACTTATGAAAAATATCTGCTTTGCTATAATAGCTATTTTTTGTCTCATCGCCTGTCAGTCTCAGCAGGACAATAGCCCTGCAAACGAAACAGTTTCTCAAACGCTCAGCCAGCAGGGAGAAAACCAACAAGGCATGATCGCTGCTGCTCACCCTCTGGCTACCCAGGCTGGCATCGCGATACTGGAAAAAGGAGGTAATGCCGTAGACGCGGCGGTCGCTTCAGCCTTTGCCCTGGCAGTGGTAGAGCCCAGTATGAGCGGACTGGGCGGACGGCTGCAGGCCATCGTACACCTGCCAGACGGAGAAGTAAGGGGTATAGATGCTACTACGCAGGCGCCTATGTCTTATGATGCAGCTACGGCTCCCAAGGGCAGTTACGGCTATGCTACCATTGGTATTCCGGGTGTAGTGGCCGGGCTGACCAGTTTGAGTGATGCCTATGGTAATTTAACGCTGGAGGAGGTAATGGCACCGGCCATCAGCTACGCAGAAGAGGGTTTTGCGCTTTTACCCGGAGAAGCTGCCCGGCACGCCATGGCGGTAGAGGAACTGCTGGAATTTGACGGCAGCAGGCAGTATTTCATCGTCAATGACAGCCTCACCCGCACCGAAGGTACGCTTTTGGTGCAGCCTGACCTGGCTGCTACACTCAAAGCAATCGCTAAAGGCGGTGCCGATGCCTTTTACCGGGGCGCCATCGCTCAGCAGATCATTGCCGATATACAAGCCAATGGTGGGGTACTGGACATGGAAGACCTGGCCAATTATCGGGCGCTGGATGCTGAAATCCTGCACAGCAGCTACCGGGGATATGACTTCTACGCCTTATCCATGCCCTCTTACGGTGCCATCACCCTGGAGATTATGAACATACTGGAAAACATGCCCATGCAGGAAGTCAGTGAAGCCGACTGGGCAGCCAATATGTACCTGGCCATTGAAAGGGCATACCAGGACCGTGGAAAACAGTATGCTGATTCCATTGGTATCCTGATTTCAAAAGAATATGCTCGTCAGGCAGCAGAAGAGATTATGGAAATGTCGCCGGTAAGCAGGCTGGAACGATTGGGAGACGTACCTGCATCCTGGCTGGCTGATGTGGGGCATACCACCCACCTCTCTACTGCCGACAGCAGCGGAATGATGGTAGCCCTTACCCAGTCGCTGGGGCCTAATATGGGCTCCAAAGTAGCGACTCCCGGTCTCGGTTTTCTTTATGCTGTTACGCTGGGGGGGTATCTTGGAGAATTTGAACCAGGGCAACGGGCAGCTTCACATATCTCTCCGGTGGTAATTAGCCGGGAAGGGCAGCCTTTTATGGCATTGGGAGCGGCAGGAGGCTCCCGGATTATTTCAGCCATTACCTCAGTGAGCAGCCGCGTAATAGATCGCAACCTCCCCCTCTTTGACGCCCTGGCGGCACCCCGCGTACATCCCGACGATGCCGACAGTGTATTAGTAGAAACCCATGAAGGTATGGGCTGGCAGGACGAAATACTACAGGCTATGGAAGAAAGAGGCATGATGCTGCACGAAGTGGATGATGTGGCACGCTTTGGTAGAGTACATGCCGTACAGTTTGACCAGGAGAGTGGAATATGGATAGGCGCTGCCGATCCAGACTGGGAAGGAGCCGCCGGTGGACCTAACTAAAAAAATGGTCCCGGAAAGAGGAGCATTCAAACTGCTCGCTTTTCCGGGACCTCCAAATGAATCATGTTGTTTTCAGTACTTATACTTTGCTACTTTCTCAGCGCCTTACCTCCAGTGCCTGTAGTTCCATACTTCTTACTTCAAGCGCGATACGGAAATCATCTTCCCTTCGTTTTTTCAGCTGAACCATAAATATCAGATCTTCTTCTGTTTCTTCCATATCCGGCAAAAGGCTTGATTCTACCATTTCCAGTTTGTCAATCCAGCGCGAGTTAATCAGTCTTCTTTTATCCGCGTCTAATTCAAAAAGTTCGCCGTTCATTTCAACGATGTAGGTGGGTTCTTTATCCCACTTCTTCACAATCTTGTCGTTTAACTCGTTCAGACTGGGGGGAGATTTTGGCATCACGAGCACTGCTAATAAGAGGGCCAGAACAAAATGATAGATCATCATAAGCTATTATCTTTTGGGTCAGCAATAATTCTGTTGCTAGTTAATCATTAATTGTATTATTTATATTTTATTTATAATTATTTAATTACATGCCTGTTTATCTGAAAAAATTGTCCCTCCCGCTACAGTTGACTTTTCAGGGCATCAATAGGTGATTTTACAAAATACTGGCTGCACGAATTATTCAATATCCCCGTCCTCTTTAAACTATAAATCTTTTTGTGGGGAAGTATTTCCCCAAATAATTGTGTATATTCAGCTTACTATCTACAGAAAGGCAAGGGTGAGGCTGCATTCTTCAACTTGTTAGCCGGCTCACCTGACTTTCAAACCAAGTTCAGCCTTACTTACATTCAACATTACACTTGTTTCTTACCTTAAACTACACGACCATGAGTAGAGATCTTAATCTATTACAGCCTGCTTTCAGAGAAAAAGTTGAGACCATGCTATCCGAATGTACTTCAGGGGGTATTACCATGACGCCCTATTATACCATTCGTACCCCCGAACAGCAGGCCAAGCTCTGGCGACAGTCACGTACCGCCGTTGAGATACAGCAACAAATAGACTGGCTACGTAACCATGGCGCTCCCTACCTGGCTTCTGTCATAGAGGAAGTAGGCCCTCAGTTTGGCCCCAAAGTTACCAATGCCATCCCAGGCCTCAGCTGGCACCAATGGGGGGAAGCGCTGGACTGTTTCTGGAATATCGATAACCGGGCAGAATGGTCGAGCCGTAAAAAAATCCGGCTATTAAACGGACGTGAGGAAAACGGCTACCGGGTGTATGCAGAAGTCACTGTGAAGCATGGGATGGTAGCCGGGGGTTTATGGTCCAGTTTCAAAGACTGGCCACACATACAACTTCGCCACCAGAGCATCAGCAGCTTTTACAGCATTGCTGAAGTAGACCAGCACATGCAGGCAAGTTTTGCTCATCTGGTACAAAACTGATGACACATGAGACATCAGCCCACACATCCCTTTATTGACACACTTGTCCAACAGCCCGAACTGTTCACCACGGAAAACATCAATACACTGCTGGGGATCAACTCTCAAAACCCGACAGATCACCCTTATCAGGCAAAAGAACTCATCAATACCCGTGACCTGAGAGAAGCCGTTCTTCGGATTTTTGACCAGAATAAGGATTTCAGTTTTGACAATTCTTATACCGGCTACCTCGGCTGGCTGAATGACCGGAGCCAGAGCAGCCGAAAAAAGAAGTTTATCCGGAAGCTCAAAGCAAATCCCAAAGCAGTACGGGTAGTGGCTGAAGGTGATTCCTGGTTTGAACATCCGGTGTCCAAAGAGGTCATTGACTGGATCAATATACTGGGCGATAAGGATATAGCCATTTTCAGCATCGCCCGGGGAGGTGATTTCCTTACCAATATCCTGGAAGAGCGGGAATATATTACCGAAGTATCGGTGATCAATCCGGAGTTCTTTCTGCTGAGTGCGGGTGGTATTGAGCTGGTAAGTGGCTGGCGGGTATCCCTGATGGCAGATCCCCGTCAACACTATGTGACGGATGAATATCTAAAAAAACATCCGCTGCTGGGCGATGTGCTGGCCGACCCGGGACTGCCTGATGAGACGCGTAAGAAGCTAATTAGAGGAAGCCGGTTCTTGACGAGAGAGTTCTTTGCCCTGATCGCACTTCTGGAACTGAAATATAAATACATGATCAAACAGCTCAGGAAAAAGTTTCCCGAACTGAAAATGATCTGCCACGGATATGATTATCCCATACCCTCATTTGACCGGGGCCCCTGGACCAAACCCATACAGCGGCTGATGCGCATCATTGGTGACAATGGTCGTCATTTTAAGCAACCGCTGCTGATTAAGGGAATTGACCGGCAGGAAGACCAGAGCGATATTGCGTTTACCATGCTTCATCTGTTTAATGAGATGCTGCTCCGGCTGGTGCATGACCCAATCTTCGGGCACCGGGTTTACATGATAGATTGCCGGGGTTACGCCCGAAAGGAAGACTGGGCGGATGAACTCCACCTACTGCCGGCAAAAATTGAGCAGGTGGCAGCGGTATTCATCCATTGCATGCGGCAAAGTGATGGACAGCAAAAGGTCTTCTATGTGAAGCGAAATGCCTGAAAAACGAGAAAGCCTCCCAGATATAGGAGGCTTTTCCTAAATAGAATAGTCAGCCAGTTCAGGCAATACTACTTTCTTTACCCTGCACTTTGAATACCCAGGCATGCTCAATACCACTACCGGCCCCGGCAGGTACGGTAATGGTCAGGCCCTGACTATCATCATAAGTCCACTGCAGCGGCTGCTCATATCCCAGCATATAGACTGCTGAGCCGGCAGCGGGCTTCAGGTTTTTGAGGGTGATTTTGCTTTGGGGCGCTTCCAGCACAATTCCATAATAAACAGCTTCACCTTTTTTCCTGGTGTAGCGGATGTTTTCTCCCTGCTTGTAGTCGCCTTTGAGTCTTTCGGTCTCGTAGATGGCTTCACCGTTTACGTCAAGCCACCTGCCCATGGCCGCTAACCTTTCTACACTTGGTGCGGGGATATTACCTTCGGCAGTGGGGCCAACATTGAGCAGGTAGTTACCACCTTTGGCGGCTACATCCACCAGGTTATGGATCAGGGTTTCTTCTGATTTCCAGTTGTCATCGCTGGCTTTGTAGCCCCAGCTGTCGTTCATGGTCATGCAGGCTTCCCAGTCATAGTCGCTGGTGCCTTCCAGGATTTCCTGCTCGGGTGTTCCAAAATCGCCCAGGTACTCTTCACCTTTGTTCATACCCTGCATGCCCTGCCGACCTTTGTCTACACGGTTGTTGATGATCAGGTCTGGATTCAGTTTGCGCAGGTGGGTATACATACGAATACCATGTTCGTGGGTCCACTCCGGAATCCACTCACCGTCAAACCACATCACATGAGGGTCATACTTCTCCACCAGTTCTGTAACCTGGGGGAAAAGGTAATTATCCACATAAGCCTGGAATGCAGGGTTTTCCTTCTGATCAGTGTTATAATCCGGATAATGGGGCGCCTGGGCATTCGGATGGTGCCAGTCCATAATGGAGTGGTAGAAACAAAGCTTAACGTCATACTTTTTGCAGGCAGCACTGAGCTCGGCCAGCAGGTCACGCTTGATCGGCGAGAAGTCCATTACATCGTACTCGCTTACCTCAGAGTCCCAGAGCGCGAAGCCATCGTGGTGTTTGGAAGTGATGACGATGTACTTCATACCGGCATCCCTGGCCAGTTTGACCCAGCGGTCAGCATCGTATTCTGTGGGGTTGAACTGACGGGAGAACTCCTCGTATTCTGCTACCGGAATAGGGCCCTTGTCCATGATCCATTCAGAGACACCGTCTACCACTTTGCCCTGGTACTCACCGGCAGGGACGGCATATGGTCCCCAGTGGATAAACATACCAAATTTGGCATCCCTCCACCATTCCATGCGCTCATCAAAAGCCGCAGGGGACTCATTCATGATTTCCTCATCACTCATGTTTACGGACTGTAGCGGCAATTCACCGTCAGGCCCTTCGCTTTCAGCAGCAGGCTGACACTGCAGCAGGAGCGCAAGTAGTGACAGTGTCAAAATATTTTGCACTTGTTTCTTCTTCATCGGATTACTCAATTTGAGGCCTTAAAAATCATTTCCGTTAAGGCAGAAATATACAAGCTTTCCGGGTTAATTTCAGCTTTTGCTCAAAAGTTCCGGCTGCCAGGCCACCCCTCCGGGATAGGCGAAAGTTAGCATAGACTCCGGTTTCATGGTGATACTATAACCCGGCAGACTGGGAGGCATATAGTGTCCATTTCTGATGGTGACCGGGTCCAGAAAATGCTCATGTAAATGGTCCACATACTCAATAATCCGGTTTTCCATACTACCACTGATCATGACATAGTCTATCATGGACAAATGCTGTACATATTCACAGAGGCCAACACCTCCGGCGTGGGGGCAAACGGGTATTTCGTATTTGGCGGCCATCAGCATTACGGCCAGTATCTCATTGACACCACCGAGACGGCAGCTATCAATCTGGCAGAAATCTATTGCTCCGGACTGGAACAACTGCTTAAAAATCACCCGGTTATGGCAATGCTCTCCGGTAGCCACTTTGATAGGAGCAATTCCCTGCCGTATGGCCTGATGGCCCAACACATCATCCGGACTGGTAGGTTCTTCAATAAACCAGGGATCGTACTTGGCCAGGGCTTTCATATGAGCGATAGCCTGGGGCACATCCCACTTCTGGTTGGCATCCATCATCAGTTTGACATCCTCCCCTATTTCCTCCCGGATGATTGCCGCTCGGCGCATATCCTCTTCCAGCTTACCGCCCACTTTCATTTTGATGTGCTTCCAGCCTTCTGCCTTGGCTTCACGGCAAAGCCGACGAATTTTTTCTTCTGAATAACCCAGCCAGCCGGCGGAAGTAGTATAAGCAGGATACCCATTTGCCAGGAGATGCGCCATTCTTTCGGCCTTAGCGGACTGCCGCGCCTTCAGCATCTCAACAGCCTCCTGGGGAGTGATGACATCCGACAGATAAGTGAAATCTACACAACTGACCAGTTCCTCCGGGCTCATATCGCAGACCAGCTGCCAGAGCGGTTTCTGCTCAGCTTTGGCATAAAGATCCCATACAGCATTTACCACTGCGGCGGTAGCCAGGTGGATCACTCCCTTTTCAGGGCCCAGCCAGCGCAACTGACTATCACCAGTGATCATCCGCCAGAAAGCGGCCATGTCTGCGGTAAATTCATCCAGGTACTTCCCTACCAGCAGGTATGAGAGAGACTCAATAGCGGCTACGCACAGTTCGTTGCCCCTGCCGATGGTGAACGTGAGCCCGTGCCCCTCCAAGGCCGGGTCATTGGTTTTGAGGATCACATAGGCCGCCGAGTAGTCCGGATCGGGATTCATGGCATCTGAGCCATCCAGGGAGCGACTGGTAGGAAAGCGGATATCCTGTACTTCTACTCCGGTTATTTGCAGCTTCATAGGCTGAAAGCATTTGTAAATTAAGCAGTTGACTCACGACCTGACATCAACTTGATGAAAGTCAGTTGACAAATTTAACTTTAAAGGTATCGCAGTGGATATCTAAAATCTAGCATTATCTTGACCATCCATAGTAAGATTTTTGCTAAACAAAAAAGTGCTTTTCGGCGCTTCTGAAATTATGCTGGATAAACCCATCATGCCGGCAGGGCAGGCGCCATGCGAATAGTCTGGACCAGCCCGGGGTTTGGGTTAACCTGGCTGCCATAACCTAAAATCCCGCCATGTGTTATCACTTAAGTATTTAATACTAATTAATATTGAATTTAGGCTATTTTTTTATTGGAAAGCGGCCTTAATTGATACTTTTTTTGCGATACCTGCCATTTGAATTGATAATTTGTTAAAAATTGTGTTATTTATGAGGGTTAGTATAGATTTTTTTTAAAGCACAAAAAGCACCGCCCTATGAAAGCCGAGTTGATCAGCCGCGCCATCCATCAAAATTGTTCCTTTACGCTGGAATGTCATTCTTACAGAAACTTTCTGAAAAAATGGCATTATCATTCTGAACTGGAACTGGTGATTATCCTGGAAAGTACCGGCACCCGCTTTGTTGGGGACAGTATTGAGAAATTTGCTCCCGGAGAGATAGTACTGATCGGGCGTAACCTTCCTCACCTCTGGCTGAACGATAAAGCCTATTTTGCGGAAGACTCCGACCTGATGGTCAAAGCTTATGTAGTACACTTTGGCGAAAACTTTGCCAGCCATCTGATCAACATACCTGAACTGGGGTGTATCAAACAGCTTTTTCAGCGGGCGCGCCGGGGTATCCGTTTTGATGGCCCGGCCAATGACGAAATCATCGGACAGGTGGACGGCATGTTTGCCATGAATGAATTTGACAAGGTGATGGAATTACTGTCTGTACTGCATGGCCTGTCAGAACATCCTTTTTCAAAAACCCTCTCCAGTTCTGGCTTTGTAGACAGCTTCAAAGACAAGCAAAATAGTAAACTGATCGCCATCTACGAATATATCATGGGCAATTTCAAGCAGGAAATCACCCTGGACAAGGTAGCCGAACTGGCGCACATGAACCCTTCGGCCTTTAGCCGCTACTTTAAGAGTGTACAAAAGAAAACTTTCACCCAGTTTCTTAACGAAGTACGCATCGGCTACGCCTGCAAACTACTGCAGGAACAGCGCTACAACATTGCCGAAGTATGCTTTGAATCCGGGTACAATAACATTTCCAACTTCAACCGACAGTTCAAATCACTCAAAGGTATGTCACCTTCTGCCTATGTAAAAATGTATGCGCAGTTTGATTACAATTAATGGAAGGGTTTTATGTGGTTAGTGAATAAAGGCCTAAGACCATCAAGATTCTGCGATGATATTGAGCTTTCAGGCAAAAAATAAGGAACTATAGCACCCAGAACCCACTCACTATAAAACCAATAGTTGAGACCGGACTTCATGGCCCAGAAAAATCGCTGCTTTGCGGTTAAAATCTTCGGTGCATTCTGTGGTATAAAAATAATACTGTCCCCTCCGGCTACATTGTTGCGCTACATCAGGATGGTTTTGCAGGTAAAACTGTAAGCTACTGGTCACAAACTCTCCCTGCGTGAGTATCTGGATATGTTCCGGTAAAAACCGGCGTATTTTTCCGAGCAGCAGCGGATAGTGCGTACAGGCCAGCACTATTGCATCTATCTCCGGCGACTGGGCCAGTAACTGCCCCAGGTGCTTCTGAATAAAATAATCTGCCCCATCCGAATCATATTCATTGTTTTCCACCAGCGGCACCCACATCGGGCAGGCTTCCTGGTACACTTTCAGTTGGGGAAACAATTTTCCAATCTCAATGACGTAGGATTCAGACTTCACAGTACCGTTGGTAGCCAGTATGCCTACATGACCGCTGGCGCTGTAGTTGCCGATGATCTCGGTAGTCGGACGAATGACGCCCAATACCCGCCGGGAGGGATCAATCCGTGGTAGATCGCGCTGCTGTATGGTACGCAGGGCCTTGGCAGAAGCGGTATTGCAGGCCAGGATTACCAGGCGGCAGCCCATGTTGAAAAGATGCTGCACACATTCCAGCGTATAGCGGTAGACCGTCTCGTAGGAGCGGATACCGTAGGGCACGCGGGCATTATCGCCCAGGTAAATATAGTCGTACTGCGGCAGGGCTTTGACAATCTCCCGGAAAATGGTAAGCCCCCCGTAGCCGGAATCAAAGATGCCGATAGGGCCGCTGCTGTGTATGTCCTGTAAAGGCAATGCCTGCTGCTTCATGCGCTATTAATAGCTTATGTTTACAGCAGGCTAATGTGCAAGAATCGGGCGAAAAAGAAGTTATCAGGAATTTTCCCAACCTATTCAAGCTGAAGTTAAGATATTACTTTACGTATATCAAAAAAGAACCAAGGCCCGGTTATGCATTAGGAGAAAGCCTGTTTTATAAGCAGAAAAGCCAAAAAACCATCCTTTTGTACAGAGCGGCTTAGTTGAATAATATTTACCTCCTGCTTTTTGCTCAGGCGCAAGCCTTCCATCAGTCTTCTACTCAAAAACTACCGTACCACCACCATCTTCACCATAGCGGTAGTATTTATTTCCATGTTTTGGGGCACCTCGTTAAGCTGTAGCGTCTGGATAACGACGCGGTCCAGGAAGATGCCCTGCTCTGCCAGGTAATCAGCTACAGCATTGGCCCTGTACAGTTCTTTGAAGCTGCCCCAGCCATCGTCGGCTTCCTCCACCTCTCCTTCTTCCAGTTCCAGCACCACCAACCTATATTCCGGGTTTTCTGTCAGATACCGGGCCAGAGCATTGAGTGCAGTCAATGAGGAAGCAGCAACTTGTGTATCATTACTGCCAGTAAAGCGCAGGTTCGCATTGGCTTTGTCCAGCATAGCCCGATCAGCACCGGAGAGGCGTATCTCATCATAAGAGGTCAGTTGGGGACAACCTTCGTTTCGCACGTCGCCAAAATCATCCGGGCAGAGGTCAAATTTGTCGGGGACCCCATCTTCATCCCGGTCGGGACAGCCCAGAGCATCAGCGGAGCCGGCTATCTCAGGACAGCGGTCTTTAGCATCGGCTACGCCATCACCATCACTATCCGGACAGCCCTGCAATGCCTGCAGACCGGGCAGTTCAGGGCACTCATCTGTGTCATCAGGCAGGCCATCTCCGTCACTATCAGGGCAGCCGCCAAAAACACGGCTGCCGGCCACTTCAGGACATCCGTCGTCACCATCATAAATACCGTCTCCATCAGTATCAGGACAACCGTAGAAACCCGGCAGACCGGCTGCTTCCGGGCAATCATCCAGATAATCCGGCACCTGGTCACCGTCGGTATCAGGGCATCCGTACAGTGCCAAAGACCCCGCTACTTCAGGACAGCGATCACTAACATCGGGCAGGCCATCGGCATCGGTGTCCGGACAGCCACCATACTCTATCAATCCGGCTACCATAGGGCAACTGTCCACTTTATCTTCTATCCCATCGGCATCGTAGTCTGGGCATCCGCGAAACTCCCAGAGGCCGGGAATATCCGGGCACTGATCGTATTTATCAGAAGTACCATCATTGTCTTTATCACCTTCTTTACTGCCTATATTAAAAATATTGATGCCCATATAAAAATTGGAGGCATTATTAGGCTGGGAGCTGAAAATACCCAGCAGATGATCCGTGCCCATGATGAAGGGACCTAGTTTAAAGGCAAGTCCGAAGTTCACCTGCTCATTCACCAGCTTTACCGGCAAAGCCAGTACGCCATCTCCAGACTCAAGCCGGGGGGTGACTGCCATAAAATTCTGCCCTCTCATGTCTGCCGCCGCGCTTCTATCCAGGCTTTGCCAGGTCATCATGTTGAGATAAAAAGTATTGGTGATCCGAAGGTCGGCGGATAGGTTGAAGGCAGTAGGAAGTTGTACCTCTACTGACTCGTTAGAAAAAGGGCCTTCCATTCCCAGGCGGTTCCTCAGGCTTGCTTCGGCATTATTACCAATTTGCTCCCAATCCTGCATACCCAGGCTCAGGTCAGTGGCTGTTCCCTGATAGGTGCCGGTTTCCGTTCCTGCATAGTTTAGGCTGCCCAGATCGGTCAGTCCTGCCCCGATTCTGACTAAATAAGCGGGCTTGCTGGGATCAGTACGCATCTTTCCGTTCATGAAATAAGACATTTCCCTGGCTTTCGGTCTAAATTCGTATACCATCCCCAGATCGGTAGCCAGTGCTGAAGGCGTCAGGCTGTTGCCGAAGAAAAGCTGCATTACGCCCATATCTTCCAGTACTGCCCCACTGCTGGCATAGCGGTAATCCATACTGTTTACCGAAATTCTGTCAGAAGATACATCGTAGTTCAAATTATCCACCTCCAGGTAACTGAACCGAAGACCATTTACTTTTTTCAGGCTAATACCTGCTTTCAGGAAATGCATTTCCCCGGAAAAAACAGTTCGGGCATAGGTCAGCCCGGTTTCCGAAAAAAGGTGTGAATTGATGAAAAAGGGATCTGCCAAGAAACCCATCCCGTTCATTTCGGGCTCATCGCCACCGTAAGCTGCCATCAGAGGTGCCGGAATTCCGACGCCCCCTATCAGGCTCCTGACACGGGTGGTGATAGCCAGGGAGCTAAAATAGCCCAGTTTGATCATCAGGGAAGGCCCCATCATCAGGCTGTTCACATTCAGATCGCCGGTCGCTGCGATGTTGCCATTCAGCAGAGAAGCCCCATACAGCTCTTCCGACTGATAATGACGGCGCATAGGGTACATGGGACCCCAGAGTTTCATATTGGACAGAAAATCTCCACTGATGCTATAGTTTAGCAGAAAGGCATTGAACTGAAAGTTGTAAGGAGCGTCAGCAATACTGGCCGGGTTGTGGTGCAGGCTGTAAATACCGTTATAATTGTCGGTACTCAGACCAAGCAATTGCTGGCTTCTTGCGGCGCTGTTTACCAAAAGACAAATAAGCAGGACGATGATGCAGCGATAGTATATTTTACAAAGGTACATAAGGGAACGGTGTTTACTCGTCAGTTTTGGTAAGCCGTATCTGCTGGGCAAATGCTTTCTGGCTTATAAGGGCATCAGCATCTATCTCAGCTTCATATATTTGATAGCCATAGGCCTCCACCTGCAGTTTGTAACGGGAATTATGATCAAGTTCTACCCTGAAAGCATCCGTTTCAGCGTCATAATAAGGGTAAAGCGCCATTTCGTTTTCCAGGTTGATCATATCAAAAGTCACGTTGTCCGGCACAAATTCATAAATAGCATCAGTGACCCGAAATGTAAAATCGTAAAAACTTCTTTTCAGCATTAAGGGTAAATGCAACTCATTACTACTTGTCAGCGAATCTATCCTGATAATTTGCTCATACTTCTGGTAATTTTCAGCGTTTACCATCAGGCTGTAGTTTTTTTTCATTTTGAGCTTGGCCACATATTCACCAGAAGTGCTGTCATACTGCACCTCAACAGGGCGAGACAGGCTATCAGTCAGCTGCATTTCTGCGGTTAATGTGTCTTCAGTAATCAGGTCTCTCAGGCTGATATTTACGTCTACGCTTTCGGGCAAAAGCTCAAAAGAATTTTCCACAAAACTTCCTTCTTCGGTAAACTCAAAATGATGATATACAGGCTCATAACCACGCTTTTGTATGTGCATATCATAAGCTTCGGCAGGCGGTAACAGCGCCAGCAGCCGACCGTCATCCGGGTTTGTAGCAGCATTTATCGGGTAGTTTCTCCCACTCTGTGTCAGCAGACGCACTTCCGCCGGACCAGTCTCACCTGAGAAATAATCTGTTATATGCAACAGCAGCAGGTGCATAGGCCGGAGGGGAAATGCTGATTGTAATGGTGCTTTGATGATGCCATCCTGTTTGGAGAAGATGAGGCTATCCATAGAAGCGGGCACCGACACCGGTGCGGCTTTACCTCTGGTATTCAGATAAGCCAAACGCTCAGGGGACTGCCATACACCCTGTTGTCGCTGGCTAATGAACAGGGCAAGTGGATTTCCTCTTATACCTCCGTCAGAAGAAAAAATAAGGGTATTTCCATCCGGTAAAATCCGGGGCGCCATGCTGGCCGAGGCGTTAAGGAGCGGAGGCAGACGAACCGCCTTGGACCACTCTCCGCTGACGCTCTCTGAAACCATCAGTTTGGGTAACTGCGAAAAAGCGATTTGCTCATAATAATCAGTCTGCTCAAAATAGAGCGTTCTGCCATCGGGAGCGAGTGAGGGATACCGCTCAGCTCCTGCAGCATTGATGGTGTCACCCATATTGACTGGCTCGGTCCAGCCGTAGCTTTTCCTATTGACATAGTAGAGGTCAGTGCTGCCCCGGCTGTCATCCAGTTGGGCATGAAAGTACAATGTATTACCATCATAAGAGAGAAAACAACCACCCAGTTCACTCCCTTCCCCGGCAAGCTGATTAACCGCACTAATGGGGAAGGGCTGGCTCCACCCTCCATCCGGCAGCCGGTTGCATTCAAACATCTGACGCAAACCGGGAGCCGCATCACGATAAACCACAAACACCAGTTTTGATCCATCTGCGCTGATGGCAGGATCTTGTTCAACAAATGCATCCCGATTAAAAGGCCCTTCCCAAAGCTCGTTTGCCTGCCCGTAGGACTGATCAAAACCTGCCAGCAAAAAGAGCAGAAAACAATAGAGGGATAGCCTAAAGTTGCGATAGAAAGGCAGTTGTGTCATAAGTATTCTATAAGTAAGCCTTATTCAGAAAGGGTATTTAATGTTGATTGCCAACTGTCCGTACATTCGGATGACAATAATTTTTAACAAAATACTTATAAGCTGGAAATATGACAATACTCAAAAATGAGTATATTCAGTGTACCAAGAGCTTTTTTTTCAGTTTACAATTCCATTTTCCAATGTGTTATTGGATGTTTATCCAGGCCAGGCAGAGGCGATCAGGTCTGAAAAATAAGCTGCACGGCTTGTTGACTTTTGCTGTTTCTGCAAAAAACTAGGTATAATTGGTGATTACCTATATCCCTGCCCAAGGCAAAGCCTGCCTGGAATGATCATTCTTCTGTGAAAAAAATCTATAAAATGAATACTGGCAGATGCTGGTTTTAGTCCCTTTTAACTGGCATATAGTACCTCAAGAGGGTAATCACCATTTAATTCTAGGATATTTTTGTAGCACTATTGCAAACTGTTTTGTTAGAAGAAAAGATGATCTTGTTAGAGAATAATGTCTACTTGTCAGAAAGTCGATAGTCATTTTTGAGTATTTTTCTGTAAAGCCTATATTTGGTTGCTGGTCATTTTACACATAAATGCAATAAAATTCAGGATCATACCCGAAAATAGCAGTAGATTATTTGTATAAACACCAGTTTGTAGTAAATTTTAGGAAATTAGCACTGGGCTAAACCTTACTAGCCATGAAACTACCTGACTACGCACTCCCTGAGCGTTTGAGCACTGAGCTACCTCCCTCATACGCGCAGATGATTACCCCTTACCTGATCCGAAGGTTTGACTTTGGACCTTCATTCTACTTTGTGTACAACTACCCTCAGTCACGCTATGTATTTGTAGAGAAGCGAATAGAGCATATTCTGCAGTATCAACCATCTGAACTCACGTCTGCTACCGATGATTTCTTCTTCTCACACATGCATCCGGAAGATGTATCGCCGTACCAGCTGGCCATGCAGCGCTGTCATAAATATATGGCTGAACTTCCTGAGTACGAGCGCCACTACTACACTACCAGCCTAGACTACCGCCTCCAAAGAAAAGACGGAGCCTACATCCACCTGTTGCAGCAAATGGTCTGCATGGAATACGATCATAAGGGTGCTCCCCTGTTTAGCCTGGAAAAATGTACCAGTATTACTCACTGGGAAAAGCACCAGCATATGACCCTTTCTATCATCGGTCCAAACAGACAAAGAAACCACGTATTTTACCCCAATAAACAAATAATGTCCAAAGAAAAATATCTTTTTTCCCCCGCCGAACTTCGGATCCTAAAGTTGATTTCGCAAGGCATGACCAGCCATGAAGTAGCAGAATTCCTCAACCTTTCTTTCAATACCGTTAACACACACCGGCGCAATATGAGAAAAAAGGCAGGTGTTAAAAGCACTACCTCCTTAATTAGAATTGCCCAGGAGAACGGGCTTTTTGAATAAATGCCTTACCCGGCATAAGTGTCCCAGACTTCTCCGGCGAAGAGCTTACCGAACTGGGCTACCGCTTTCAGTCCTTCTACTTTGTTCCTGGGCCTGATGGCTTTCATGGTAGTCATCTGTTTACTGAAGTCAGCTATGGCTATATGCAGCTTACCTTTACCCAATACGGCTGAGTTTTCTGAGTCACCGTCATGTATGGTGATATACAATTGGGTGGTATCGCTCCACATATCCAGCCCTTTATCGTCATGAATATCCTTGAAGCCCTCAAAGTAATAGGTCTTCCCTTCTACACTGTGCATTTTCATGCGGTACAGCATCTTTTTACGGCTGGCGTCTTCCTGGTCCTGCACAAAAAGGTTGAAGCACCCTTCGCTAACGCTTAGTGGCAGTTTGGATAAGGCAGGGGCTTTTACTGTCCCTATCATGCCTCCTTCATGCTCGGGTTCGTTCACAAAGCGGCCAATGTCTGCGATCTGTATGGTGAGGGTAAACTCAAAAGGGGATGATGCGTTTTCGCCCAGTTCCCGGCCTTTTTCGTAGTCCTCTTTTTCTTTGGTAGAAAAATAACCACGCATGGTCTCAGTGAACTGCACCCCCACTGCAGCTGGCGGTTCGGGATTATCAGCAATTTCGGGGAAGGCATAATCCAGTGAAAACCCCATCTCCCGGGCAATCATCTGGCAGTTACGTTCTACCAGTCCGGAGATGGTCAGCAGCGGATTGGTGCCTACGGACCGGGGAATGATGGCTCCATCCTGCACATAAAGTCCATCGTACAGTTTGTCGCCCTGCTTACCATCGAAGACCTGCCCTTTATGGTCTACCACTCCGCTGGCTGCGTCCTCACCCATCACACAGCCACCCAGAGGATGAACAGTTACCAGGTCATAATTTAGAAGCTTATTGTAAGTGGGGTTTTTGATGAAGGTACCCCCCAGGGCTTTGGTGGCCGCCTCCAGTTTTTCACCGACCTTCTGAAAAATATCCTGCTTGCCTACACCTTTCCATTCTATATTAATCCGGTCATCTTTGAGCGACATTTTTCCTTTGCCATCATCGTGGGTCATCACCAGGTAGACCTGCGTATTATTCATGGCACCTGTATAGGGTCCCTGGGCGCGACTTTGTATTTCCCGCCATTTTTCCTTCAGAAAATCACCAAAATTCTTATCGGTGTCTATGCCAAACAAGCGGTTGAAATGTACGATAGAGCCCAGTACGATCTTGGCGATGCCCGATGGGATACTGCCTTCCTCCAGGGTCATGCCGTCCTCCAGTTTTTCCCGCTTTCGCATGTCAATGGCTGAGGTAATACAGGGCCCTACATCGCCGGGCTTACCGTTCAGCACTCTTTTGCCCATACCGCTGATAGACTCGTCACAGTTGTAGCCAAATCCCAGTACGTCGCCGTTGCCGGTAAAGCGCTGCCCCAGCATGTCAGAGACTTCCAGCCCCTGGGCGGCAGAGCGCAGCAGTATCTCCGTACTGCCCAGCGAGCCAGCTGACAGAAAAACTTTCTGAGCCCTGACAAAGAGCGGTGGTGCGTCAAATTTGTGCCGGTCCGCTCCCAGCATATCAAAATACACCAGCCAGCCCTGTTCCTGCTTTTCCACATGCCTGACGGCTACTTCGGTAAAAATCTCTGCTCCATGGTTTTTGGCATCGGGCAGATAGTTCATGGCGGTGGTGTTCTTGGCGCCCTGGTTACAGCCGGTCACGCAGTCACCGCAGTTGTTGCAGGCGTACTGCTGTACTCCTACGTGGTTGCGATGTTCCTGGAAATTAACATTGATATCCAGCATTTGGAAAGACTCTCCCATTGCTTTGGCTGATTTCCGCATCGCGGCGGTTTTGGCCAGTACAGGATAGCCGTTTTGTTGCTCAGGATAAGGTGTGGGCCGCAACATCTGCCGGGCGCGGGCGATGCCCATATCCAAGCCCTGCCGGTCTTTCCGCAGTGCCTGTGGCCACCTGGGGTCGTCAAACACGCGTTCCTCTGCCTCTATGGATACATTGGCATTCACCAGGGAGGTGCCTCCCAGGCCGCATCCTTTAAAGACGCTGATATCCTTGCCTACTACCATTTCGTACAGGCCGTTTTCAGGACCGATATGCTTTTTTCCGGTGGCCACCTGCATTTCTTTCGCCGCCTCTACCTGACTATCAGGAAAATCTCCCGGCAGGAACTCTTTACCTTTTTCCAGCAGGCAAACGCTCAGGCCGCAGCGGGCCATGCGGGAGGCCGCGATGCTTCCACCGTAGCCGGACCCGACTATGACTACATCATACGCTGGTTTTAACTCGCTCAACAGGTTGGACAGTCGCTTCATGAGGATTGAATTTTAGTTGTATAGGTTGTTCTATCAGGTCATACTGTACTTTACTGCCTTCAAAGCGGGGCTTTTCCGGTGTTCCCTTATTTTTCCAGTTGGTCACCACATGCTTGACACCAATCGGATAGATGGTGACCCCATCCCGGTCTATGCGTATCCGCAGGAAATTTTTAAAGTCTTTGCCACGGAAAGAGGAAAAAGCCTCGGTAGGATGCGATTCAAAAATCAGTATACTCGCCAGCAGGTAAAGGCCGAAAATAAAGCCTGCCGAAAGACTGCCAATGAGCATCATTTCGGCCACAAAGAAGATGGTGTAGGTCAGGGAAGACAGATGCCATTCGGCGAGGGCATTTTTGATGCCTTCCACGGCGGTCCAGTCAGCTATCAGGAAATTTACCCGGGAAAACAGCCAGAGCAGCACGTAGAGGTTGATCACATGGGCGAAACCATGCAGCACTCCGGCGATCCAGTTGAGCTTGCCTTTGCCAAAAGCGGTGTCTGTGAAGGCCAGTATCCCCACAATCAGAATGAGGTTCAGGATGATGCTGAGCGGGTTCTGGGCCAGGGCCTGGTTGATGATCAGGAATACTGCGCCCAGGTTTTCAAAGGAATAGGCCAGTTGGGAAAGCTCGTAGGTTACCGAATCCTCAGCCATACTCTGCAGGAACCAGACGATAAACAGGTAGACAAAGCCCAGCATCATGGCCATCTCCCGGTTGATAAAGGGGAACAGCAGATTTCGGAAAGCCATGCCCCATGACTCCTGACGGGAAGGGTAAACTTTTTTCAGGCTGGCCGCCCGTCCGTTTACGGTTTCAATTTCATCTTTCAGCATGTGGGTAGGATGGGTAAAAGCTCCGCCGCCCCCGGCTGTAATCAGTTGTTCTCCCCTACCCTCATCCACCTCGTAGCGGGAGTAATGGTGCAGGTCGCCGGAAAGCACCGCCATCAGGTGCAGGTTTTTGGAAGGTTCTTTATGGTCACGGGGGTCTTTGAGCAGAATGTGTTTGTCAATGAAAAACTGTAGCCTTTCGTAAGAATCATTGCCTCGCTGTAGCGCATGAAAAATCCAGGCCGGCTCAGCCGTACACAGGATAATATGATCTCCCTCCTGCATTTCATTTTCGGCAATTTCGGTGAAATACTCCCGCTGCGGACGGTCGATATCGGCATGCAGTTGCACATCTATCCCCCACAGCCAGCAGCGGTGCGGGAGCTTGATGGCGAAGTAGCTGCGCTTCTGTTGCGTCAGCCAGTTGCCGATAGCCCGCTCCTGGCAGAAAAGTTTGATAAAATTGGTCAGTCCGTCGTACCAGTCATGGTTGCCGGGAATGGCAAACAGGTGCGGACGGTCGGGGTCATTATCCTTCCAGGGAAAGGCCGCCTTGTATGGACCCTGCAGGCGGTTTTTGTACTCGATCAGTTCGGGAGTAGGATATACTTCATCACCGCCCATCACCAGCACTTTTCCCCTGGGAATATCTTCACCGGCTACGGTCAGTTTGCCCTGTGCCAGCAGGTGGGCCATGGTATATGTGGCGTCAAATCCATCGCCCAGGTCAGCGATGTAGTCCAGCCAGCAGACATCTTTATCAGAGTAGTCAAAGGAAGACTTATCACTCAGGGCTGCCTGGATTTCCCGCTTATCGGCAAAATTCCCAAAAAGCGATGACACCAGCGTTTTGAGGCCGGTAGCGGCCAGCAGGCTTACATTGTACCAACGCACCATCGGTTGACGGTCAAACTTCATAGGTATATAGTTTAGATAGCATAGTATATTTCTTTTTGAACCCGACTCTCCCGCCGCTGAAATTTTTGAAGCTGTTGGAGAGCCAGTGCCGCAGTCGCTGCCAGTTTCCCTGGACCAGTACGCCTTCTCCTATCACCCTGCCCTCTTTACTGATGCTGATCTCCAGGCGCTTGAACTCCAGCCCCAGCATCCACTCCAGGGGCGCATACAACTGCAGGCTTGTCTCCAGCCCATATTCTGCACCGGCGTGGGTAAACAAAGCATTCATTTTAAGGTAAGAAGATTTACCCGATTTCATAAGCTTTACCCGGTTTTCGTAGGTAGAAACTTCTTTCCCCAGGCTCTCCAGGTAAATTCCGGACACCACGTTCAGAGAAGAGACGTCCTCCTGATCACGCCAGCTGAAGTAAGGATGGAAAGCTACTTCCTGCAGCTGACCGTTTACAGAAATCTTTCCTGTGAACCGCTGCCGGAAGCTTAGCTGATGCGCTACTTCCTGCATTCGGGTACTATTAGCGTCCAGGGCAATGCCTTCGGGCTGTAGCTGCTTCAGGTAACGTCGGGCATCGTCATAGCCCCAGTTGATCAGGCTGCCGGTATCTATTTTGTCAAAGAACAGGTCAGGA
Source organism: uncultured Porifericola sp. (assembly GCA_964518125.1). Taxonomy (GTDB): domain Bacteria; phylum Bacteroidota; class Bacteroidia; order Cytophagales; family Cyclobacteriaceae; genus Catalinimonas. The sequence goes on from CAZFFW010000019.1 coordinate 31,273, forward strand.
TCAAGCGGCAGCGGATATTCCGGCCTGATCACATGCAGCCGGATGGGTCGGCGCTGCCCGTAGGGTGAGTCTCCCGCTTGAATTCGCTCATTCAGCGCCCTGATCTGCGCATACTCTTCCAGCAGACCGCCATTGGCACTCATCTCTATCATGTGCACATACTGATTGAAGAAGCCCGGCAGGTAATCTTTGGTATTGCCAATGGCCCACACCAGCCATATCTCTTCGGCACCTCGGCGTACTGCTTCCATAAGGTTGGCGTCTTTGATCCAGACGGCATCGCTGTACCAGTCGTCCTGTATCTTAATGGCCGGCATGAAAATCGGCAGGGAGACGCCGGCGATGAGGTGATCTTCTGTTACCTGGTGCTGTGGTACGGCCTCTATCGTCTTATTTGTAAAATTACAAACGTTGAAAGTAGCATCTATTTCCGGATTGGTTCGGATCTTTTCCAGGTCAATACCCAGTTCGGGAAAGACCTTCTGCCGGATACCATCGGCATCGCCGAAGGCCATCATACTTGCCATACGCAGGTAGTTACGGGCCGGCCGCAGCGACATAAAGTTTTTGATCTTTATCTTACGCCAGCGATCGCACATGGCTTCGGTACTCAGACCTGAAGCCAGCATAGCGGTATTGAAAATACCGCCGGAAGTGCCGTCTACGTGGGCAAAAGAAAGCGCATGTTCTTTCAAGGCCTGTAACACACCAGCCTGGTAGGCCAGTCTCACGCCTCCCCCCGCCAGGATAAGAGAGCGGCGGGCTTCAGCTTTGGGTTCTTTATCCAGAAATTCAGGCGTGGGCATAAGCATGTGCAGTTTGTCGGGTGTACAGATAGATGATGATGAGGCCAGCCAGTTCGTAGAACATGAAAGACAGCATCATCCAGTTGGGCAGCCCCTCGTACATGACGGAAGATAACCTGGCCAGTATGCCCAGCCCCATGATCAGCAGAAAGAGCCGGTTGAATTTTCGCTGGCTGAAAATCTCTCTGGTAAAAGACAGCGCGAACAGCCCAAAGCCCAGCTCCAGTGCCCGCAGGAAACGGTACTGGCTCAACACATTCACCTCCCCCCGGCCGGAAAGGGCAGAAAGGTCGGCCTCCATCAGCAGGGGAAAGTCCAGGCGGGCTAAACCGAAAGCCCCCCAGACACCAGCCAGGCAGACCAGGCCTATGTAAGTGTAGAAAAAGAAATAACTAATAAACTTCATAAACTTTCTGGCTTTGCAGATAGTACAGAAATAGCAGCCCGGAGAAAAGGTCAAAGGCCGCAACACCTATTGCCATAAAAGAAAATATTCCGCTGAATACGCCTAAACCTACCGCCAGTGCCGCCCCCAGCTTTTGCAGCGAAGCGTAGAGGATAGCCGCCTGGTTGGGGTAAGAACTGTAAACTGCATGCAGCATCATGGCACCAAAAAGTGCCATGAACATACCGATAATGGCGAAGAAATGCGCCGCCGTATCGGTAGTCTCGGCACCAATTATACCCAAAACAAACTCGGGCCGGACTACCTGCAGGATGCCGCTAAATACGGTGACGGCCGAAATCAGGATGACCAGTAAACGTATGCTGATTTTCATGGCTCAGGCAGTTTCGTAGTTCAAACTGGGGCTGACCTTTTTTTCGCTGTTCATGCGGGCCTTGGCGATGAAGAAGTACATGGTAATGCACCACATGATCGTCAGGATCACTCCCCTGACATCGTTCAGGAACATCCATTCGGTCAGCAGTTCCTGCAGTCGGGCAGGGTCAGTCACCCCGGCTTTAAAGGCATCATTCACATTTTCAATGAAAATCTGCTGTACCAGCACCGGCAGTAGCAGCCCAAATATCCAGGCTATAGGTACCCATCGCAGCTTGGTTTTCCATTCGGTATACAGCATGATCCCAATGGCTACCGCCATGATGGGAATGGTGATAAAAAAGAAACGGGTGGCAGTATCGGTCTGCGGAATGATGGCATCGTAGTAAGTGTCGATGGTCAGCGTATTGGGGTAGTTAGGAAACCAGAAGAAGTGCAATGACCAGAAAAGCCCCAGGTAAAGGGAAGCACAGAAGAAGATGTAGGCATTGTTAAGATCGAGCAGTAGTTTTTTCATGATTGATAAGTTTTTAGTTGTATTGAGTGCGATACATTAGCCATATCAGGCATTGACCATTTCCCTTTCCGATTGCTCTCGTCTTCCTATCCGGTATTGTTCATAATCTGTACAGGCAGGCGCGGGTAGCCACTCCTCGCTCAGGCCCAGGTCTACCACTGTTTCCAGGCCTTCGGGCATTTCGGCAGGAGGCTCGTCATAGGTCATGAACCAGCACTGGAAGTGGTCGTCCAATACTCCGTTAGCCTCCGGCATAAACATGGTAAAGAAGGGATCAGGGTTGATATCCAGGTCACGCATATAAGATACATTCGGATGGTCACCGATGTAGAGGCGGGCGTTGGCTTTACCAAAAAGGTTAATGCCTACTTTGGAATCAAAATAAATGTAGGAGGCCATCAGCATATTGCGGTAACGGCAGTAGTTGGTCGTGCCCACATTGATCTTAAAGTTGGGTGAGGTGGGGCGGTCAATCTCAATCCGAAAGGCAAACTGCCCATCTTTCTCGTACTGGCTGGAGACCATCTGGTCCGTGACCTTGAAGTCCAGGCTGGCCTGGTGCTTGGGCATCCCCCAGATACCTTTGCCGCCTTTTACTGACACTTCAGAACTTACCGGCAGGTCCAGCAGGTACTGCCCGGTGCCATAGGTCTTCATCATCATGGCGGGAAGCATGGGAGGTGCCGGCTTGCGCCCGTGGGTACAGGCAATACCAATGCTGTATTCTATGTACTTGCCAATGCTGGTGTCCACGTAATTGATCACGGTGATCAGCAGTACAGCTCTGCCATTGGGCAGACGCATGGCGTGCAGTTCGTTTCCCGGCAGAAGGGCATCGGCTTTTTCATAGTCGCAGGAAAAGCCAGCCATTAGTGCCGGAGAGTTTTTGGCATAAATGGGCATCTGGTAAGGGATGCCGTCTACAAGCGCGTAGCGGTCCCGGTATCGCTTGATTCTTTTGGGTAAGGCCATGGTTCAGAGGTTTTAGGTTGAAGGCTTTGGTTAAGTTCTTTGAGCATGATAGGAAATACATCGCGATGGGCGTTTTTTCCAAAAAACACATCCAGGTGGCTGTAATCTTTCAGGATATAGAGTGTATGTTTGCCGGGCTGCTGTTTCTCCAGGTAGGCATAGGTATGCTGTTGGCCCTCCGGCAGAAAACACAGGTTTTTAGCTCCGCCAAACAGCACAATACGGGCCGTATCCGGCAAAGGCTGGTCCAGGTAAGATTCACTTTTCTTTCCGGCATCTGCCGGAAGCAGTTCTCCCCTTTTCACCGCTTTCTTGATGTGGTCAAAAAAGCTCAGCGGCACTTCGGCAAATTCATGCTGTATCCAGTTTTTGGTGTCTTCATCCAGGTTCTCCAGCCTCCAGAGGGCAGGGAAACCGGCGCCATAGGTAAAGCTGACAAACTTACCTACCAGGGTATCCTTTTCACGATGGCTGAGGTTCACCAGCATGCGTAATACTTTCGTCTTGAGGTCGGGAGCCTCCAGCCCCCACTGAGGATTGAGGTAGGTGAACAGAAGTTTTACTATTGGTACGAAAACCTTCAGTTTGAACACTGAAAAAGATGGTACTACCGGATGCAGGGATACCGCATTACTGATGATGAGGCTTACCTCAGGGACCAGGCCCAGCATATAGGAAATCATGAAACTGGTACTGCCCTGGCAGTGGATAATGGCTTTGAGTGATCGGGCTCCCGTCTTTTCCAGTACTTTTTTTACTGCTGCCGGATGGTCATATAGGGCTGCCTGGTCAAGGTTCCACTCATTCGGGGAAAAATCTATGCTGGCACGCCAGTTCTCCAGCCACACATCATAGCCTTCGTCCATCAGCATACGAATAAGGTTTCTCTCAGTGGGTGGATTAAAGATGTTGGCTCTCACGCCGGCACCATGTACCAGCAGTACCGGTCCCCGGGGCGTTTCCCGCTCACTGACAGCATGTTGGAGGTTGGCACGAAAGCCGTCGCCACTCGTAAAATTTACAGTTTCAAACTGTATTGGCATGATTGAGTAGGTTAGTAGTACATAGTTAATTTACGTATTTTTAAGTCAATATCAATTTTTCAGCGTTTATCTCTGCATTTATACTATAGTCAAACCCAAACAGCTGATCGTAACTCCTTATTGCATACTTTTCTTGTCACCCATTCTTTGCCAGGGTGTTACTGTTGAAGAAGCCCGTCAGCCGGAGCAGATAAGGTACCGCAGCGGTGATACCGGCGAGCAGCGCCACAAACTGGTCAACCAGGCTGCGATGGGCAAAACCTACAAAAAGGATGGCACCCAGCACCAGCAGCAGGATGACGGTGCTGTAGATACTCCAGGTGCCGCTACGCCTGAGTTCTCTTTCCATTTCCAGCGACTCGGCCTCTTTGATTGTAGAGAGGATGAAGTTACGGAAGCTCTCGTTCATGACCATTAGCGCTTCATCGTAAAAAACCAGCCCTTTTTCCATCAGCTTTTTGATCACCCTGAGATTATTGGTATTGACAAAGCCATCCATGGCCAGGTCATACAGCAGGTATTTCTCTTCTTTGGAACAGGTATTCCATAGCGAAAAATAGAAAGGCTGCGCCATGCTCTGTATCTTCACCAGTATCTCCTCTTTGATATCCGGATCAGTACTATTCGCTACCCTTTTCAGTGTATCAGAGAGTACAATCTGTTCTTCCCAGGATTTGATCAGCGAACCCTTCAGCCGGATAAAATATCGCCTGTTGACGCTCAGCTCGTAGCGGATCATTTCTTCCAGGCTACAGTCAGTTTTCAGCTGTTTTCGCTCTTTGGCATCAGTAATGATGGAATAGTAGATCTTGGTAAAGCCTGACATAAGCTCTTTCCATCTACTGATCTGTACCAGCAGGTTCTCTCTGTCGTCAGCCTCTGTGGTTTTTGCGATCTGTTCCTCATACTTTTCCAGTATCTGATCGGGCGAAAAACGGGAAATGATGGTAATGACATTTTTGTGCAGCAGCAGTTTTTCCAGCAACTGGAGACGGTTCTTATTTTTGCTTACATCATCTATGCTATAGCTGAAATTTTCCAGCACCACATTAGAGCCTTTCAGTGTGTCTATACCTTCAAGGCTAGCTTCTTCCAAAAATTCTGAGACGTTCAGGACATGGACATTATCTTTACCTTCGTACAGCTGCTGGACACCGGCAAAAGGCAGTGCGACCACCAGCAGGTTGGCCTGCCCGCTACTTACATGATTTTGCGCAAACCTGCTTCTCAGGTATTCATCATCCAGAGAAATTGGCTCCATAAAATTGAACAGATCCGTGGCAAAGAAGCGGAAAGTGGCGTAGCTTACTGCACGATACAGCCCATACAGCAGTGCGATGAGCAGCAGAAATGCTACTACCGTATACCATTCATTCCATATGACCGATTTCCAGAAAAAAGGCAGCACAGTTGCCATCGCTTTTTCTGTACCATGATCCCCTGATGAATTACGAAAAGTAAGTCGTATGCCATGCTGGTCACAGAGGCTTGCCTTCCAATGGTTTTTTTCTCCATGATGAAGCACAAAGCCCTGGGTATCCACAAATAAGCCGGTAAAAAAAGGCCGGCTGTTATACAGAAGGGTATCCAGGCGGTTTTCGGTCAGGTACTCCAGTTTTGGGCAACTGCATTCCTGATAACCCAGATTGCCATGATACACTGCTTCATTTTCTGCCAGGCTGGCAATGCTAACCTGTGGATTGTTCAGCCTGCGCTCTCTGTAAAGGGCTTTCATCTGCTGATTGCGCTCCTCGCGGGCCTGATTGATCTTGTAAAGTTCATACTTCTTCCAGATCAGCAGTTCCTGGTCATTAGCAGTACTGAAGATACAGATGACGGAAAAAACACTACTGATCAGCAGGTGAGAAAATAACATACTGTTGTAAGCCAGACTGTAGTTTTTTCCAGAGGAAGTTTTTCTCACCGATGAAAAGCGGCTGTACCTCTGCTGCCTATACATCAGCGCCCCGAAAGGAATGGCGATGGCGCACAGCATCAGCAGGTTTTCCCAAATCTCAGGTGTCAATAGCTGGTTGACCACAAAAATGATCGTCAAAAGTAGCATGCTCAGGAAAATGACAAGGCTGGTCTGCTGCTTACGCTCCTTGAGCAGCCACCAGCCACTAAAAAAGGAAGCCATCATGCCGTAGAGAAAGAGTGCAGTGACTTGCATTACATTCAGCGACAGAAAGCCGTAAAGACTCAGGATAATCAGCAGCAGCAGTATATGGAACACAATGAGCATCACATAGCCTGCCTGATTGCGGGCCCGAGGCCATAGCCAGTCGTAATGAAATGTCAGCTTACTAAGCTTGGTTCTTCTCCTCTGCGGTAATGACAGGAGAAACATATAAAAAGATGACATGGCTCCCAGCAGCAGGATGATGACCACCGTCAGGCTGATAGACTGCAGGTAGGGAGACTGACTGTAATTTTTGTCGTAGGTGGTGGCCACAAACCAGGGCAGATGCTCCATGGGACGCAAGAGCGCACGCTGCTCTTTACCACCGTAACTGATATCGGTATAATCTGAGGTGTAGCTCAGCATGGATGCGCGTATGCTATTGTCATGGTCTGTCTCCTTCAGAAAATTTTCCTGCAGGTTGCGGTTCTTATCAGAATGGAAAAGCACATCACCATTCTTATCCAATATGCTAAAGCTGTAGGCAGGTGGCAGTAGCGGATCAATCAGATCGTGAAAGCGTACCGATGCTGCCAGTACATTTACCGGTTCTGCTCTCGTGCTGCTGATGTAGAGACTATCTCCCTGGGCGGCACGGGAAATGACGGCAGCTTTCTCTGAGGTAGTCCAGGATGAGATAGACTGCAGGTAGATGGGTTGATCCAGTCCGGGGAATGACCATCCTTTGCCTGCCAAAATTTCACTGACATAGGCTCTGCCTCTGTAGTCAAAATCCTCTACCGATGACCTGCTGGAATCTATGATGGTAGAAAACTGGAACCTGAAGTTGCCCGACTCATCAATCCAGTACAGATTTTTGAGAAAAGGGTAATACCTTAGTGCTTTTAGCAAATCTTTATCCAGGTCTTTTCGCAGATGGTGGTCGGTAAAGATGTCTATATCGTTGAAGGACTGCTCTGCCCTGCCCTGAGGGGATGGCGGAGGCGCGTACATCCCTGCTTCATAGGCGTCAAACAGGGCCTGGGTCTGGATGATTTCCTGATAGACTCCACTTTCCAGGGAATCGGCCAGCACGGAAAGCCGGTCATCAATCAGACCTCGCTGATCCTGGTAGGTCATCATCACAGTAATGCTGAGCACCAGTATGGCTGTACAGATCACAAAGGAAGAAATTGACAGGACCACATCCCGGCTGTGCAGTCGCTCTATATGGCTGATCAGCAGTAGCTTAATGAATGGCAGGGCAAAAATCAGGCATAACAGCCCGAGTGAGAGGAAAAGTAAGAGGAAAAAAGGAACTTTCTGTTTTTCGTTGTTGAACCTTTCCTGCCCGATAAAAGCATAAATTGTCCACACTGCATCAGAGGAAGCACTTAAGCGGCTTGAGAATAACTTGTAATCCTGTGAGGCCAATTTGACATTTAGACCAGACTCAAATACTTCGGGTTTTTGCTCGTTCAGATTATACCGTTTGAGCCGGCCTTCGGACGCCCTATCTGTATCAACCACCTGCTCTTCTGTGCCAAACGCCTGCTCCGGAATAAGGATCACCCCGCCTGCCAATGTCTGATAAACCACCTGCTTATCTTTAAAAATAATGTAGCTGTCAAAACTCTCAGAACGCTCCAACGGACCAAAAAAGCTCTCTATATCAGTGGCTAGCATGAGGTGGACCAGGCTGTCCCCAGGACGCTGGTATGCATAAGTAATGCTGTTCTGCTTGTGGGATGGCTTCAATTCCTGTTGCAGGATTAACCTGAAATCCCGGTTGATCGCGTCCTTATACAGTCTTTTGCGGCGGTCATTGATCTTACGCTGATTGGGTTCCAGATGCTCCTTCTGTATACAAAGTGCCTGATCCGGCATATGTGTGATGGTACGCAAAGAGTCCAGCCAAACTTTGTTCACCCTGATCAGGCTATCAATTTCCTTAAATTCTTTCTTGAGGAAAATATTATCTGCATTTTTCTGGTAAACCTGGTATTTACCCTCAAAATTCTGCGCCATCCTGTGCAGTGCCCTGATTCTTTTGGAAATCAGCAGGTTTTCCTGATTGGGTAAATAGATCCAGAAATAATAACCAAAAAGAGTTAACAAAAGGAGAAGTGTAACCCCTATGACATACATACGACGATCCAGAGGAGGTAAGGTTTTCATAAAGCACCAGTGTTTAATCAGTGGTTGGGTAGTGCTACATTACTGGTGGCTCTCCGCTGGCTTTTTACCTGAATATTTCGCTTAAAAATATCTGAATACCCAGGCTAAAACCAGCAGCTTCGTATAAAATATACGTAAACTATATGTCAACTTCAAGGATAAGGAGGATGATTGGCAAATGAATTTCTATAAATCAGCAATTATACCGAAATGTCAGGCTCGCTAGGGGTGTTTCATTAATTTCCGGACTTCAGTACTCTGAAAGGGAAAAGAAGAACAGAGCGCACCAGGTCAAATAACAACGATAAACTCAGCCCCACAATCCTGAAAGGCAAGAGTATCAGCCATACGATCGGAAAAAGTATGATCATGACCAGGGCCAGTGGCCAACAGAGTACAAGCAGTATACACCAAAGCAGAAAAGCGATCAGGGTTTTCATAGACAACTTTATTTACATTTTTTACTACAAAGCCCTTACCATCTTTATAACTATCTATATTTCAATAATTTAGACATAGTTATTACCTGGGGAGGTGTCCCGAAGCGGACAGTAGATGTTCACTTTCAGATAAAAAAGAGGCTCACCAGGGGCAAGCCTCCTGTTTTGTATCAGGCCATTTCCCAGCCCTTCCGCACTTCTTCCCTGATGTACTGATCGGCTTCAGGCACACCTTTCACTTTCATATTCTCGTAGTCCCATTCTATGCGTTTGCCTCCCAGGCGGAGTGAGAGCACGCCCAGCAGGGTGATCTCAGTCAGGCGGGCACCATATTCAAAATTGGAACTCGCAGGACTGCCTCCTTTGATAGCATCCACCCAGTCGCGGAAATGACCGTTGGAGCGAGGAATCTCCTGCTTAGGCGCTTTGAATGACTCCCGGCGGCTTTCAGGATAGATCTCCGGTGCCCGGTTGTTTCCGTCGTTGATGATGATTCCCTTATCCCCGACAAACATGGATGCTCTGCGTCCGTAGGCATAGCCTTCGGGTAGCGCTTCGTGCAGATCGGGACGCAGGCCACCCGAATACCAGTGGAGCTTCAGCGGCTGCTGATCTTCCTTTTCTTCAAATTCGTAGTAGCCGATTTCTCCATAAGGGGCTATCTCTGAATCGCTGTAACCAGCCGGGAATATCTGCACCGTTTTGGGTGCTTTCAGGTGAAAAGCCCAGGTAGCGGCATCCATATCGTGACAGCCAAAATCACCCAGCGCTCCGCAGCCAAAATCCCAGAAATCACGCCATTTTACCGGCACGTAATGCTCGTGGAAAGGATGTTCATTGCGGGGGCCGAGCCAGAGGTCCCAGTCAAAACCGACAGGCTTCGGGGTGCTACCCTGCGGAAGTCCCTCCAGACCGGGAATCCACCGACCTGCGGGTACCCAGGCATGTGCTTCCCGTACTTTGCCAATGGCTCCGGCACGGAGATACTCAACCGTTTCCCGGATACCGTCGGCACTGTGCCCACTATTTCCCATTTGTGTGGCCAGGCCGCTTTCGCGGGCTACGCGGGCTACTTCACGGGCTTCCCAGATGTTATGGGTCAGCGGCTTTTCGCAGTAAACATGCTTGCCGGCACGAAGGCCCTGTAGCGTCACAAAAGCATGGGTATGGTCGGGTGTGGAACAGACAATCGCATCCAGCGATTTTTCCTTGTCCAGCATTTCACGAAAGTCTATATATTCGGCCACCTTAAAATTTGGTGTGGCGCTGGCATAATGGTCCTCTATCATTTCTACCACCGGGCCACGCCCTGCCTCTGAACGATAGTAAAACTCTGCCAGATTCCAGTAGTAAGCGGGATCAGCCACGGCGGTCACCTGCACATCATCAAATTTGAGAAACTCAGTTGTGTTTTGTTTGCCCTTACCGCCTGCTCCTATGATGCCTATATTGACTTTGTCGCTCGGAGCCACAAAACCAGGGCCGCCCAGCACGTGGCGCGGCACGATCATAAAGCCGGCAGCAGAAAGGGCACTGCCTTTGACAAAATTACGTCGGGAGAGGGCTGTCTCTGCAGCTTGTTTTTTATCTTTCATTTTAGTTTTAGGTTATCATATACAACTTTATTCATCCTGCCAAGATAAACAGATTCTGTAAAAAACATCAAGCTCTTGGTTTTTATCAACGTGCGAAATCACCCTTTTCAGCCAATCTATAACGGGATTTTCTTTTCGCCAATTGCAGGATTACAGACATCAAATAAAAAAAACTGCCCCTCAAAGAGGAGCAGTTTTCTGTTCAAATGGAAGCTACTTACGAAAATTTATAAGACTTTGATCGGCTGGCTGAAACTGACTGCTTTATTTGATATCCTCGGCAAAGTACCCACCAAACCTGGATCTACTGTCGCCATCTTCCCTGATGTAGAGGGTTTCGGCCGCATAGTCCAGCACGATGCAGTATTGCTTCAGCAGTCCGTTACCTATGGTGCCATCCCGGTCATTGATCTCTCTCAGTACCGCCTTGTAGGCCTGGGCAGCAGGGAAATAAGTTTGGACATCGGCCAGGTGCTGCCCTGCCAGCAGCACAGCATCCATACTGGCTGAACTTGCTTTTACCTTACCACTATAGCCTCTTCCGATCTCTGTGACAGAGGAGTGGGTGTAGTCAAAGATGGTATGGTCGTAAATGATCATCTCATCGTTGAAGCCGGTATCTATCATCAGGCTTAGTTCGTACTGACGGTCGTTCATTTCCAGCACACTTTTCAGGATCGGGCGGCTGCACGACATCAGCATCTGGTGGGCAGAGAAAGTGTCATCCGAAAGAAAATGCTGGTTATCATGCAACCTCAAGGTAAGGGCCTGGTAATCAATTTCAACGGCAAAACTATTGAACAGACTCGCACCCAGTACCCCATGGATTTTAATGCCGCCTACCCTCAGGTGCATCAGAGGATTGTTGTGCAGGACCACACCCCCGATATGATCCGCATAAGCATCGGCTATCTGCAGGCTCATGGAAGAAATGGCCTTTCCTCTGCATCCGTTTTTCATACCAGCTCCCTGAAAATTAATGTCCCTGCCCAGCGGCAGGTCCAGTTCATGAATGTACCTGCTATTGAGGATCACAGGTGAGTCTGTACCAGTATCCAGGATAAAGCTCATTTCTTCGGTGTCGTTTACCGTAACCGGGATAATGATCAGGTTATCCTGCAGCCTGAACCTCACTTCTGTATAGGAGGCATCATGGAGCAGCCGGAAAATCTTGGAGTTAAACGCACCGTCTACGGTGAGGCTAACCATCAGTAAAACAACGGCTATCAGGGCTGAACGGAATATATGGGGTAAATGAGCGCGCATGTTTGTAAAAATTTAGAAAATAAGGTGCCGGACGCCAGATCCTGTTAGGTCCTGGTTATGGGCCGGTGATATCACCCGATTGTTTAGAAAATGGAATAAGAAATACCGCTGAAAATGCCCGGAAATGGCTACGCCCGAATCAGGAAAAAACAGAGGATTTTCCCGCAGGATAGCAAAATGACAAATTCAGTGTAGCATGTAAGAAGTTGGGAATAGGGATCTAATCTGCTGATACGAGCAGTTTCCTATGCTGAAATAATACCAGCTGCGACAATAATGTCGGGAAACATATAAAAGAATAGGTATCAGCTATCAGATACTAATGCCCGGCTCTGAGGGGAGGACATAAACCAAAGAAGTCACGATAGATAGCTGCCAGGACAGAGATCAACTTGATCTTGGAAAGGAAGCTAAAAATGTGAAATATCGTTTCCATGGTTTATAAATTTAGGTGACAGCCAGGTTTTGTATCTGACTGTGACGTGAACTGCAAGTGGTAAAGCTATCGGAAGACAACTACTTAACTTGCGTTTTACAATTAATGATTTTTAATATTTGTTGTGATAATTAAAAATACAATAATATTTACGGCAATATTAGGGTAATAGTTACAAAATTTTAACAATATTCATAGAATACAAAATTATCGCTCCCCAGAGATTCAAAAACTTCACAGAATCCTATTCTGCCCTGCTCACGCCGGACCATATTTTACTGCACAGCCGGATATCTGCCGGGGAAACTCAGGTTGGCGTTAGCTTCCCCTGCCAGTTATGTAAAAAAAACCGACCTCCAGTAGAGAGCGGTTTTCCTGTTTTAATTAACTAAATGCTTATTTTGAATAGCAAGGTGTAGTATTATTCCTTAAAGTGCCGTTTTTCCGAGTTGTACTGTCAGTCAAGTCCTTTTTAAGTCGGAGAAAATACTACCCCTTAGCAAGGGGTAGTTTTCTGTACAAACGGAAGCACTTAATAAAATCTTTGGTACCGGAAGCCTGCTGTTGATCGCCTATTGGTGCTTATAGGCAAACAAAAGGTTACAGATCGTTCGGATGCTCAATTGCCTGTCATTAGACCATTCCGATGGGTTTCACCATCCGATTATCATAAACAGTCGCACCTCTTTCCGGAATAAGACAGTGTCCCTCGGGAAGTTTCCAGATGTTGGTGATCATCACCCTGGTATCTTCCAGAAAAACTTCTGTAGATGACTGTTATACGCTGGCCGCAGGCAATCAGGAGTTAGATAAAAGCACTACGGTAAATCTTTATTTTCGTTATAAACGTGCATAAGCGTTGCTACATAAATTTTCAACTAATACTGATGCAATTTTATCATTTACCCCATGAAAACACTTCGTTCATTCAGCCAAAAACTTGTCATATTGTTGCATGAGCTTGGTATATTGTTGCAAAAACCGCTATCAGGCAGGATTTTAGCGAGCCAGCAGGTTTTTACTGAATCGTGGGGAGGTATTGGTACAGCCTATATTCCCGTAATACCTGGAGGACAATCGGATGACGGATGATGGGTTCGTACCTGGGGTCCTGCAGAATATCCGTATCAATACGACCCATATCTGCGGCCTGCCTGAGCGATTCAACTGCCTTTTCTTCTTCACCAATACTCAGCCAGGCCAGCACAGCTCTCAGCTGATCATTAGGCTGGCTGGCTTGTAGGGTATCAATATAAGCATCCACCTCCGAGCGTCTCCCTAGTTTGCCCAGGCAGTAAATTTTCCCGATCCTGGTGACGGCAAAATCCGGATTGTAGTCAAGGCTACGATCCAGGTAAGGCAGGGCCTGCTCGTATTTTTCCTGTAACAGCAGATTGTAGCCCCTCACCATTTCGTGCAGGAATGAACGTTCAAAAACAGGCTGCCATTCATCCAGAAGCTGTTCAGCCAGTTGATGCCGGCCGGTCAGGGCACAGGTATAGGTGTAACCTGCGTTGATCACTGGGTAGAGCGGATCCTGTTCATTGGCAATAGCATGGTACTTTAGTGCTTCCTCATCCTTTCCCATGATTCTGAACACATTTCCATACCAGTAGTTGATCAGCGCATCGGATGGGTTCAGGGCAAGGGCTATCTCAAAAGTGGAAGCGGCGGCGGCCCAGTTGTACTGCGCCTGGTATATCAAACCCAGGTAGGCAAAAGCCTGGGCATTACCGTTGTCCTCCCCAATCGCCAGCCGGGCATTCTCTTCAGCCAGTTTTAAATATTGCGCTGCCCTGACCTGCTCAAAGTAAACATCACGCAAGAGGTAATAGGCCGCTGCTTTACCGGCATAGGCCTCAGAAAAATAAGGGTCCAGGGCCAGTGCCCGGTCAAACTCCTCAATACTTGATTCCATCGCATCTTTCTGGCGGGTTCTCAGCAGATGACGCCCCCGCAGCAAGGCCTGATAGGCTTCCGCATTTTCAGTAGGTAAGCTTGTGATAGACTCCTCCACTGCCGGCTTTATTTCCTGATCTAGTGAGCGGGCGATATCCAAAGCGATCTCGCCCTGAATATCCATGACATTACCCGTAGGACGATCATAATTTCTGGCCCACACATGGCTGTCCAAAGCTGCCTCTATCAGTTGAGCCGTTACCCTGATCTTGCCATCAGCCTGCCGTATACTTCCTTCCAGCACATACTGTGCACCCAGTTCTTCTCCGATCTGCGGTATGCTTTTTTCTGAATCCCGGTACCGTTCACTGGAAGTCCTGGAGATTACCCTGAGGTTCTTAAACTTCGTCAGATGGGTAAGCACATCTTCCACTACTCCATTGCCCAGGAAATCATCACTGACATCGCTGTAGTTCTTGAAAGGTATGACAGCTACCGAGACAACCTGCTCATTGCCATCAGCCTTTGGCTTTTTCTCGGGCTGCCAGAAAAAAGCGATCAGGCCGGTAATCAGGACAATGGTAATAGCAAGCAGCAGTACTACCTGTCCGGGCAGTATTTTCCGGGAAGTAGCTATCGGAGAGGGAGTTGGTAAATCTACCGTATCCTGAGGCGCAGGGTCAGTTGGTATTTTTTCGGGAACCTGCTCTAAGCTTTCTTCGGACTGAGCGCGCTTCCTTTTACGGTATTCGCTGGGGGTACAACCAAATTCGGCTGTAAAATAACGGGTGAAATTCTGAGGACTGGAAATACCGCATCTATATGACACTTCGGCAATTGTCAGGGGGGTATTTTCCAGTAATTCGCTACCTTTCTGCAATCTTAGCTTGCGCACAAATAAGGATAAAGAAAGGCCGGTAGCCGCTTTGATCCTTCGGTAGAGCTGGGATCTGCTTAACGCTACCTCACGACAAATGTCTTCTACAGTAAACTCATGATCATCAATATGCTCTTCAATGATCCTCTTCAACTCTTTCACAAAGCGCTCATCAGCACCCTCTTTTGCTTCCATGGGTAAGGCTGTTTTTCGGGCAATGTACATGCATCACTGCCGACTACACTCAAAATTAATCGACTTTCCAAAAGCCAATCCTGAAATATATAACGAATTTACATATTTTCATTTGTTCTTATACTTATTTAGATTTTCTTCGGTTTTAATCCTAAATTCCAATGCTTATTTTTATGCATTTTGTGTAATAATCAGAACACAATAACACTGCACTTATTTAGTTTTGGCCACGTATACGTAAAAATCTTTACATTCTTATCAACATTATTACCTATGTATTTATGCTATAAATAATTTCCTTTTGATAACCCTAAAGTAAAGAGACATATTTTAAAAAGCATGGCTGGAAATAAGGTAGGCTTTGGTAATATCCTCATATAAAACAGCAAACACTTCTGCTGATGTACGTAGCAGGGCAGGTATGGAAAAAATTTGCTAACTTACCTCTCTGTTTAATGACACAAGCGTAATGAAAAAAATAGCTACCCTTAGCCTCCTGATAACTGCCTTCTTCCTGGTATCAAGCGACAAACCCATAAAGCTACAGCAATGGATAGCCGATGACCTGC
Source organism: uncultured Porifericola sp. (assembly GCA_964518125.1). Classification (GTDB taxonomy): domain Bacteria; phylum Bacteroidota; class Bacteroidia; order Cytophagales; family Cyclobacteriaceae; genus Catalinimonas. Next base: position 46,969 of record CAZFFW010000019.1, read on the forward strand.
CTTACCTGGTGGAGTTTTATAAGGAAAGACATAGGCATCCCGAGATTTCCCTGAAAGAAGAGAAAACCTCTCAGGCCCTGGCTGCTGAGCTTAGGAAAGTCGGGTTTGAAGTCACTGAAAACTTCGGCGGCTACGGCATTGTGGGCATCCTCAAAAATGGCGAAGGCCCTACCCTCCTGTACCGTACTGATATGGATGCCCTGCCCATGTACGAAAAAACCAATCTGCCCTACACCAGCCAGTTGACCACCACGCTGAATGGAAACGAGGTTGGTACCATGCACTCCTGCGGCCACGATGTGCATATGACTACCTGGCTGGGAACTGCCCGGGCGATGGCGCAGCATAAAAACCAGTGGAAAGGCACCCTGATGCTGATCGGGCAGCCGGCCGAAGAGATTGGCGCGGGAGCCAAACTGATGCTGGACGCTGGCTTATACGAAAAATTTGGGGTGCCAGATTACGGCATCGGCCTGCACAGCAACCCTACTATCAAAGCAGGGATGATAGGCGTATCGGATGGCTACACCATGGCCAATGCCGAAATGATCAATATTGACGTATTTGGCGTGGGTGCCCACGGTGCTTCTCCCCATATGTCGGTAGACCCGGTGGTGATCAGCAGTATGATTGTGATGGAACTGCAGACCATCGTCAGCCGCAATGTCAAGCCGATAGATGATGCGGTCATCACTGTGGGAGCCATACAGGGCGGTACAGTCGGTAATATCATTCCTGATGAGGTGAAGCTGCGGCTGACGGTCAGAACCTTCAAAGAAGATGTGCGCCTGCTGATCCACAAAAGAATTAAAGAAATCTGCAATGGCATAGCCATGGCAGCAGGCCTGCCGGAAGAAAAGTGGCCGGTCGTGCATATACCGGAAACATTTACCCCGGCTAATTTTAATGACAGCGAACTGACGCAGAGAATTGTCGCATCTGCCACCAAAACCCTTGGCAAGGATAATGTCGTCAATACTGAGCCCCAGTTGGTGGGTGAAGATTTTGCCCGCTACGGCAGCACCGAGCATGATGTGCCTACTGTTCTTTTCTGGCTGGGCACAGTCTCCCAGGAAAAAATTGACAATAACGAACTACCCGGATTGCATTCACCCTTCTACTACCCTGAGCCGGAAGCATCCATAGAAACCGGCGTCAATGTGACTACCGGCATACTGCTGGACCTCTTCAACGAGACCATGTAAACTCCTGGGGCCCGGCAGGATGGGTAAACTTGAAGTAAAACTGCTCATCCTGCTGCTGTACCTTGATAATGTTGGTCTGGGTAGGAAAAAGCTCCATGAAGAAGTCAGCCTCCATGCTAATTTTCGTCGCTTCGCCCTCCCAGCTGAAGCGGTAGGTGATAAAATGGGCGTCCTGTTCCACGCTGTGTTCCTGGTACGAATAGCGCACCGGTTTGCCGTTAATGCTCAGCTGTAAATGCTTCTGAAAATACTGCATGATCAAACGCTCGTTTTTCTCAAAAAACTCCTGCAGACCATCGTGCTGATAGGCTGAGCTGTAATTGCGGATAGCATTCTGCAGGTCGTCCGAAAAAACTTTGATCCGTATGGTGGATATTCCCACCGGCTGCAGTTTGACCTCGCTTACAGAGAGGTAGAGGGCATGTTCCGGCGCCCGAAAAGCACTGCATAGCAGCAGCATACTGAGGAATAGTAAGCTTTTGACCGATGGAAAGGTGTAGCTGCCGATGTTCATTTTCTAAGCTTCAGATTGGCTGCTAAATTTCTCAGTGTTTAAGCAGGGTTTTGAAGTGAGCCGGTGTGTCTTTCTTAAAATCCAGTTTTTCCTGTGTAAAAGGGTGCGTTAAGCTGAGTGATGCAGAATGGAGGGCCATCCTACCGCCGCCCTTTTTGCCATATACGCTGTCGCCTACTACCGGATGCCCCAGGTCTGCAAAATGCACCCTGATCTGGTTCTTTCGGCCGGTGAGCAGCTTGATTTCTAACAGGCTGTATTTATCCGATTCCCGAATCACTTTATAAGCCGTAAGCGCGGCTTTACCTTCCTCCTCATCATCCGTTGAATACACCCGGTGCGCTTTATTTTCCCTGAGCTGAGAACTCAGCTGCCCTTCCTTTTCTTTTAAAATGCCATGAACCACGGCAAAATAGGTTTTGTCAAAATCCTGCCAATGGTCCTGCAGGTACTGCTTGGATTTCATGTCTTTGGCAAAAACCAGGACACCGGAAGTATCCCTGTCAAGCCGATGCACTACAAATATGCGGTTTTTGGATTTGGGATTCCCTTTCCTGACGTATTCGTTGAGCAGGTAGTGTGCAGTTTTCTCTTTTTCCTGGTCGGTACCGATTGTCAGCAGGCCGCTGGATTTGTTTACTACCAGGATGTCGTAATCTTCGTACAAAATCTCCAGTCCCCGGGGGTGAAATCTCTTGGGTGAACTTTTAAAACTTTCTCTTTTCTTCGTCATGATCATTATTTCCAGGTACAAAAATAGGCTGAATATGCTTGCAGTACATCATTTAGCGCACGATAAATAAACCCGTCTCAAATAACTTAGCAGCTCTGGCTTCTGAGCCAATGGCGTTTTATGTTTTGAGGTCGGTTGGCTGAT